>JAGCSI010000062.1 GCA_017964255.1 Bacteroidales bacterium | reverse complement strand
TTTTTAAACTCTAAACACTAAACAATATTCATTTGAATTTTGAATTTTGAATTTTTAATTCTAACCCCTAACCCCTAAAATGATAACCCCTAACATCGAAGAATCCTGGAAAAAAGTCCTATGGGACGAGTTTCAGCAGCCTTATTTTGCGGAGCTGAAGCAGTTCTTGGTGGAGGAGAAACAAAAATACACTGTATATCCTCCTGGACCGTTGATTTTCAATGCCTTTAACAAGACACCTTTTGACAAGGTGAAGGTGGTGATTATCGGGCAGGATCCGTATCATGAGCCGGGGCAAGCGCACGGTCTGTGTTTTTCTGTACAGGATGGGGTGCCCCATCCCAAGTCGCTTATCAATATCTTCAAAGAGCTGCATGATGATGTGGGTTTTGTGGTTCCCCGAAGCGGTAATTTGGAGAAATGGACAGAGCAAGGTGTTTTTTTGCTCAACGCCACACTGACGGTGCGTGCCCATGAGGCGGGCTCGCACCAGAACCATGGCTGGGAGCGCTTTACCGATGCGGCCATCAGCAAGTTGTCGGAACAGCGTGAGGGCTTGGTCTTCCTTTTGTGGGGAAATTACGCCAAACAAAAGGAGGCCATTATCGACACTTCCAAGCACCATATACTGTCCACAGTTCATCCTTCGCCACTTTCTGCCCATCGCGGCTTCTTGGGCTGCAAGCACTTCTCCAAAGCCAACGCCATTTTGCGTTCGGAGGGCAAGACGGAGATTGACTGGCAGTTATAAACAACAAAAATCCCCGCTTCTGGCGGGGATTTTTTGTTTTCCTGTGGAGCCGGGGGGAGTCGAACCCCCGTCCAAACGTGTTGCAAAAGTGCTTTCTACATGTTTAGTCACGGTTTAGTTGTCGGCGGCAGGGAGGTACCGGACGGACCGTCCTGCCGCTTATCTTCTAAGATTTCGCTTCCGTATCGAAGCCTACGGTCGCTATCCTGCCATTTCCGATACTTCGGTCCGGACGCCGGCGGGCGTGGCTTCCGGGGAAGCACCCGCAACTACGGACCTTGTCCGTGTCGCGAGATTCGCGGCAATTAAGCTGCGAATGCATAAGTTTCGCCATTTATTGGCATGGAGAGTTAGTTTTTAACGGAACCGTCTCACAACCTCCGACATGCTTACAAATTCACATACCCGCTGTCAAAACCAAACGACCCCAGGTATATTTTGTTAGTCCATGACCACGTTGGCCTTTAAGGTCAGGATCACCCTGTCGCTCTTGGCGTTCGAGTCCACCGTGATTCTCTTGGTGCGCGCACCCACATCATCGGGTTTGTCGGCTTTGAAGATGACCTTGATGGTTCCAGTTTTGCCAGGCATCACCGGTGCGGTGGAGTATTCCACCTTGGTACAGTTGCATGCGGCTGTTACATTGTACAGGACCAAAGGCTTCTTGCCCACATTGGTGAAGGTGAAGGTGTCGGTGGCCACTTCGTTGAGTTTCACAGTACCCAAGTCGCAGACATTCTTGTCGAACTGTATTTCCGCGACGGCAGGGGTTGATGAGGTAGCCTGCGTTTTGCTGCTCTGCTTGCTGTTCTGAGCGACACAGAAGCTGACAGCGAAAGCCAATACGAGGAGGGCACAAATTCTTTTCATGACTATTTTGTTGTATGGTTAGTTATTAGGTGCATTTAAGGGAGTGCTGCTGTTTTCAGGGGCGGCTTCTGCCGGTCTGGCATTCACGTTACCCTTGATTTGCAATACTACTCTGTTGTTGGTGGCGTTGGATTCCACAGTGATGCTCTTGTTGATGACGCCCAAACGGTTAGTGTTATATTTCACTTTGATGCTGGCTTTCTTGCCTGGAGCGATGGGTTCACGAGGCCATTGGGGAACAGTGCAGCCGCAGCTGGAACGGCAATTGGTCAGAATCAAGTCGGCCTTGCCAGTGTTTTTGAACACAAATTCACATTCACCATTGTCATTCTGGTAAATCTGACCGTAGTCGTGAACCAAATTCTCGAAAGTGATTTCAGGTTCTTTCACTTTCTTGGGCTTGTCTGTCGTAACGGTTTCCTGAGCGGACATAGAGAGCGCAAAAATCATAAGAATTGCAATGCTTAAGATCTTTTTCATAGCTTCTTGTTTTTTTATGGTTATTGTTTTTGTTGTTTTTTGATTCGACAATGTTTAGGATGACTGCTTGAAAGTCGGAAAGTTTAATCGGCGAAGTGATGGATGGCCAAGGCGTATCCCTGCAGACCGAAACCGCTGATAAAACCGGCGCAATGGGCGGCGATGACAGAACGTCTGCGGTAGAGTTCCCTGCCGAACAAGTTGGAGATGTGGACTTCGATTACGGGAGTGCTGATAGATCTTATGGTGTCAGCAAGCACGATGGCCGTGTGGGTAAAGGCTCCCGGATTCAGGATGATGCCGTCACAGCTTTGCCCCTTGCGCAAGGCATCCACCAGTTCCTCAATCTTGTCCGACTGAAAATAGGTCAGTTCCACCTCCGGAAACATACGCTCCAATTCCTTGAAATACTCCTCGAAAGTCTGGGCACCATAGATGTTCACCTCCCGTGTGCCTAACTGGCCCAAATTTACTCCGTTGATAATCGCAATCCTCATCCCTTACAATTGATAGTTAATGATTGATAGTTGATAGTTTTTAATGTTCTAATGTTATTTCATGTTATAGACTTCGTGCGATGAGTATCTTAATTCTTAATATCTGACCCCTGACCACTGAAACCTAATTACTTCTAACCTCCTGACCTTCTAACCGTTTGACCGTCTATTCGTACACAATAACAAACACATCCTCATCCTTCTTCTGCATATTCAGCTTCTCGCGTCCGTATTGTTCCAACTTGCTTGAATCGCTTTTGAGTTGATCGTACGAGTAGTTGTTCTCAATCTTGTTTTTCGTGTCAGTAATACTCTTTTCCAGATTGTCAATTTTCTTGTCTAACTCGCGGCGCTTATTCAGGTTGTTGTCTGAAAAGAATACCATGTAAAGAATAAACAGTACGGTTGTGACTCCGAACAGAATCAGCCAGAATGTTTTTCCCTGTAAGATATTCTTATTCATGACTTTTGCAATTATCTTGCGTAGTTGACCGAGCGGGTTTCGCGGATGACGGTAATCTTGATCTGACCGGGATAGGTCATCTCGTTTTGGATTTTCTTAGAGAGGTCAAATGACAGCTGGTTGGCCTGCTCGTCGCTTACCTTTTCAGCACCAACTATAACACGCAGCTCGCGGCCGGCCTGGATGGCGAAGGTCTTCACTACGCCGGGGTAGGTGAGGGCGATGTTCTCGAGGTCGTTCAGTCTCTTGATGTAAGCTTCCACTACTTCGCGGCGGGCACCGGGACGCGCGCCAGAGATGGCGTCACAAACCTGTACAATCGGAGCGATGAGGTTGTCCATTTCCATCTCGTCATGGTGGGCACCGATGGCATTGACTACTTCGGGACGCTCTTTGTATTGCTCTGCCAGCTGGGCACCGTAGATGGCGTGAGGCATTTCCAATTCAGTGTCAGACACTTTGCCGATATCGTGCAGCAGACCGGCACGTTTGGCCAATTTGGGGTTTAGACCCAATTCGGCAGCCATGGTGGCGCAGAGGTTGGCCACTTCTTTGGAGTGCTGCAACAGGTTCTGTCCGTATGAAGAACGGTATCTCATTTTACCTACCATACGCATCAGGTCGTGATGGATGTTGTGGATACCAAGGTCGATACAGGTACGCTTACCGATTTCGGCGATTTCCTGTTCAATATGTTTCTTGGTTTTGGCCACCACCTCTTCGATACGGGCGGGGTGGATACGGCCGTCGGTCACCAGCTTTTGCAGTGACTGGCGGGCAATTTCGCGGCGGATGGGGTCGAAGCTGGAGAGCAGGATGGCGTCGGGGGAATCATCGATGATGACATCCACGCCGGTCAGGTTCTCCAATGTCCTGATGTTACGTCCTTCACGACCAATGATACGGCCCTTAATCTCGTCGTTTTCAATATTGAAAACAGAAACGGCGTTTTCGATGGCTGCTTCCGCTCCTACACGCTGTATAGATTTGATAACCAATTTTTTAGCTTCGTTGTTCGCCGTGGCTTTGGCTTCATCCATGATGTCTTTCACCAAGACCATGGCATCAGCTTTAGCTTCCTCTTCCATCAGGCTGATCAGTTGCTGTTTAGCCTGTTCGCTGGTTAATTCGGCAATAGATTCCAGCTTTTGCTTCTGGATGTTGGTCTGTTTGTCCAGTTCGGCCTGCTTTTGTGCGGCGATGTCCAGCTGTTTTTTGAGGTTTTCCTTAGTGGCGTTGTTTTCGTTGATTTTCTTGTTGGCTTCCTCAAGTTTCTGGTTCAGTGTGTTTTCTTTTTGCTTGATTCGGTTTTCAGCGGCGCTGATTTGCTGGTTTTTCTCATTGACTGTCTTTTCGTGCTCACTTTTGAGTTGGAGGAATTTCTCTTTGGCCTGAAGTATCTTTTCTTTTTTCAATAATTCCGCGTCTTCCTCGGCTTTTTTCAGGATTGCCTGACTGCTTTTAGTGATTGAGTTCTTGAGAATGGTAAAAGAGAGGCCCATGCCGATGCCGAGACCTACAATTATACCGATGATGATCCATAGTATTGTCATTTTTTTTCAGTTTTGAAATTTGGTTATATATTTGGTTTGATGTTTTTTCTTTTGTTTGTCGTTTATGCGTAGAGGCGTTAAGTAATTCGCTGCGCTCATTCGTCAAGGCGTGTAGACACTCGCTTTGCTCGTTCGTGGAGACGAAATTTGTCTTAACGAATGCACGAAGTGCATGTCTCCACGTCTCTACGTCTTCCCGTCTTCACGAAAAAAAATCCCGCACAGTCCATAGGGTTTCATTAAACTCCTATGTTAATAATGATGAAGGAGCCGCAATGTCGCAATAGTCCACCGGATACCGAAGCATCCCCTTGCGGGTGAGGCCTTATTTTGACAGAACGAGCCGAGCCTTCGTTTGTAAAGTGTTGAGTTTAACAAACGTTATTGACTTGTGCGGGTAGGGTGTTATTCAAAGAACGTCTAATCAATGTCCAAAGTGTCGGTCAGCTTTTTCAAAGCCTCCATTTTCGGAATCAAATCCTCTTCATATTCATTTAGTCTTTCCTCAGTATCAATTAATTTCACTGTATATTCGATGAGTATTTTGGAGAGTAGGTCCTGATGGTCGGTGTAGTTGAATTTTTTGGCGAAGCTCAAAAAACTGTCATTGATCCTTTTTTCGGCTTCTCGATAGTAATATTCCCATTCTTTCCTGATGACGACGCCTATCTTCCTCTGCGCCACCTCAATCTGTATTTTAATCTGGTCGTCTTCCATCGCTTAGCTATTGAGAAGTCCAATACAATTGTCTATTTCCCGCACTAATTCGGTTATTTTCCTTTTAGTTTCAGTTTTGTCTTCTTTGTGTATTATGGTTTGTGTTATGGTCATTAATTTGATTTTCTCTTCCAGTTCTCTCACGCGGGCTTGCAGTCGCTCATTCTCATTTTTGATAAGTCGTCTTTCCTCCTGCAACTGTTTGTTCTCGCGAGAGATATCTATTAAACGCAGCTGGGCTTGTTTTATTTTATATTCGATATCATTATAAAGACTATAAAAGGATGCCATCTTAGTTCAATAGATTTTGCAAAAATACAACTTTTTTTTGGATTAATTCATCCCTCTTGATTTTTTGATTCTTTCGTACGCCTCGTTGACTTTGGAGAATTTCTCCTCGGCGGCTTTGCGGACCTCTTCGCCCAGATGGCTCACCTTGTCGGGATGATGCTTGATGGCGGCCTTGCGGTAGGCTTTTTTCACTTCCTCGTTGGTGGCATTTGACGAAATCTCCAAAATCTTGTAGTCGTCGTCCAGGTTGTGGTATGTTGTTGAACTGTAACTGTTTGATCCGGAATTGTATCCATAGTCGGAGCCGAAGCTAGAGCCGTAAGTGCTGCCGTAGCCGCCGTGGTAGCTGTAGCCCATAAACATGGATTTCAAGGATTCGAAGGTGGAGGAGGGAATGCCGATGCTGAGGGCGATGTTGCGGATGATGTTCACTTCGGTGGCGTCAATGTGACCGTCGGCTTGGGCCAGCCCAAAGAGGAATTGCATGATCAAGAGCCTTTCCTGGATGTTGGAATTACTCTTGATGTTTTCGCAAACACTCTGAAGGTCAATGGGTTGGTTGAGATAGTCGCGCAGCTCGAGGATGGCTTTCTGGGCTTTGTTCACGCCAATATTGTTCACCAGATACGTTTTGACAAAGTCCAACTCTAATTTCAGCATTTTATTGTCGGCTTGCATGACCGCCGCTGTCAGCTGCATGAGCATGTCGATAAATTCGTCTTGCGAGATATGGTGAGAGCTGAAACTTGTTCGTACAGTTGTCCCATTGACCCAATGGTCCATGAGTCTTCCTATGAGGTAACCGATTAGCCCAGTGAAAAAATTCCCACCCCCGACAAGGAGCCCAGCAATAAGTCCTATAATTCTGAATATCATTTTCTTACGCTTCTTTATTGGGTTTGATAATGCTGCCGTAAAGGTCGTAGCGGTCAGCCTGGTCGATTCTTACGGGATAGAAGCTACCTATGTCAAGTTTCTGTTTCTTGTCGATGAGAATGGTATTGTCCACATCGGGTGAGTCGTATTCGCTGCGGCCCACGTAAAAGTCGTCTTCTTCGTAATCCACCAGCACTTTCAGTACTTTGCCCACCAGTTTTTCGTTGTGTGCCAGGGAGATTTCCTCTTGCAGGCTCATGATTTCCTCCACACGGCGGTTTTTCTCTGAGGTTTTGACGGGGTCACCGAGCGGGTAGGCGGGGGTGTCCTCTTCCTGTGAGTAGGCGAAGACGCCCAGACGCTCGAATTTCACCTTTTTGACGAATTCCACCAGTTCCTTGTGCATGG
Source organism: Bacteroidales bacterium (assembly GCA_017964255.1). GTDB lineage: Bacteria > Bacteroidota > Bacteroidia > Bacteroidales > WCHB1-69 > RUG11690. The sequence goes on along the minus strand of JAGCSI010000062.1, from coordinate 1,320 downwards.
ACTTGGTTTCGGTGGGGTAGCCGGAGATGAGGGTGGTGCGCAGGGTGATGCCGGGCACTTTGTCGCGGATGTTCTCTATCAGCTTGTAGGTCTGCATGCCTCCGCCGCCACGGCGCATGTCGCGGAGAATGTCCTCGTTGATATGTTGCAGAGGAATGTCAAGGTATTTGCAGATGTTGGAGTATTCGTTCATCACATCCAGTATTTCGTAAGGGAAGCCGATGGGGTAGGCGTAGTGCAGGCGGATCCATTCCAGTCCGTCAACTTGGGCGAGGCGGCGCAGCAGCATCTCCAGGTCGCGGTGTTGGGTGAGGTCCATGCCATAATAGGTCAGGTCTTGTGCGATGAGCATCAGCTCCTTCACCCCGCTCTGTGCCAGTAGTTTGGCCTCTTCCACGAGGGTGTCGATGGGCTTGGACACTTGTTTGCCACGAATCAGGGGGATGGCGCAGTAGGAGCAGCTGCGGTCACAGCCTTCCGAAATCTTCAGGTAGGCGTAGTGCGAGGGGGTGGAGAGCAGTCGCTCGTGCTGGTTCAGCAGGTCGAAACGGTCCAGCTTGAATAGCTTGTGCAGCTCGGCAAAGCTGTAGAAGGCATCCACTTCGGGAATCAGTTCCTGCAAGTCGTTTTTGTAACGCTGCGCCAAACAGCCCACTACGTATATTTTCTTGACCAGTCCCTGTTTTTTGCGTTCCGCATGAATGAAAATCTCGTCGATGGACTGTTCCTTGGCGTCATGGATGAAACAGCAGGTGTTGATGATGACGATATCGGTATCGCGGGTGCTGTTGTGCATCACCTCGCAGCCCATCTTTTGCAACTGGGCGGCAATCACCTCTGAGTCCACATTGTTTTTTGAGCAACCGAGGGTGACAATATTGACAGTGGTTTTCTTTGTAGTCATTATGATATGTATATGTATTTAAAAATGCAAAGATACTAATTTTTGTGGAATTGTGGATTTCAGAATTCAAATAACCTTCTAACCTCCTCACCTTCTCACCTTAAAAAATAGCACCTTGCCGAATATGCCAATTGTTTTTTTTCGTATTTTTGCATTTCGTAAATTCTAGGAAAGTGTATTTCGATGCTGAACTGTTCGCTGATTTTCTGACTCACCGAGAGGTGACGTGGCTTGGCGTGGATTTCTCGAAGGCGAAATTCACACGCAGCGGATTCCAGTTGCCTCAGGAGGTGCTTTTGCGTTATCTCAATGACTGGAACATGCTGATTATCTCCGACCAGAAGAAATACGATGTGCGAATGAGTTTCCGCAAGCCGATTATGCAGTATGATTTGTCGTGGGTGACAAAGCGGAAC
>JAGCSI010000061.1 GCA_017964255.1 Bacteroidales bacterium | reverse complement strand
TTTTTCATATTTTTAGTTTTTTAAGATTTACACTTTCGATGCAAATCAGTATTCTATAACCAGTTTGTCGCTAGGGATGGTATCGATGGTGTAGTGTGCGATATGGGGAAGTTTTTTTTCGGGAGTTATGCTTTCTCCGAGAGGAGCTAACATTTCAAAAACAAAGAAAACTGGCAGACGGAGCTCGCAGCGCACGGGTTGGCCATCCTTCATGGCTGGTTCGCATGCGGGGGCGGCACGGAAAGCGCGGTTAATCTCCGCCATATTGGCCTCTTCAATCTGTTGCAATGCACAACGAACGGACTGACTGTCCTCCATGGCTGGTTCATCTTGATCCGATGATAAGGCCTCGCTTAAATCGGCACAGCGCATATCCATGTTTACTGAATAAGCCACCATCTTGCTCTCTTTCCCATTCAAGGGTTGCCATTTGACATACGCCGTATCCAATTTGGTAATATTAATCTTGCCATCCTTCTCTACAATGAAACGGATAGTGTAAAAGCCTTGCATCTTATACTTTTTGGAGATTTCTGGATATTGCATGCTATCGAAAAGATTGTCCAAATACTGTTGAATACCGCCAGGAAACTCAGGCATCACATCCGGGTTTTCGCACACTTCCTCATCAGCCGCCACTTCCTCTGGCAAATTGTCTGTTTTCGGGTGGCAATTTACCAAGAGTAAGCCTGCAATGATGGGGATGAGGGCGGTGAGCCACCATGCGGACACTGTACGTTTTGCCTTTTGGTTCATCATCTGAATCCGCTTTTTGGTGAGGAAATGACGGAAACTGTTGCCTACAGGCGCAAACTTGCCCACGCACAACTGCTTGTAAAGCAACTCTAAATAGTCGCGTTTGACGGCACCCTGTGTCAGCACCTCCTCGTCTGCCAAATACTCATGGACTGATTTCAACTCTCTCAAATACAAATATATGAGGGGATTGAACCACTGAAATACTTTTACAGCTTCCAATAAGAGCAAATCAGCGGTATGGTGCTGACGGATATGCGCACGCTCGTGGCTCAGCACCTGTCGCAACTCACTGTCCGTGAAGACTTCAGGATTGACAAACACCGAACGAAGGAACGAAAAGGGGAGATTCCCATCGGGTTCAGCCAATATGCGTACACGCATCTCCCAAGTGGAAAGCGACTCGGACAAGTTGCTGCGACGATAATAGCGAAAAGTACGCACTAGTTTGACAATCAATAGAATAAATGTCACCACACAGCCGATAAGATATGCCTTTATCAGCAGGTCTTTCCAAGTCCAAAAGGCAGGTGCGTTTTGTGTTTCAACTTTTGTTTCAGTTTGTATAGATACCGGAGAAGCCTCTGTGTCGCCAATTTGCAAGGTGGGAGCCTCATCAAGTATCTGAATGTGTTGCACATACGAGCTCACGCGGGTGGCTTGTGGTGCTTTCGTCTCAATGGAAACAAAAGGGATGACCATTGCGACCATCAATGTTCCATCGAGATAATAACGGCGCAGACGAAGCAGGTTGCACCTGCGCAATGTGGCGACATACAGCCCGAAAAACAGGGCTATGGCCACGGCTGAAAAAAGTAATGTTTTCATGGCTATTCGGTTTTGTCAATCATATTACGGATTTCATCCAGCTCTTCTAACGAGATGTCCTTGTTATTGGCGAAAAAGGAAATCATCGACTTGAAAGAGTTGTCAAAATAATTCTGCACAAAGTTTTGCATGAACGATGCTGAATATTCTTCTTTGCTGATGAGCGGGTAATAGCGGTGGGTTTTCCCGAAGGTCTCATGGCCTATGAAGCCTTTCTTCTCCAGGATTCGCACAACGGTCAGCACAGTGTTGTATGCCGGTTTGGGTTCAGGGAAATTGGCGCTCAGGTCGGCGGCAAACCCTTGTCCGATTTTCCACAGCACCTGCATTACTTGTTCTTCTGCTTTGGTTAGTTCTTTCATATTACTGTACTATGATATTTTTATATCCCCCAGACTGTCGTCTGGGGTTATTGAGATTTCGCTTCTTCGAGGCGTACACTCCCAACATTCACTTCTATAACATTTGCTCAATTATCGTTTCGTTCCTAGGATTCATTATCACTCACCCGGGGCTGATATTGGTCGGGCTTTCAGCCCTGTTTTACCCCACCATAACACTATAATCTCCGTCAACCAAAACATTATTAGCAGGTAAAACGCATGGCCGAAACAGAAAACCAATCGCCACACCACTCGCCAAGCCATATCTGAAATATTGTATTTCAAGGCAATAAAAATGGGCAAAGTGAACAATCTGCCTGTTGAAGAAGCCATAATGGTAATCATATCAGCACCATAATCCATTCCTTCGGTGATGTCAAAATGTGCCAACAGTAAGAAATAAATCAATACGACAAATGGCACTATGAATATTCGCCAGCGTTTTCCCCTGATCATCACACAACTCTGAACAACAGCCAAAAGCCCTACAAAAAACAAAGAGCCAACATCAAACCCATCAATGTACCGATAGGAAGATGGCTGTTTCCAATACCATGTTATGAGATACGAAATACCGTTTAACAGCAACATTAATGCAACTAAAACGACAAAACGTCGTCCCCATAACCTAAGCTCCACTTGACTATTATCATTCATCATTCTTAATTCTTATATCATAACAACGTTGCAAAAGTACAATTTATTTTTTAATTATACAACTAAAAAAGTAATTATATCGATTTTTTTTCATGACTGCTTTATGAAAATTAATTTCCATCTAAAAATCATGTTTATAGTATTCATATTTTTACTATATTTGCAAAATCAAACAGGCTATAGAAATGAGTTATAAATCAGTAAAATTTGTCATAGACCTTCTAATTCTGACTCAAGCTGGTATAGAAGAATAATAATCAATACAAAATAATATTATGAAAATAGTAGAAGTAATTGTCGAATACGCAGGAAAGAACTTAAGCGCCTACATTGAAGGAGCTCCCATTTTCACCGTGGGCAACAACATACAGGAGGTGGAGCACAATATGAAAGAAGCAGTAGAACTCTATTTGGAGGACAATCCTAATCCTTGCGAGCTACTTTCCGGTGAGTTTGAGTTAAAGTTCCGCATTGATACAGCCACCTTTCTCAACTATTACAGCGGCATCTTTACCAAAGCTGCCCTCAGCCGTATTACTGGCATCAATGAGCGACAACTATGGCATTATGCGGCAGGAGTTCACAAACCTCGCCGTAAACAGGCTGAAAAGATCCAACTTGGCATCCAGAACCTTACAAAAGAACTGGAAGCAATAAGTCTTGTATAGTCGATCCCTTAATCCACGCTCCATGAAACGTCTTTTTATTGCCACAAAAATTGAATTGAACGAGCAGTATATGAACTTGTTGCGGCAGTTGCAAAACCAACTGTCGGGGGATAGGATTGTGTGGGTGGACAGCCAGCTGCAGCATCTGACCCTGCGCTTTTTGGGACAAACACCTGACAGTCAGATTCCGCAACTGAAGAAAGCGATGAACGAGGTGGCCAACCAAACGCAGACTTTCACCCTCAACATGGACAAGTTGGGTATCTTCGGCAGCAAATATGCTCCTTCAGTTATATGGTTGGGGTTTTCAGCGTTTGAAACTTATAAAATACTGTTTGAAAAGATGGAAGAACGCATCCTTGAGCTCGGTTTCGAACCTAACCACGGCAACCTAGTGCCCCATATCACCCTGGGACGCATCAAGGAGACACAGAGTAAGAAATATTTCTGGCAGGTTATCGAAAAAAACAAACCCGATTTCGTACAGTCTTTCCCGATTACTGAAATCACACTTTACCAGAGTCGTCTGCAACCGACAGGACCCATTTATACGCCGTTGCATACGGCAAATTTGAGAGGCTTGGAGCGATGAGCATTGGGCATTGAGCGATGGGCATTGAGTTGTGAAGGGACTCTCGTTGCGCTCAACGTTTCAAGGTAATCCGCATCGTGGTGCCGCGGTCAATGACTGATGATTTGACAAACAGCTTGCCCTTATGGTATTCTTCAATGATACGCTTGGCCAAGGTCAGGCCCAAACCCCAACCACGGCTCTTGGAGGTGAAGCCGGGCTTGAAGATGGTCTTGAATTTTCGTGCCGGAATACCCTTGCCGGTATCGGCAATATCGATATGGACATTATGCACATCTGTCAGAATATCAATGACTATCACACCCTTGCCATCCATGGCATCCACCGCATTTTTACAGATATTCTCAATCACCCACTCGAACAGATAGCGGTTGAGCGGCAGAACAATGGAACCTTCCTTCGGAATATTGAACTTGATATTCACCCGTGAGGAAATGCGGGTCTGCAGATAGGCGACAAATTCGGAAATCACCGTCACCAGGTCCTCATCCTTCAGCTCAGGCACCGAACCAATTTTGGAAAATCTTTGGGCAATGGTTTCCAAACGATGCACATCCTTGTCAATCTCCGCAATAATGCTCTGATCCACGTTCTGTTCCTTCAGCAGCTCATTCCAAGCCATGAGCGACGAAATGGGCGTACCCAACTGATGAGCGGTCTCCTTCGACATACCCACCCACACTTGGTTCTGCTCCGACCTGCGGGCATAACTGAACAGCAAATAGGCCACTCCAGCAAAGATAAAGACAATGAAGAACTGGAAAAACGGGAAGAACCTCAGCTGCCGCAACACCGACGATTCCTCATAAAAAACATAGCAAGTACCCTGTTCAGGAAGCTCTACTTTGATGGGTTCGTTCTGTCCCTTCATCTTGTTGATTTCCTTCTCCACCAAGGCCGGATTATTCAGGAAATCAGCCGTAAAACCACCCGAGGCAATGACTTTCCGCTCGGTGGCATCGGTCACAATCACCGGCACCGAAGCAGTATTGATTACCACTTCCTGAAAGAATTGCTCCACCAGATTATTGATAACCTCTCGCAGATTGGTGTATATCTGCGACTCCTTGTAGTACATGACGTTGTAATGATTCTTATAATACTGCAGAATCACGCTGTCATACTCGTTTTTGTCGGGCAATTCGGCAATGTTGCTGATGCTGTTCACCTCTGGCGGCACATTCACCGCGATGTTCACATTGCCCTTGTCATCGGTCAGAATGCAAGGAATAGTGGAATTATACGACATAATATCCACATAGAAAGTCACATCCTCGTTGAGAGAAGCCTCATTGACTTTTTGCCAGGCCTTGCCCAGAATGGCGGCACGCTTTCCCTCCTCAATACGGATCTGGTCGAAAAAACTTTCGGTATGATTCACCAACTCAGCACGATAAGAAATGGCATCGGCCCATAAGGACATTCTGCGCCGCTCTTCCTGCGCCACGTTCTTGATCAATCTGTTGGAATAGAAAATAATCACCAAAAAAATGAGGGCCGCGAATACAAACAGCAACCACTTCCATCGTGTTTTGGTGGCATACAATTCCATTGTAACGCTTATTGGTTCAACAATTTATCGATAATATCGTTCACCGTCACGCCATCGGCCTCCGCCTTATAGTTTCTGATGATTCTGTGACGCAGAATATTGTGGGCAACTGCTTTGATATCTTCAATATCGGGAGAATACTTTCCATTGAGCACCGCATGGGTACGGGCACCGATCACCAGATACTGGGAGGCACGCGGACCAGCACCCCATGACAGGTAGTCGGTAGCCCACGGATGAGCCATCTCGGTACCGGGACGGGTCATAGTAGCCAGTCTCACTGCGTATTCATACACATTCTCCGGAATCGGAATCTTCTGCAACATCTTCTGGTAGAAAATAATCTCGTCAATACTCAGAATCTGCTGCGGTTCCACCATATTACCATGGATGGTGGTCTTCACAATATTCACCTCCTGGTCGAAATTCGGATAATCCAAGTAGATATTGAACATGAAACGGTCCTGCTGGGCTTCGGGAAGCGGATAGGTACCTTCCTGCTCAATAGGGTTCTGGGTGGCCAGCACGAAGAAAGGATCGGGCAGCTGGTAGGTAACACCATTCATACTGACCGAACGCTCCTGCATGGCTTCCAGCAAAGCGGACTGGGTTTTAGGCGGGGTACGGTTGATCTCATCCGCCAACACGATATTGGCGAAGATAGGGCCTTTGACGAATTTGAACTTGCGGTTCTCATCCAGAATCTCGGTACCCATAATGTCCGACGGCATCAAGTCGGGCGTGAACTGGATACGGTTATAGGTCAGGTTGATGGTCTTGGCTATAGTGGTAATCATCAAGGTCTTGGCCAAACCAGGGGCACCGATAAGCAAAGCATGGCTGCGGCTGAACATGGCCATCAGCACATTCTTGACAATATCATCCTGGCCAACAATAACCTTGGCGATTTCTTTTCTCAGTTCGGCATACTTTTCAACGAAAGCGTCAATGGCCTCCACGTCGTTCTTGAATTGT
>JAGCSI010000060.1 GCA_017964255.1 Bacteroidales bacterium | reverse complement strand
TCAGAAATCGCTATCAACAAGGGTCTGCACTTCGCTATCCGTGAAGGTGGTAGAACCGTTGGCGCTGGTCAGGTAACCGATATCTTAGACTAATACTGAATCCAGTATATCAAAGGGCTGACGTATTGCCAGCCCTTTGTCTCAGGAGAGTAGTTTAATGGTAGAACAGTGGTCTCCAAAACCATCAGTGAGAGTTCGATTCTTTCCTCTCCTGCCAAGATGAAAAAACGAGGACGTAACAGTCCTCGTTTTTTTTTGTACTATATTCCCCCTTTCTTTTGTATTCGCTACCTGTTATGGCACTGTCACCACCTCTTCGCCAAGTGCCAGGGCAATATGATCCAAAGTCTTGACATCACATCATGTTTCCATCCTGTGCTGAGTTTTCTTCAGCCTTTCAATCAATCTGCCAATTAACGAATTTGCTAATTTGCTAATTTGCTAATTAACGAATTCTCCTATCATTTTTTTTTGTACCTTTGCAGGTTAAATTCATTATTATGGAAAAACTGACCATCCATACGATCAATTACCTGCGTACAGGCTACGAGGAGAACGATATCACCCCCGAAGATTATATCTCGGCCATCTTGGAATACGACAATCAGGGCAATGTGATTTCAGAGAATACCTATAATCCTGATGCCACGCTTTTGTCCGCTACTACCACAGCATACGATGATAACCACCATCCTTTGCTGGTGAAGAACTACGACGGTGAGGGAATGCTTTGCGAGCAGGTCAGCAGCGTGTATGAAAATGGCCGCCTGGTAGAACAGAAACAGTGCTACGGCGAAGGTATGCCCGAATATACTACCCGCCTGGTGTATGAGAACGACCGCCTACTCCGCCGCGACTGCTACGATGAGGATGAGTTCTCTTATACCGAAAGAATCTTCACATACAACGACAAAGGACAGCTGGTGAAGGATGTGGAGTATGATGAGGATGGCAATGAGATGTATGTCACCACCATGCAGTACGACGAGAAAGGACGCGTGATTGTGCGTGTGCGCGATGAGGTACAGCAGAAAGACCGCCGTACTGTCAATTATGAATATGACGAACAAGGCCGGAAAATCAAAGACCTGATTTACAATTATGAAGAGGCTTTGATTGCCAAGGTGTATTACCGCTACGACAGCGAGAACCGCCAGACAGAGCAGGAAGAGGAGGATTTGGACCATTACCGGCTGACTACCTACGAATATGATGGCAACAATGTGGTGAAAATCTCTGCATACGACAAGGAGAAAAATCTGTTGTCTTATACCACTTACACTTACGATGCAGAGGGAAGAGTGCTGACCCAGGATGCTTATTCCAATGACGAGGTGAATCCTTCTGTCTGCCGACTGATGAATCATACAGATTATAACAGAGAGTAATCATGGCCAAAACCAAAACACAGTTCTTCTGCAAAAATTGTGGACACCAGTCTGCCCAGTGGATGGGGCGTTGCCCGTCGTGCGGCGAGTGGAACACCTTTGAGGAGGAAGTGTTGGTGCGCCAGGATGCCCCCAAGGGTAAGTCCAATGCGGTCATCAGACAGAGTAAACCTAAGCTGTTCAGCGAGATTTCCTTGCAGGAGATGCCGCGTCTGCACTCGCATATCGGAGAGTTGGACCGTGTGTTGGGCGGTGGCATTGTGGCTGGTTCTATCACTTTGCTGGGCGGTGAGCCGGGCATCGGCAAATCGACCTTGTTGCTGCAGATGGCCTTGCAGATGACAGAGACCAAGATATTGTATGTTTCCGGCGAGGAGAGCGAGAGCCAGCTGAAGATGCGTGCCGAGCGTCTGGGAAGCCCCGATGCGCTGAAACATTGCTACATTCTGACTGAAACCTCCACCCAGGAGATTTTCAAGCATATTGAAGCCTTGCAACCTCAGTTGCTGATAGTGGATTCCATCCAGACTTTGCAGAGCAATCTGATAGATTCCGCATCCGGTTCAGTGTCGCAAATCAAGGAGTGCGCCGCCGAGTTCCAGCATTTAGCCAAAACTACAGCGATTCCAGTATTTTTGATTGGCCATATCACCAAGGACGGTACTTTGGCAGGACCCAAGATTCTGGAGCATATTGTGGATACGGTGCTGCAGTTCGAGGGCGACCAGCATTATGGTTATCGTATTGTGCGTTGCATCAAAAACCGTTTTGGATCCACTTCCGAGTTGGGCATTTTCGAGATGAATGAGACTGGCTTGCGCGAGGTGCTCAACCCCTCTGAGATTCTGGTTTCGCAGCACGAGGAGGACTATAGTGGCAGTGCTATCGCCGCGGTGATGGAAGGCAACCGCCCCATTATGATTGAGACCCAGAGTTTGGTGAGTTCAGCGGTTTATGGCACACCGCAGCGTTCGGCCACAGGTTTTGACACCCGCCGTATGAATATGTTGCTGGCCGTGCTGGAAAAGCGTTGCCGTTTCAAAATCGGGGCCAAAGATGTGTTTCTGAACATTGCAGGAGGTATTCATGTGGAGGATCCGGCTATCAATTTGGCGGTGGTGGCGTCTATTCTGTCGTCAACCGCGGATATTGCCATTGATGCCAAAACCTGTTTTGCCGGCGAGCTGGGACTAAATGGCGAGGTACGCCCCGTGACCCGCATCGAACAGCGTATCATGGAAGCCAACAAGCTGGGCTTTACCCGTATGTTTGTGTCGAAATACAATTTGAAAGGGGTGAAACTGAGCGGTTTGAAAATCAAAATCCTGCCGATTTCACGGGTAGAGGAGATGTTGTCTTTATTATTCCAAGCGTAAAAAATGAAAAGATACTGGTTGCCGATATTGCTTTTGCTTTTTTCGACAGGTCTGATGGCCCAGTCGAACGGCAACTACGTGTATAATTTTCTGTCACTGAATTACTCCAGCCGTATTGCGGGCTTGGGCAGCAACCTGATTTCTGTTTATGATGAGGATCCGTCCATCATCATGACCAATCCTTCGCTGATAGGGCAGCGGCATCATACCTCGTTGATGATGAATTTTACCAATTATTTCAAGGGAAGTAATTATTTTTCGGCGTTGTACTCACACTCTTTTGAGAAAGTCGGCAGTTTTGCTTTCGAGATGCGTTATGTCGGCTATGGTCGTTTTACGGAAACCGATGTGACAGGACAGGAGATTGGCTCGTTCCGTGCTGGCGATTTGGCTGCTATCGTGGGCTGGGGCCGGGAGTTGGGCAAGGGTTTCTCAGTCGGTGCCAGCTTGAAAATGATTTATTGTGGCTATGCTGACTATAATTCGTTTGGAATAGCCGCTGATGTGGCAGGCACATATTATAGCGAAAAGAAACGTCTTTCAGTATCTTTGTTATTCAAGAATATGGGGTCTGAGCTAAAACCGTTCACGCCTGGCAATTTCGAGAAACTGCCATTTGATATACAGCTTGCTTTTTCCCAGCGTTTTGCCCATATTCCGGTAAGATATCACATTTCGTTGCATTCGCTGTACAAGTGGAATATGGCTTATACAGGTGCCGACAACCCATTGTACTCAAAAGATGCTATCACGGGTGAGGTGCAGACTCCTTCCAAAGCGGCCACGTTTTTCGACAATATGTTCCGCCATGTAGTGGTGGGTATCGAAATCATACCAGTGAAGTATCTGTCACTGTATTTCGCTTATAATCACAATATCCATCAGGAGATGAAGATTCCGCAGAAGCGTAGTTTTGCGGGTTTCTCCTACGGTTTTATGATCAATATTAGGTCGATACAGGTCGGTTTTTCCCGCAATCACTATGCGGTGGGGGCCGTGCCTAACAATTTGACTTTCAGTATGAACATTGAAGAATTGAGTAAATTATCCAAAGAAAATAAAGAAAAGAAATTAATACGTCAAAATTCAAAAAATGAAAAAAATTAGTACTCTTTTACTGCTTTTGTTGGCGGTAAACCTGATGTTTGCCCAAAGAATCAACTATTCGGTCTTGTCATCGGATGAGAACGGAGTCACCGTAAAAGTGGATATGCCGGCATACACCACAAGCAATGTGGATATTAACGGTCAGACTTATCAAAAGTTGTTGATGTCTGGTGCATACGCTTTAACTGAACTTGGAGTGCCCGAGTTGTTGCTTGCTGGTCAATCATTGATTATTCCGGCCAACAGCCAGCCCACATTGTCAATTATTGATGCTGATTATCAGTTGGTTGATAATTTTAATCTGATTCCTTCGAAAGGGGTGATTTTCAGAAATACAAATCCTGATGATGTGCCTTATCAGTTTGGCTCCGCATATCAGCAGAATGCCTTCCAGCTGCCAGCTCCCGCTCAACTGACGGAAACGTTTTATATGCGTGATTTTCATGGGGTTACGTTGCAAGTGTTTCCCTTTGATTACAATCCGGTGCAAAAGAGTCTGAAGGTGTATCGTTCTTTGACAGTGCGGGTGAATTTCAATGCTCCGTATGTGGCACAGCAGGCTCGCAAGAACTGCATTGAGTTCGATGAGGTATATAAGACTTTCTTCTTGAATTATGAAAGAAGCCGATATACGACCATTGTGGAGTCGGGAGAGATTCTGATTATCACGCCGGCCCAGTTTGTGAACGCCATGCAGCCGTACGTGAACTGGAAAATAAAAAATGGTTATCCTACTACCGTGGTTACCTTGGAAGAGGTGGGAAATTCCAATACGGCAGTCAAAAATTATATCACCAATTTTTACAATGAGCACAACCTGGCTTTTGTGGTGATTGTGGGTGATGGCAATTTGTTCCCGTATTTTACCAAAAATAACGAGGTCTCCGATAATTTCTACACCGAGATTGTGGGCAATGATGAGGTGCCGGATATCATCTTGGGCAAGATTTCCGCAGAGAATGCCACCCATGTGACTACCCAGGTGAACAAGTTCATCCAGTATGAAGAGAATCCTGAGCAAACTGCTCATTTGGCCACCTTCCTTGGCATTGCTTCATCTGAGGGACCAGGCGAGGACAATGAATATGATTATGAGCACATTCGTAATATTGACAACAAGTTACAAGCATTCACCTATACCAATGGGTATGAACTCTTTGATGGTTCCCAAGGAGGTTTGGATGCCAGTGGTAACCCCACTGCGTCTGATGTAAGCACAGCAGTGAATGCCGGTGTAGGTATTATCACTTATTGCGGACACGGAGATGTTACACTATGGGGTACCACATATTTCAGCAATTCGAATATTAATTCGCTCACCAATTACCATAAATTGCCTTTTATTATTTCAACTGCTTGTTTGAATGGTAGTTATGTCAATGAAACCTGCTTTGCAGAGGCATGGTTGCGGGCTACTAATAATGGCCAGCCCACGGGTGCGGTCAGCACGGTGATGTCCACCATGAGCCAGCCTTGGAATCCGCCAATGTGCGGACAG
>JAGCSI010000008.1 GCA_017964255.1 Bacteroidales bacterium | reverse complement strand
ATGGATAACAACGAGCTTACTAAAGAATTAATCATCGCTTCTCATCCGAACGAAGTCCAACTTGCGCTGCTCGAAAACAAGAAACTCGTCGAAATTCATCGTGAGACCTCTTCCGACTGTCACTCTGTTGGTGACATATACCTTGGCACTGTCCGAAAAATCATGCCTGGCCTGAATGCCGCCTTCGTGGATGTCGGCAGCGAAAAAGACGCCTTTTTGCATTATCTTGACCTAGGCACCAATGCCCGCACTTTCAACGAGTTTGTCAATCAGGCCATCAACTTCAACAAAAAAAGCATTGCCAAAGTCCAGAAACTCGAGGATGTGGAAAAGAACGGCAAGATTGGCAATGTGCTGACTACCGGTCAGAAAATCCTCGTTCAGGTGGCCAAAGAAGCCATCTCCACCAAAGGGCCCCGTGTCACCACCGAAATATCCTTCGCAGGCCGATATCTGGTCCTGGTACCCTTCATGGACAAAGTCAGTGTGAGCCAGAAAATCAAGAGCAATGAGGAACGGAAGCGCCTGAAGAAAATCGTGATGGGCATCAAGCCCCGCAACTTCGGCATCATCATCCGTACGGTGGCTAAAGACAAGAACGTGGAGGACCTCACCGCCGACATGGAACAGCTGAAAGTGCGCTGGGACAATGCCGTGAACAAACTGTACAAGGCGACTGCCCCTTCCAAAATCGCCGACGAGCTGGACAAAACTTCTGCCCTGATCCGCGACCTGGTCAACGACTCTTTCCATGCCATCTACATCGACTCGCAGAGCATCTACCGCGAGGTGCTGGACTATCTGAAGAGTTTCTCGTCAGAGAAAACCGACATTGTCAAGTTTTACAACGACAAACAACCTATCTTCGAGCACTTTAATGTTGCCAAACAAATCAAAGGCTCCTTCGGCAAAGTGGTCACCATCAAAAACGGTGTTTACCTCATCATTGAGCACACCGAAGCTATGCACGTCATTGATGTCAACAGTGGCAACCGTCTGAAGTCAAGCAAGAGTCCGGAAGACAACGCTTTCGATGTCAATTTGTTAGCCGCCGAAGAAATTGCCCGCCAGCTCCGTCTGAGAGATATGGGAGGCATCATTACCTGCGACTTCATCGACATGCACACCCCCGCCCATAAATCCATGCTGTACAAGAAAATGCAGGAGTTTATGGCTAACGACAAGGCAAAACACACCATACTGCCCCTTAACAAATTCGGCTTGCTGGAAATCACCCGCCAACGGGTGAAAGAAGCCACCATTATCGAAACCACCGAGCAATGCCCTGCCTGTCATGGCACCGGCAAAATCAAACCTTCCATTCTGCTGCAGGAAGAATTGGAAAACACGATGGAATTTCTATTTGAGAAACAGGGAGAAAATCGCATTACCATCTGCTTACACCCTTATATACACGCTTATCTGACCAAAGGCTTCCCTTCTATCCGCCTGAAATGGCTGTTCAAATACCACAAATGGATACGCCTGCAGGCCAATCAAGGATATTATCTCACCCAATTCAAATTCTTCAACAAGAATATGGATGAAATCATGCTTTGGTCCACACCCGCAGAAAACTAAGCCATGACAAGTACCGAAATCCTCTCCAAAATTGAACGCTACTGCGCCTATCAGGACCGCTGCACACAGGAAGTAGTGACCAAGCTTCGCAGCTGGCAGGTAGAGGGGCAGGAGCAGCGACAGGTACTGCAAATATTGAAAAACGACGGGTTTATTGATGACGAGCGCTATGTGCAAAGTTACATTCGGGGCAAAATCAACAGCAAACAGTGGGGTATACAAAAAATAAGAATGGGGTTGCTCCAAAAGGGCATCAGCATAAACCTCATCGACAAATACATAGAGGATATCAACCCTGAACAATATACGGACAACATACAGACATCCATCCGCAAATGGACCCAAAGCCACGGACCTGTCACCCGAGAGAACATCACCAAACTTTACCGGCACCTGATGGCGAAAGGGTACACGTACGAGGAGATCAAGGAGGTGGAACTAAGAACTAAGAGCTAAGAATTCAAAATAACTATAGTTACCACTACCCCGGCCTTCGGCCACCCCTTCTTTAAGAAGGGGAATATAAACTCGATTGGACGCACGCAGTGCGTCCCTACTGAAACCTGATACCTATAACCTAAAACCTAAAAAATGGTACAAGCCGAACAACTCAAAGAGATTAACGCCCGCTTAGCCGAGCTGAGGAGGTGTCTTTGACATCGACGGGAAATTAGCCGAGATACAAGCCAAGGAAGAAATCACCCATCAAAACGACTTCTGGGACGACCCCAAGGAAGCCGAAAAACTGCTGAAGGAAATCAGCGGTATCAAGTCCTGGGTGGAAGACTACGACAAAGCCGTAGCCGATTATGAGGACTTGAAAGTTTTATTTGAATTTTTCACTGTGGAAGAAGCCACCGAGGAAGAAACCGACAAACAATATGCCGTTTCCATGAAATCCTTGGAAAAACTGGAATTCCGCAACATGATGCGAGAAGAGGAAGATCCGTTGAGCGTAGTGCTCACCATCAACTCGGGTGCCGGCGGCACCGAAAGCTGCGACTGGGCGGAGATGCTGCTCCGCATGTACATCCGCTGGGCTGAACGCAACAAATTCTCTATCAAAGTATTGGACCGACAGGAAGGCGATGTGGCCGGTATCAAACAGGCTACCATCGAATTGGACGGCAGCTATGGTTACGGCAATATGAAAAGCGAGATCGGTGTTCACCGTCTAGTGCGCCTCTCTCCTTTTGACTCCGCCAACCGCCGCCACACTTCTTTTGCTTCTGTGTTCGCCTACCCCATTATCAATGAGGACATTACCATTGAAGTAAACCCCGCTGACATCTCTTGGGACACCTACCGCTCCAGCGGTCCCGGCGGACAGAACGTCAACAAAGTAGAGACAGCCGTGCGTTTGCACCACCACCCCACCGGCATCGTGGTATCCTGCCAGGAAACCCGCTCGCAGTTGATGAACCGCGAAAAAGCCATGCAGATGCTGAAATCGCAGCTGTATCAGATTGAACTGGAGAAAAAGAGGGAAAAAATCTCCGAAATTGAAAGCAGCAAGAAGAAAATCGAATGGGGCTCGCAGATCCGCAGTTATGTGATGCACCCCTATAAAATGGTGAAAGACCTGCGCACACAATACGAGACCTCCAATGTCGCCGCCGTCATGGATGGCGAGTTAGATGGTTTCATCAAGGCGTATTTGATGCAGTTCCACCGATAGTTTACAGTTAACAGTTAATAATTAACAGTTAGGGGCGGGAAATTCCCGCCCCTTTTATTTATGGTCAATCATACAATCTCTTAGTAAGCTCTGGCGAATAATACGCGCTGTTTTGAGGGCTTCCCTGTCAAGATGCACTTGCCTTCTTCCAAAGGATTGTTGAACGGGATGCAACGGATAGTGGCTTTGGCCTTCTCTTTGATCAGTTCTTCGGTTTCGGGAGTACCGTCCCAGTGGGCGTATACAAAACCTGCCTTGTTGTCCAGGATATCCACAAACTCGTCCCATGTGTCGGCCTTGCGGGTATTGTCCTCTCTGAATTTCACGGTTCTGTCGAACAGGCTCTGCTGGATTTCTGCCAACAATTTCTCCACCTCAACATCAAGCGTATCCAATGCCATATTGGTTTTCGCCAGTGTGTCGCGGCGGCATACTTCCGCATGGTTGTTCTCCAGGTCACGAGGACCGATGGCGATACGAACGGGCACGCCCTTCACCTCATATTCATTGAACTTCCAGCCTGAGCGTTTGGAATCATCATCGTCATACTTCACGCTGATACCTTTGGCTTTCAGTTTCTGGATCAAAGGCTGAACTTTTTCAGTAATCTGATTCAACTGTTCTTCACTCTTATATATAGGTATAATCACCACCTGGATTGGAGCCAATGCCGGAGGCAGCACCAAACCGTTATCATCAGAATGCGACATGATGAGCGCACCAATCAGACGGGTAGAAACACCCCAAGAAGTAGCCCAAACATATTCCAACTGATTTTCCTTATTCAAGAACTTCACGTCGAAAGCCTTGGCGAAATTCTGACCCAAGAAATGAGAAGTACCAGCCTGCAATGCCTTGCCATCCTGCATCAATGCCTCAATACAATAAGTGTCATCAGCACCAGCAAAACGCTCATTCGGAGATTTCACACCTCTCACCACCGATACAGCCATGTATTTCTCAGCGAAATCGGCATACACATTCAACATCTTGCGCGTTTCCTCGATAGCCTCCTCGCGGGTAGCATGGGCGGTATGACCTTCCTGCCACAAGAACTCGGCAGTTCTGAGGAACAGACGGGTACGCATTTCCCAACGCACCACATTGGCCCACTGATTGCATAGGATAGGCAGGTCGCGATACGACTGTATCCAGTTTTTATAAGTATCCCAGATGATGGTTTCAGAAGTGGGGCGAACAATCAGTTCCTCTTCCAGTTTGGCTTCGGGGTCTACCACTACACCGCCTCCGTTAGGATCATTTTTCAGACGATAATGAGTGATTACCGCGCACTCTTTGGCGAAGCCTTCCACATGATGAGCCTCGCGGCTGAAGAAGGATTTCGGAATAAAAAGAGGAAAATATGCATTTGTGTGACCGGTTTCCTTGAACATTTTGTCCAAAGCGTCATGCATTTTTTCCCAAATCGCATAGCCATAGGGTTTGATGACCATGCAACCTCTGACCGCGGAATTCTCCGCTAAATCAGCCTTTTTCACAACATCATTGTACCATTGAGAATAATTTTCTGCTCTTGTTGAAAAATCTTTTGCCATAATGATGGATATTTGCTAAACTTTTTAGTATTTTTGTCGTCAATAAATTTGAGTT
>JAGCSI010000059.1 GCA_017964255.1 Bacteroidales bacterium | reverse complement strand
CCGGCCAATGCGAACGCGGAAAAACCCGTGGCAATAGCCGTTCCAGGAGTCAAAATCACCGACTACCCACGTTTTGAATGGCGTGGCAGCCACCTGGATGTGTGCCGTCATTTCTTCAACATCGACGAAGTGAAGAAACACTTGGACGTGATGGCCTTGTACAAGCTCAACAAGTTCCACTTCCACCTCACCGACGACCACGGCTGGCGCATCCAGATTGACAAATATCCCTTGCTCACTGAGGTAGGAGCATGGCGAGTGGATCGCAGCGATGTACCCTGGGGCGAGGCCGAAGAGGCCAAAGAAGGTGAGGAACGCAGCTATGGTGGCTACTTCACCAAAGACCAGATTCGCGAGATTGTGGCATACGCCGCCGCCCGCCATATCGATGTGGTACCCGAAATCGAAATGCCCGGCCACAGTTCTGCCATTCTGACTGCCTATCCGCAGTTTGCCTGCGATGATTATCCTTACTGCGTGGCCCTCGGTCCCTATTGGCCCCCCAAAGCCATCCTTTGCGGCGGTAACGACTCGGTGATGGTCTTCCTGAAGGATGTTTTTGACGAGGTGATGGAACTTTTCCCTTACGAATACGTTCACCTTGGCGGAGATGAAGCCTACAAGGACAACTGGAGAGTTTGTCCCAAATGCCAGCAGAAAATCAAGGATTTGGGATTGGCCAATGAGGAAGAGCTGCAAGCATGGATGGTGGCTGAGATAGAGAAAGAAGTGATCAAGCACGGCAAGAAAATCATTGGCTGGGACGAGATTCTGGATGGAGGTGTAACTCCCACGGCCACCGTGCAATCCTGGCGGGGGGCCGAAACCGCCATCAAGGCCGCCCAGTTAGGCAACGAGGTGGTGATGTCGCCCACCGCCTTCTGCTATTTCGACTACTATCAAGACGATCCCGAAACACAACCCAAAGCCATTGGCGGCTACGTACCCCTTGGAAAAGCTTATGCTTTCGAGCCCATCCCTGACACCCTGACCGCCGAGCAGGCCAAGTGTATCAAAGGGGCACAGTGCAACTTGTGGTCGGAGTTTATTTTCACTTACGACCATGCCGAATACATGCTTCTGCCCCGCTTGTGCGCCCTGGCCGAAACCGTATGGACTCCCAAAGAACGGAAAGACTGGCCCCGTTTCGAAGCCACCATCCCCGCACAAGTGCATTTGTTGCAGCAGCTGGGATATAATCCGTGCACAACAATTGGAAAAATGAAGGATTAATGTGCTAATGAGACATAGTGCTAATGTGCCAATGAATTTTTAGTAGGGCTGTCACATTGTGGCAGCCGATAATGAGCCGATAGTGCATCAATGCATTAACAATGGGGGAGTCTCGCTCCGCTCGAGGGGAGTTTCGCACTACTTGCTCAAGGGGAGTACTACCCTGTACCCGCCCGTTTTCTTGCTTCCTACATATTCCACACGGCCCTGCTTTTTGAGTTCATAGAGGCAGCGTTCGACGGTGCTCTGTGAAAAACCAGTCTTGGTGATAATACCCACCGAATTGCAGTTCGGATGCTTTTTGATGTAGGAAAGCACCTCATTAATTTTTTCTTCGGAAGGGGTGACCGGTTTCCGCTTGGCTTTCGGGCCAGCTGATTCCTCGAGGATATTTTCGCCGCTCGTTTCAATTATTTTGCTCTGAAGACTTTTCAATATCCTTTGGGCAATCTCTTCCTTGGTTTTGGTTTCCAACTTGAAAGCGGTAGCTTCATTTTCCCATGGCATCTTTTGCATTACCACCATATCCCCTTGGCACGACTCAATGTAGCGGAAAGGCACTAGCACGGTAGTCGTCAGGCGAATGAAATCCTCCTCACCGAACAACTGTTCAAGGTGCCTCATGGAACCATATCTCGTGTATTTCTTGTTCCGCACTGTATGGATTTCAGTGAAGTTTCCCTGCTGATGACAATAGAAAATGTCTTCGATGGGAACCAACTGTATATCGTTGTGTTCATCAACAACATCAAGCATCCGAACATCCCGGTAAACAATACTCACCTCTTTTTCCAGTGCCTGTTGGTAATGCTGTCGCTCCCGAAGCAGATAGGGGAAGAAGTTTAATGCGAGATTTCGTCCGGCAATATAGAGTAAAGTCTTTGAGAAAAAAATAAAGGGACCTACAATTTGGATAATTACCTTACTACATGATACCATGTTAGGGTAAGCAATAGCAATGTCTATAGAACTTGTCGCAACAGCCATGAGTACCAATGTCAACCAATAAACATTGTGTGAATGTTTTTGATGAATTTTGGGATATAGCAGAAAATAATTGATATATAGTGTTCCTAACAATAGAAGTCCGAGAAGGAATTCCTTGAAAAATCCGGCAAATGGACGTAGATACGCGTTACGTGTTAAGAATACAAGCATTATGGCACAAAACAGAACATTGAGCAAAATGATGACAAATTTTTTCCTATTTTTCATAGCGTTTTTGTATTGAATACAACGACAAAGATAGTCATTTTTGCGATACATTTCCCTCCAAAAATCAATTTAATCCCTCACAAACAGCTTTTTATCCCTCGCAAACATACATGTGCCGAAATTTAATAAAATCTTAATTATAAGTATTTTACACCCGTTTTTCAAAAGAACGATTCCAAGCACCCGTCATATTTTGGCCACGAGGGTTCACATTTTGCTTGTGAGGGATTAAATATTCCGTAAACTGATTGTAAATTTGCAACCGATTTAGTTTTCTTTGCCACGAAATAAACAACACAACATAACAAATTAAACTTTACTATTATGAAAAAAAGACAATTATTTATCATGACAGCACTCATCTGCTGCCTTGCACTGGTTTCTTGTAAAAAAGAAGAAACGAACAACAATGGCAACAATGACAACACCAATCCGCAAACGACGGGTACTGTGGTAAGCAATGCGGTAACCGATATCGACGGGAACCATTACAACGCAGTTTGGATTGGTGGGAAATTATGGATGAAGGAAAATCTGAGAACCACAAAATTCCCTGACGGAACAAATATTGAATTGGGGCATCACACTAATAATTATGAATCACTACGTTTTGCTCCTAATTCCGACGAGAGCATTGTGTCAACATACGGCTATTTGTATAATTGGCTTGCTGTGATGCATGGAAGCAGTTCAAGCAACGCCAATCCCAGCGGGGTACAGGGTATTTGTCCTAACGGCTGGCATGTTCCAAGCGAAGCGGAATGGAAACAAATGCTAGACTATGTCAATAGTCAGACCGAATATCGTAGCGGTGGATATAATCTATACATTGCCAAAGCTTTAGCTTCAAAAACAGGCTGGCAAACAAGCACTGATCCGTATACTGTTGGCAATAATCAAAGTGCTAACGATGCGATAGGTTTCTCCGCATACCCTGCAGGCTTTGCATTGAGTGATCCTGCCTTTTTTGGAACGCATGCACGATTTTGGAGCAGCACTGAATCTAGCGATAACGCATTCAGTCCCTATCTATTTTACAATTATGGTTCTGTAAATTATGATAATAAACGCAAAGATTATGCTTCTTCCGTCCGTTGTGTCCGCGATTAAAAAATTGTATATTTGCACCATCGTTCTCTCCAAGGTATGTTTAAAGGACTTCGCATCCCTGGAGAGGACGGCATAAAAAGGAAATAACAGAAGTCCACAAGAATGTTATGAAAAAGTTCGCTTTTATTACCTTATGTCTGCTTCTCATGCAAGGCGTGAGCGCGCAGAAGTTCGTTGTGCCAGCAATTCCCGGTGACATCGAAAAATCAGAATATGCCCAGTACACGCAGGATGCGATGAACTGCATCGACTGGCTGAAAACCCATTCGCCGTCTGATTCAAAACGCAAGGATGTGGCCAGTTACGCAATGTGGTGGCTTACAGGCACACCCGACGTACACATGGAGCTCAACACCAATGTGGTAAAATTCGAGGACGGCAACCTGCTTATTTTGTTCCTTGGCGGCTGGGCCCAGTATGCCATCCAAAACGAGGACAATGACCAAGTGGAAGGCTGTTATGCCGGCATAGAGACCGCCCTTAACTACTATGAGCAGTACAAAAAATCGCTTCCAAAGGACAAAGGTGCTGAACAGCTCCTCAAAATGAAGAACAAGGGGACATTAAAGGACTTTATTGCGAAAGGGTTGCAGTAAGGTGATTGTGGTCTTGGTACACTGGGCTTCATTCGAGAGTGTTTTCAAAATGCATTAATGAGAGAATGTGCCGAAGGCACAATATCCTATTAACCCCGCACAAGCGACAAAGGAGTGCAGTGTGGGGTATCGAGGCCGAATGTGTGGTATGCGTGCGGAAGGCACGCTACAACTGCACTCATAGTAGCGTACCTTCGGCACGCTGCATTCCACCACGAGTATCGCCACCCCAAACTGCGGCCTACGGCCTTGTTAGGGGTTAATAGAATAACGTGCTTTCAGCACGCAGATGAATAAGGCCAACATATTAAATTTCGTTTTTGCTTCATCTCAAGGTGAAATTTTCGTATTTTTGCCAACACTAATCCGAAATTCAAAATTCAGAACTCAGAATTAAAAAAATCTTCTCACCTTCTCACCTTCTAACCTTCTCACCTTTTAACCTCCAACAATCATGAAAAAAAACATCCTCCTTTTCCTCTTCGTCCTTCTCTCTGTGCAGGCTTCTTTTGCCCAGAATCCCATTCCGGCACATTTTGACGAATGCGTTGATTTGGTGGCTACAGTCTGGCGGCTTTCCGGCGCTCGTGAATACAGTCGCTGCGACGTTCCACGCTATGCGCATGAGGTTGATTCCGTTTTCGCAGCCTACAAAGAACACCCCGTTGTGCAGCTGGCTCGTCAATATCCGCAGGAATCCGGAATCGGTTACGATGCGGTTGCTTCGTACGGTTTGCATCTGACAGTGACGGAAAACGGTGATATTGTGCTCAACGACAATTTCGCGGAAGGGGGCGATGCCTCTTTCGACCGTTGGACTGAGCGGCAGAAAAAGGATTTTTTGGAACCACTGAACGATTTTTATCGCACTTCCCATTTCCACGACTGGTACTTGGGGAAAAAAGACTTCCATGCGCAGGTTGAGGAGGCGTTCAACGCTATCAACGAGAAGGTGGACTACAGCTGGTTCAGCAGCTATTTCGGTCCCCAAAGCGGCAGTAGCTTCCGCATTGTGCTCAGTCTGCTGGTGGGTCCGAATAATTACGGGTG
>JAGCSI010000058.1 GCA_017964255.1 Bacteroidales bacterium | reverse complement strand
CGAAACCGGAGATGATGCAGCGTTTGCCTTTCAGTTTGTCTTTCTTAGCGGCCAACATGCCTTCCAAGAAATAAACAGCACCGAAACCGGTAGCTTCGGGACGGATCAGAGAGCCACCCCATTCCAGACCTTTACCAGTCAAAACGCCAACGTGTTCGCCACGGAGTCTCTTGTACTGACCGTACATGAAACCGATTTCGCGGCCACCAACACCGATATCACCAGCGGGAACGTCAGTGTCAGCACCGATGTATTTCTGCAGTTCAGTCATGAAAGCCTGGCAGAAACGCATTACTTCACCTTCTGATTTGCCTTTAGGATCGAAGTCAGAACCACCTTTACCACCGCCCATAGGCAGAGTAGTCAGTGAGTTTTTGAAAGTCTGCTCGAAAGCCAAGAATTTCATGGTGTCTTCAGTCACAGTCGGATGGAAACGGATACCACCTTTGTAGGGTCCGATAGCCATGTTGTGCTGAACACGGTAACCGCGGTTCACTTGGATTTGGCCTTTGTCATCAACCCAGGTAACTTTGAATTTCACGATTCTTTCAGGTTCCAGAATTCTTTCAACGATCTTGTACTGATCGTATTTAGGATGTTCATTCACGAAATCGCAAATGGTTTCCAAAACTTCGGTTGCAGCCTGAATGTACAGAGGTTGACCCGGATTTTTTGCCGTTACGTCGGCTACTAATTTTTTAAGATCCATACTAATTATATTTAAAAGGTTAGTGTTAAAATTTGAGATTGCAAAGGTAGGAATATTTTGTGATATTTCATACCTTTTTTGAAAATAATTTTTATGACTTGAAAATAAAATATACGGCCAGTACTAAGAAGATGAAACCGATGAGATGGTTGTATGTAAAGTGTTGATTCTTAAAAAGTAAGATGGAGAAAATGGAAAAGACGGTCAGGGTGATGACCTCCTGTATGACTTTCAGCTGCCAGATGGAAAACGGTCCTCCGTTCTCGATAAAACCGATTTTGTTGGCAGGAACTTGAAAACAATATTCGAAAAATGCTAAACCCCAGCTGAATAAAATGATTAAAGGCAAGCCCAAATTATTAAACCAACTGAAATCTTTTAGTTTCAGATGGCCGTACCAGGCAAAGGTCATGAAAATGTTGGAGATGATCAGCAATACAATGGTATATACAGCTTTCATGCAGGAAATATGAGGTTATGTTTGAGACAGAGTTTTTGGCTTTGTTATTGTTCGCTTGCTCGTATATCTTTGATGTTCAGTTGTATAGTGGTCTTGTTGTTCCATGTGTTTTCTTCCACATGGTAAACAATGTCGAATTTCTTTTTGTTGGTGATCAGGTCGAATTTCTCATTCAGGTTGTAACCGATACCATCGAAAGGAATGGTGGCCTTGTCGGGATAAAGCACGCGCATTTTGATGTGTTTGCCTTTGTTGCCGACTACCTTTCCGCTGCCATCCTCCACCACACCGTTGGTCTGGAAAACCGGAGCCATATTGCCGGGTCCGAAGGGGGCGAAACGGTTCAGGTTGGCGACAAAACTCGGGGTGATCTCCGACAAATCCAGCGGAAGGTCCACGTTGATTTCGGGAATATAGGCGTCCTCGTCCAAATTCTCAGCCACAAATTGTTCAAAGCGTTCGGTGAATTCCTCCAGGTTTTCCTCTTTCATGGACAAACCTGCGGCGAATTTGTGCCCTCCGAAGTCTTCCAGCAGGTCGGAGCAGCTGTCGATACCTTCGTAAATGTTGAACTCTTTCACTGAACGGGCGGAACCTGTAATCAGTCCGTTGGAAGAACGGGTGAGCACGATAGTGGGTTTGTAAAATTCCTCCACCAGTCGTGAGGCGACAATCCCGATAATGCCCTTGAACCAGTTGGGATTGTAAATGACGATACTTTTGCGTTTCTCGTATTCGTGGCTGGTTCTGATGGTCTGGATGGCCTCTTCGGTGGCGTTGCGGTCTTTCTCCTTGCGGGCCTCGTTCTGCGTGTTGATGGTGTTGCCGATGTCAGCGGATTTATCCTCATCTTCCACGATGAACAATCTTACAGACTCTTTGCCGCTTTTCATGCGCCCTGCGGCGTTGATACGCGGACCGACATAAAACACCAGGTCGGTGATGGAGATAACGCGGCTGAAGATGGTCTCTTCTTTCAGCGGGAAATGAATCTTGATGCCGGCCTGCTCCAGAATGGACTTGATGCCCATGCGGGGGAACTTGTTGATGATTTCGAGACCGTAATGGGCCAATATTCTGTTTTCGCCGGTGATGGCGACAATGTCGGAGGCAATGCTGATGGCTACCAAATCCATACGTGAGAGCCACAGCTCGTCGGGCAGGTCAAACTGCTTGCAGTAGCCCTGAATCAGCTTGAAGCCCACGCCGCAGCCTGACAGTTCCTTGTAGGGGTAGGGGCAGTCTTTGCGTTTGGGATCGAGTACTGCCACTGCGTTGGGCAGCGCGTCGCCCTCCAGGTGGTGGTCGCAGACAATGACATCGATGCCGTACTTGTTGGCAATATCGATTTTGTCGTTGGCCTTGATACCGCAGTCCAGGGAAATGAGCAGGTCAACGCCCTTTTCGTAGCAGTATTCCACGCCTTCTTCGGAGATGCCGTAGCCTTCCAGATAGCGGTCGGGAATGTAAAAATCGACGAATTTGGAAGCTTCCGCTCCGATAATTTCGCACAAAAATGAGTACAGCAGTGCCACAGCGGAGGTGCCGTCCACGTCGTAGTCGCCGTAAACCATGATTTTTTCGTTGTTGATGACAGCGCGTGAGAGTCGCTCCACGGCTTTGTCCATATCCTTCATCAGGAAAGGGTCATGCAATTTGGATATGTCGGGGTTGAAAAAATCGTTTGCCTGTTCAACGCTTGTGATACCGCGGGAAATCAATAGTTGTGCCAAAGGTTTTTCAATGGCAAGACGTTTACTCAAATCTTCCGCTAGCGACTCATCAGGTAGATCAGACGTAATCCATCTCTTATTCATTGTTGTATATTTTATTTAAGGTCGCAAATATACAAAAAAAAATGATAAGAGAACCAAATATCTTTGTTTTTTTTAATTTTACAAAATGAAAAGAGATTTATAATTTCATTTTCTTTTCAATCTCGTCGATGGCGAGTTTGATTTTCTTGTCGGTCTCGTACAAATTGTTGATGGTGCGGCAGGCGTGCAGCACGGTGGCATGGTCCTTGTTTCCGCAGTAAGCACCGATAGTGGAGAGCGGCAGTTTGGTGTATTTCTTGGCAAAATACATGCTCAGCTGACGGGCCTGCACAATCTCGCGCTTGCGGGTCTTGGCATTGATCATGTCGATGGAGATGTGGAAATGGTCGCAGATGACTTTCTGGATATATTCGATGGAAATCTCCTTGGCTGTGCTTTTGACGTACTTGTCAATCATCTCCTTGGCCAGATCCACGGTGATGGCTTTGCGGTTGAGGGAAGCCTGTGCCAGGATGGCAATCATGGCGCCTTCCAGCTCTCGGGTGTTGGAGGTGATACGCAGGGCCAGATAGTCAATAACCTCGTCGGGGAATTCTATGCCGTTGTTTTCCAACTTCTTGCGTAAAATAGCGATACGGGTCTCCAAATCTGGCACCTGCAGGTCGGCAGTCAAACCCCATTTGAAGCGCGACAGCAGTCGGGGTTCGAAGCCTGTGATCTCCACCGGCGATTTGTCGGCAGTGATGACAATCTGTTTGCCTTTTTGGTGCAAATGATTGAAAATGTGGAAGAAAGCCTCTTGTGTTTTGCCCTTGCCGCCGGCAATGAACTGGATGTCATCGATAATGAGTACATCCACCGACTGGTAGAAGAAGATAAAGTCTTGGATGTTGCCGTTTTTGACGGATTCGATATATTGCTGGAAGAACAGGTCAGAGTTGACATACAGCACGGTTTTGTCGGGGTGGTTCACCTTGGTCTGCAAGCCGATAGCATGTGCCAGGTGGGTTTTGCCCAAGCCTACCTCGGAGTAGATGAACAGTGGGTTGAAAGCGGTTCCTCCGGGGTTTTTGGCGATGGCCCAGCCGGCGGAGCGTGCCAGTCGGTTGCAGTCGCCCTCGACGTAATTGTCGAAGTTCAGTGACTCAATCAGGTTGGAGTTGATTTTCTGCTTCTTCAGTCCCGGTGCCACAAAGGGGTTGGGAATCACCTTGTTGGGGGTGTTGTATACGTCGATAGGTGGTTTGACCGCGGGGTTGTTGACGGCGGGACGGTAGCTGGAGGGCAGGGTGATGGTTTTGGACTGCTCGGGCGCAGCCTGTTTTTCCATCAATACTTTATATTGTAACTTGCCGGCAACGCCAAGTTCACGCTTGATTACTTTCTTTAGAAGGTTGACATAGTGCTCTTCCAGCCATTCATAGAACAGGTGGCTGGGAAGTTGGATGACCAGTGTAGAGTTCTCGAGAGCTACAGGTACGATGGGCTCAAACCATGTCTTATAGGCGGTGTCGTCCACGTTGTCCTTGATGATGTCTAGACAATTATTCCAAACCGCTTTATAATCCTTTGTAACCGTGTTCATCGCTTCTGTGTAATTTTAGATTGTTTGAAAATTTATACTTTGTTGAGTTTGAAGTTATTAACAGAAATAACATCTTCGTTTTTTGATGATACAAAAATCAACAAAAAAAAGTTAGGAAAAATAATATCTTGCTCTTGACTTTTAAAAATCTTTGTATATAGATAAATGCGCTTTTCCGAGAATCAAATTTGCAACATGTTTTATTTCAGAATCATAGGTTTTCAACAATGTATAATAATTATTTATTTCATTGATAATCAATTAGTTGAAATATATTTTATTAACAATTGGCGTACGAGTTCAAAATTTCTGTATTTTTGCATTCAAAATGCAAAAGTACATAAAAAATATCATATCAAAACTAATCATTTAAAACATTAAGTATTATGAAAAAAACTTTATTTGTTATCGCGGCGCTTGCTATCGTTTTCGCGTTCACTTCTTGTAACAAGGAAAACAGTTACACAGGCAAGTACAAAGGAACTTACACTTTCTTCAAACAAGACGGTTCTGTGTCCAATCCAGACTCTACTAAGAGCGGCAAGACTGTTCCTATTTTACATACAACAGAGAATCGTGTTTATCTGTATGATTTCCTTCCTATGGAAAAAGTTTCCGATGGTGTATTCCAAACTACTGAATTGCAGAGTGACATGTTGAGCGGTCTGTTGCAGATGATCGGTGTGGGACAGAACGCTGCCGAGAATATTTCCAATGTGAAAATCAGAGCGGACTTTACTCAAGCGAAACATCTGACTTATGTGATGACCTATGATGTGCAACTCTTGGGAGTAGCAACCGTTGAAGTCCGTATTTTGCAGTTCGATGGGGATAAGGAATAAGCAATCCTTTAATCGTATCATTATATAAATGTAATAATATAATTTTGTATGAAAAAAATATCTTTGTTATTAGTCGTTTTGGTGGCTTCTTTGGGTTTGTTCGCTCAGACCCAGCAGACTTTGGCATTTTTCTCTTTCAATGCTTTGGATTCAGCCCCCAATACTCAGACGCTTATTATGGCGGATGGTGGTCTGTTGGAAGACGCAGTCCTGTACCTCAATGGAACCAATGGCTCTTCAGAATGGGCTCCCGCTACTGAACTGAACAGTTTTTTGGGAAGTACGATAAACTTGTACGGCGATGCGACAAATGGTCGTGATTTGGCTATCAGAAATACCAGTGCCAATAATAAATCCATGGTGTTCAAACTCTCCACTACAGGTTTTCAGGGCTTGGTACTTACTTACGCTTACAGAAGAAGCGGTACAGGATTCAATAGTTGCGTATGGTCTTACAGCACCGATGGCGTTAATTTCACCACTGTAGAAACTAAAAACTACACTGCCAGTATCAGCCCTCATCAGCTGGAAACTGTTGATATGTCGGGTGTTGCCAATTTGAATGAGCAAGCTGTAGTGTATATTAAATTGACGGTTGACGGATGTTCTTCCTCTTCAGGAAACAACCGTATTGACAATGTACAGTTCAATGCTTATCCCGGTGGTCCTGATGTGTATCCTCCACACGTAACCAGTGTGAATGTTACAGCATCTAATCAGGTGACTTTGCTTTTCAACGAGGATCTTTCCCCTACATCAGTTATGGATTTCAGCAACTACAGTTTTGATAATGGTTCGACGGTCTCCACAGTGGCAGGAAGCGGCAATTTGGTGGTGGTGACTGTTGCTCCTGCTTTCACCAATGGTGCTCCTTTCAATATGTTTGTCCAGGACGTGGAGGATTTGGCTGGTAACGTAATGCTTCCCGATACCTTTGCTTTGATGTATGGTATTCCCGATGAGTTCATGTGCGCTGATATCGCTACGCTGAGAAGCAAGTTGGATTTTACAGGCCAAAGTGGCAGCATACAAGACACGGTAGAGTATGAACTGACAGGCAGTGTAATTGTGACCGCTACCGCCGCATACAATAACCAGAAAGTGCTGCAAGACGAAACCGGTGCCATTCTGGTGTATGACCAGAATAATGTGTTGGGTAGCCTTGAAGTAGGTGATGAAATTAGTGGCATTTATTGCAAACTGACCAATTATTGGGGCTTCCTCGAACTGGTTCCCACTCGTCCATACGAGCATTTGGTGGGTTATTTCCAAGATGTTGATCCGCTGGTGATTACTTTGTCACAGCTGAATGACAATGACTATATGATTGAGCATCAGGCAGAACTGATTGAGCTGGATAATGTAACAATTACTTCTACTGGTAATTTTGCCAAGTTGAACCGCTACGATCTGTCACAAGCCGGTGTGACCGCTCCCGCTTTGTATCCTTATTTCCAGGATGCTGATTATCTGACACAGCCGATTCCAACTGGCGTTGAACAGAACATAACGGGTGTCAATTTCGCCACTTCCAAAATCGGTAGCAGCAACTTCGATTTCAGATACTACATTGTTCCTCGTTTTATCTCCGATATGACAGCTATGACAAGTGTTCCGGATTATGGCAAAATGCAGATTTCTGTCTATCCGAATCCTACTGTGGATGTTGTTCGCTGGAACAATTGCGTTGCCACTTCCGCCGAGATTTATGATATCAACGGCAAGAAGGTGGCAGAGCAGAGCGTGCAAAATGATAATATGGTGTCTCTGCATGGTTTGAGTGCAGGCAGCTACTTCCTCCGTCTGTTGAATGACAACGAAGTAGTCGGCACAGCTAAAATCGTCAAGAGATAGGCCGTTATTTTAGTAATGTTTTTTTTCAGAATCGGGATCAGCAATGGTCCCGTTTTTTTTTAATTCTGTCATATTCCCAGATAAAACGTAATAATTCCTACTGTTCTCCTTCGGACGCGATTCATCGCGTCCCTACTGTGAATTGGATAAGGTGGACCGCATCCATACAATAAAATTCATCGGTATGTTCATTATTCGGGAAATTTGTGTAAATTTGCAGATTAATTTTAATTTCTATCAGAATGAGCGGAGAAAAATTATTCAACGAGTTTCCACCTGTCACTACTGAGCAGTGGGAAGAAGTGATTATCAAGGACTTAAAAGGAGCTGATTACCAAAAGAAGCTGGTTTGGCGTACCGATGAGGGTTTCAATGTGCGCCCCTATTATCGTGCCGAAGACCTGAAAGATTTGGATTATCTTGACACGATGCCGGCTCAGTTCCCTTATACCCGTGGAACGAAAAAAGATAATAATAACTGGCAGATTGTGCAGGAAGTGGCCGAAGCTGATCTGAACAAGGCGAATGCCATAGCCGTTGACGCCCTGAAACGTGGCGCCAACACCATCGCTTTCAACGTGAAGAACGTGAAAGATGCCAATGACCTGGCCGTTTTGCTGAAGGGTATCGACTGCGCCAAGACCGGCCTGCAGTTCAGCCACGCCCAGAATTATGTGGATTTTATGACTTTGTTTGTCAATTACTTGACAGACAATAATATTGATAAAGAAGCAGTTACAGGTAGCATTAATTTCGATCCGATCACTTATTACCTGAAACGCACCAAATTCTACCGTTCTCAGGAGGCCGACATGGCCGAGTTGCTGAAACTGCACGAGTTGGCCGCTGATATGAAGAACTTTAAGCTGGTGAATGTCAACGGTATCGCTTTGCATAACGCTGGCGCTACTATCGTTCAGGAATTGGCTTATTCATTGGGCATCGCCAACGAATATATCGCTTACGCTACCGAACATGGTATTCCCGTGGGCAAGGCTTGCAAGAAAATCCAGCTGACCCTCTCCGTCGGCTCCAACTATTTCTTCGAAATTGCCAAGTTGCGCGCCACCCGTCTGTTGTGGGCTACCATGGTGGACCAGTACCAGCCGACCTGCGATTGTGGCTATAAGTTGCAAATCAATACCGTAGGTTCCACTTGGAACAAGACTTTGTACGACCCCTATGTGAACATGCTGCGTAACACGACCGAGGGTATGGCCGCCGCTTTGGGTGGAGCCGATGCCATCTCGCTGCAGCCCTTCGATGTGGCTTACAAGGAATCCGATGACTTCTCACGCCGTATCAGCCGCAACGTGCAGGTGATTTTGAAGGAAGAATCCTATTTCAACAAGGTGGTTGACCCCGCCGCTGGTTCCTATTATGTTGAGAATCTGACCGATGGTATTGCCGAAAACGCTTGGAAGCTCTTCCAGCATGTGGAAGCCGAAGGTGGTATGATCCAGTTAATCGGTAGTGGCGAAATCAAGCGTGAGATTGAGGCCAGTTGCCAGAATCGCGATATGAAGATCGCAACCCGTAGATATATTTTCTTGGGCACCAACCAGTTCCCGAATATCAACGAGCAGATGGCTGACAAGATTGAACGCCTGAAGAACGACGACAGCATTGGTTTGCGCACTTATCGTGGCGCTATGGCTTTTGAGGAACTGCGTCTGGCTACCGAACGCTATGCCAAGGATCATCATCGTCCGAAGGTGTTCTTGCTCAAGGTGGGTAATTTGGCGATGCGCCAGGCCCGTGCCGGCTTCATCTCCAACTTCTTCGGTTGCGCAGGTTACGAGATTGC
The DNA here is from genome assembly GCA_017964255.1 of Bacteroidales bacterium. Taxonomy (GTDB): domain Bacteria; phylum Bacteroidota; class Bacteroidia; order Bacteroidales; family WCHB1-69; genus RUG11690. The sequence goes on along the minus strand of JAGCSI010000058.1, from coordinate 34,174 downwards.
CGAAACCGCTGGCTATAAGACAGTGGAAGAGGGTGTGAAGGCTGCCGAAGAACAGAAAGCTGACTTGATCGCGATCTGTAGCTCTGATGAGGAATACGCTACCTTGGGTGTGGAATTGGCCACTCAGCTGAAGGCCAAGCTGCCGCAGACTCCCGTGCTGATTGCCGGTAATCCGACCGAGGCTATGGAAGCATTGAATGCCGCAGGCGTGGACGATTACATCCATGTGAAGGTGAACGTCTTGGAAACTTTGAGAAAATACAACCAACAATTATTGAAATAAGCTGTGAATAAATCATTTGCAGTTAGACTGCTGTTCTTTTTACTGCTAAGTCTGACGATATCATGCCTTTCACCCTCCCAGCAGGGTGAAAAGGCTTCTTTTTTTGATTATACCGATTGCTATGGTAACCGGGTGCAATTGGATGCTGTGCCGACACGTATCATCTCATTGTCGCCTGCTATCACCGAGATGGTGTTCATGCTGGACGAGGGTGACAAACTGGTGGGTATTTCCGACTTCTGCCATTATCCCGAGGCTACGGATACCATGCACAGGGTAGGGGGCATGCAGAATATCAATGTCGAGTCGCTGGTGGCGCTGAATCCTGATGTGGTGCTGATTGGCTCTATTGTCACCAAGCAGGACATGGAGAAGATGGAACGCGCGGGTTTGAAGGTGGTGGTGATTCGTGAGGAAACCAAACTGGAAGGTTTGTGCGATGCTTTGGCGGTAATCGGTAATCTGTTAGATAAGAATGAATTGGCGGATGAACAGATCCAGAAGATTCATAATCAGTTGGATTCGGTCAAATCGCATATCGACACTACCTTGGCTCCGAAGAAAGTGTATTATGTGGTGGGTTTTGGCGAGCAGGGAGATTTTACCGCTCCGCAAAATTCTCATATTCATGAGATTATCACTGCTGCCGGTGGGGAGAATATTGGTAAAGATCTGACCTCCTGGAGCGTGAGCCGCGAATACCTTTTCGAGGCTGATCCCGATATCATCCTGATTCGGAAGGAAGATTTGGAGGTGTATGGCAAAACCAAGCCCTACACTTCGTTAAGAGCTGTTAAAGAGGGGCATTTATATCCCATTGAAAGCGGCTGGATAGACATTGTTTCCCCGCGTAATATTCTGGCGATTCAATATATCAATAATCTGTTGAAATAGAATATGTTAGAATTCTTTTCCAAACATCTTGAGAATGCGGTGAACGAGATTGCCAAGCTGCCAGGTATCGGCAAGCGCACGGCCTTGCGTCTGACCCTGCATTTGGTGAAGGCGGACAAGGTAGAGGTGGCGGCGTTGACATCCGCTATCGACAACCTGAAGGAGCATCTGTGCTATTGCAAGAACTGCTTTAACCTGTCGGACAAGGATGTTTGTGATATTTGCGAGAATCCTAAGCGCGACCATGCCATGATTTGTGTGGTGCAGGATATCCGCGACGTGATTGCCATCGAAAATACCAACCAATATACGGGAGTGTATCATGTGCTGGGCGGGGTGATTTCGCCGATGGACGGCATTGGCATTAACCAGTTGCGCCTGCAGGAGCTCTTCGACCGCATTGAGGCGGGTGGGGTGCGCGAGGTGGTGCTGGCGTTGCCGGCAACGGTAGAAGGCGATACGACTAATTTCTATATCTATAAGAATATCAAGGATAAAGTGTCGGAAATTACCACCATAGCCCGTGGTGTAGGTATTGGTGAGGAATTGGAGTATGCCGACGAAGTGACTTTGGGACGCTCGCTGATGGGGCGTACCAGTTTTGAATCAGTTTATGTAAAAAGATAATTCAAGTATCAGGGAATGAAATATTTGGAGATCGTTCTTGAAGTGTTGAAAAGTTCACTCACCTTGACTTGTCTGGTGATGATTATGATGTTGCTGATTGAGTTCGTCAACGTCGGGTCGGCAGGTAAGTGGATGGCAAAATTACAGCATCGTCCGTTCATGCAGATTCTGCTGGCGACCTTGTTGGGACTGATTCCGGGCTGTATTGGCGGTTTTGCCATTGTGTCGCTGTTCACCCACAACCTGATGTCGTTCGGGGCATTGGTGGCGGGCATGATAGCCACTTTCGGCGACGAGGCCTTTGTGTTGATGGCCTATAGTCCCAAGTGGACGCTGATTTTGTCGGGGGTATTACTGGTGATTGCTTTGGTGGCGGGTGTATTGACGCAGTTGCTGTTCAGAAAAAAGAAGTTTGTGCTGGAAACCCATGGTTTTGAAGTGCATAAGGGGCATGATGACGCGGAAGAACATCAACATGAGTCGGTTTCGGATGCTTGCGTGCACAAGGATGGCGATTCGGAGCAGAGTGGGGCAGAGCACCATGAACACGGACGAGCCAGAGCACAGTTGTCGTTCAGAAATCTGAAAAACATGTCTTTCCCCAGGGCGTTGCTGCTCTTTGGATTGATTTTGTACATTGTGGCTATCCTTACGGGCTCAATGGCGCATCAGCATGGGGTTTTGCCTGATGTGGGTGCTTCTCATGACAGTGTTGAGCAGGTGCATCATCACCATGATGGAGAGTGCCAGGAACACTATGCAGGCGAGTGCCAAGCACACCATCATGCTGATGGGTGCTGTGAGGCTCATGCTTCTGAACTTTCTGAATCTTCCGAACCTCATGAAGAACACTGTGGCGAGCACCATCACGGGCATCACGAGGAAGCCCATGGTGGTCATCATCATGGTCACGATGACCCGGATGCTTGGGAGAATGTTTTCTTCCTGATTTTAGCTTGTATTACTTTAGTGGTGGTGGCTTTGTCATCCGAGCATTTCCTGCAGTCGCACCTGTGGGAGCATGTCATCAAGCATCATTTCCTGTCCATTTTCCTCTGGACCTTTGGCGTGCTCTTGTGTTTGAAATTCCTGTATCTCTTTGTGGATGTGGATATGCTGATAGGGGAAAGTCACTGGACGATATGGCTGCTTATGCTGCTGGCGGTACTCATCGGCATTATCCCCGAGTCGGGACCGCATTTGATATTTGTGGTGATGTTCATGAACGGTACTATTCCTTTCAGCATCTTGCTGGTGAGTTCTATTGTGCAAGATGGTCACGGCGCTTTGCCCTTGCTGGCACAGTCTCGCAAGAACTTCTTCCTGATGAAAGCCCTGAATATGGCGGTAGGAGTGATTGTCGGGGTGGTGTGCCTTTTGATGGGAGTGTAATTCAGTTGACAGTTAACAGTCAACTACTTTAGGTATTTCCTCGAAAAGATATTGTATTTAAAAATGCAGTGGATGGCACGAAAGCCATCCTTCCAGCCAATCTTTTTACCCTCTTCGTAAGTTCTGCCGTAGTAGGAGATGCCCACCTCGTAGATGCGGATGCCTTTGAAACGGGCGATTTTGGCAGTTACTTCCGGCTCGAAGCCGAAACGTTTCTCCTGGAAATAGATGCTTTTGATAATATCTGATCGGAACAACTTGTAGCAAGTCTCCATGTCGGTGAGGTTCAGGTTGGTGAACATGTTGGACAGGAAAGTGAGAAAGCGGTTGCCCCTGGAGTGCCAGAAAAAGAGGATGCGGTGGGCATTGCCTCCCATGAAGCGAGAACCATACACCACATCGGCAAAGCCGTCCACTACGGGTTTCAGCAGCAGGTTGTATTCTTCGGGGTCGTATTCCAGGTCGGCATCTTGCACAATGACATAATCTCCTGTCGCTTCATCGAAGCCACGATGCAGTGCCGCGCCTTTTCCCATGTTTTTTTCCTGTTTATAGTAGCGCAGATCTGCTTCCGGATGCGCGGAAATGTAGTCCGCGATGGCTTGCTCCGACTGGTCTTTGGAGCCGTCATCCACCAGGATAATCTCTTTGGAAATATCGTTTATCAATTTGACATTCAATACTTTGTCTAGTATCTGATGGATGGTTTTCTCTTCGTTGTAAACGGGTATGACGACAGATAATTTCATAAAATGAATTTTGCATACAAAAGTACGGAAAATTTTTGTATTTTTGCAACCGCTTTTTCGGGGTGTGGCGCAGTTGGTAGCGCGCTACGTTCGGGACGTAGAGGCCGCAAGTTCGAGTCTTGTCACCCCGACGGAACAACAAAAAAGGAAGTGATTGCAGTCACTTCCTTTTTTGTTAGGGAACAGGATGATAGGTGTCAGGTTACAGGTTACAGGTTGCAGGGGGCATGTTTGTCAATTTCTTCAACGGATATCCCCTTTTCTTTCAGATAATGGTCGCGTATCTTTAGTCCGAACACCAGCGCATAGAATGCCAATGGACGCCCTTCCTTATATGCTTTCTGCTTCACTTCATTGAGGGCATCTTTGTCAATCAACTTGTCCAAGTCAACGGCAGCTGTTTCAACGCAATATTGCTGAATGTCGTATGCACTCTTGTCATTCACATTTTGCTCAAGATTTGCCCAAATTCTGTCCCAATTTCTTGCAATGACGGCATCCGCATTCAATTCCGATGCAATCTGTTCTCCATACTCCGTCAGTGACAATGGACTATGGCTTTGGGCCACCTGCGGTGTAGATTGAAATTTAAACACGTCAACCATAGCCTTAAGGTATGCAATGTCCCTGCGTATCTCATCCATATTATGGTCTTGCTTGTCACAATAGGCGTCGATTTTCTTGTTAGTATCCTCATTGGACTTCACAAGATTGCTATGGGAGCTTTCAATTGTGGTGATTTTCTTGGTTATCCAGTGTACTAACCAGAAAGCGAGCATAAACAACGAGAATACGGATGCGAACGATCCGACAGGAGAAGTCAATATGTCTTTGATAATGTTTAACATACGTCCATTTTTCTTATTAGAGTATCTTCCGTTTGTTTATCTCTCAAACCACATTGCAAAGATACATAAAAATTTTTATTGAAACAAACTTCTTAAAAAAAAATTAATCTGTCTATAATTTTGAACAATAAAATGCACGTTTAACACACTTTCTATAAACTTGAAAAGTTTGTCGATATTTTTCCTCAGCGCATTATTTCAACAAAATAATTGTATCTTTGCCAAATGAAAAAAACAGAATGATGAATAAGACATATTATAGAGCTTAGTTATTACCATGGACGACATGCAATCAAAAGAATATCAGAATAGCGTTATAACCATTCGTAGAAGCAAGCGAAAATATTCGATTGTTGCCGCATTCTATTTGCGTTTCTTGCTGATTGTTGCCGGTTTACTGGCTTTTGGTGTTGGGGTGTTTGCGTTTTTCGCAATCAAGGATGGCAAATGGTACTTGATTGCAACAGCTCTTCCATTGTTATCAGGAATGAGCGTTTTTGGTTCCGCTTGGTATTCATTTCTAAATAAAGGAAGTCTTGTTGATACGATAAAGATTGATTATATTAAACAGGAAATCAATGTTTTACGTTATACCTTAATCAATGAGCAACGAGAGGTGACAATCCCTTTTGAAGGGATAAAGTGGAATATCCTGCCGGGAGGAAGAAGTAAAGACCGACTTCGAATTTTCCCTCAAAATGGAAAACGTATTGTCATTTGTGAGGATACATTAGGATGGACATGCGAGGATATTAGCGAACTCAAGTCGGCATTGTCTGTTATTGTCAAAGAAGTGCACTGGACCGATAAAATCAGGCGAATTTGAAAACCAAAAAAATAATACAATGAAAAAAATGAATTTCTTGCTGCTTATGGCAGTTGTGACACTGACCGCTGTGTCTTGCGGTTCAAAAAAAGAGACACCTCAGGAAGAAACCCCTAAAATGCTGGTGCTGTACTATTCCCAAACCGGCAACACCAAGGCTGTGGCGGATGAGATTGCCCAGAAACTCGGTGCGGACATCGAGGAGATTGTCGCTGTGAACCCCTACGATGGTGATTTTCAGGCAACTATTGAGCGCTGCATGCTGGAACGTGAAGAAGGAATCATCCCTGACATCCAGCCAGTTAAAGCAGACCTTGCCAACTACGATGTGATCTTCATCGGTTATCCGGTGTGGTTTGGTACCTACGCACCTCCTGTAATCACTTTCTTGAACAATGTTGACCTGAGTGGCAAAAAAATCGTCCCATTCTGCACTTTTGGCAGCGGCGGACTGGAGTCAAGCGTGAAGGATCTGGCCGAGAAACAGCCTAATGCGGAAATTCTGCCGGGCTATGGTGTACGTGCTGCCCGCATGGAGGCTATGCCCAAGGAAGTGGACCAATTCCTGAAAGCCAGTGGTTTTCTTGAAGGCGAATATACCCAGCTGGCAGAGTTCCCCGAACAGCATCCCGTAAGCGAAGAGGAAGCTGCTATCTTTGACGCGGCCGTGGACGGTTATCCGATGCTTCACGCCAAAGCTACAACAGTGGCTGCCCGCACCATTCCAGACGGTATGGAATATTTGTTCACCGCTGTTGACCTTCCCCGCGAGGACAAACCCAATATGCCTCCTGCTGGCGAGATGCAAGTTTACGTGACGGTGACAGAGGGTGCCACTCCGGTGTTCACCAAAGTTATCCGCTAATAACATTAACTAAATTGCTAATTAACTAATTTGCTAATTGAAAAAAATCGTATCTTTGCAGATTGATAACTCAAATTGTATTGTTATGGATTATAATTTCTTGAAAATTAATACTGAAGGTGGAATTTGCACCTTGACCATCTCCGCTCCGAAATCGCTGAATGCGCTCAATTCTGCCATCTTGAAAGAACTGGGCGATTTTGTTGACCATATCAATAAAGACATCCGAGTGCTGATTATCACCGGTGACGGGGAAAAATCTTTTGTGGCAGGTGCCGACATTTCCGAGATGGCCAATCTCAATGCTGCCGAGGGCGAGACCTTCGGTCGCTTGGGTGCCCAGGTGTTCCGCAAAATTGAAACTTTGGACATTCCCGTTATTGCCGCTGTCAACGGCTTTGCCTTGGGTGGCGGCTGTGAGCTGGCTATGGCTTGCGACATCCGCATCTGCTCCGACAATGCCAAATTCGGTCAGCCGGAAGTGGGACTGGGTATCATCCCAGGCTTCTCAGGCACCTATCGTCTTGCCAAACTGGTGGGCATGGGCTATGCCAAAGAGATGATTTATACGGGCAAAGCCATCCGTGCTGACGAGGCACTGCGTATCGGACTGGTCAATGCGGTATATCCGAAGGAAGAGCTGATGACTGCCGCGATGACGATGGCCCAGAAGATGTGCGCTATGGCTCCCATCGCGGTCAAATACGCCAAACAGTGCATCAATGCCGAATATGATTTGGATGCTGATGCCGCCATCGCCTTCGAGAACAAAATGTTTGGCCAGTGCTTCGCCACCAAAGATCAGAAAGAAGGCATGAACGCTTTCCTGAACAAACGCCAAGCGGAATTCAGAAATGAGTGATTAGTGATTAGGGGATAGGGATTAGTGGGTAGTAGTTAAGAATTCAAAATTCAAAGTTCAGAATTCAGGGTGAAAAAGTAATTGTAAAACGACCTCGAAGAGGTCACATCTTAATAACCCCACATAAGCGTAGCGCAGTGTGGGGGATATCAAATAAAAACATCAACCTTTAAAATAACAACAACATGAAAATTTACGTTATTGGAACCGGAACCATGGCAAAAGGCATCGTGAAAGCTTTTGCCGCCAAAATGCCGGTCGTGATGAAAAGCAGAACCCAGGCTTCTTTGGACAAAGCCATGGGCTCCATCTCAAAATCTTATGCCAAGTTAGTGGAAAAGGGTAAAATCGCCCAGGATGCTATGGATGCCATCATGGCCAACATCAGCACCACTACCGACTATGCCACTTTTGCTGACGCCGACTTGGTGATTGAGGCCGCTGTTGAGGAAATGCAGCTCAAGAAAGACGTGTTCATGGAACTCGACAAAATCTGCAAACCCGAAGCTATCTTCGCCACCAACTCATCCTCTCTGTCTATCACAGAGATTGCCGCTTGCACCAGCCGTCCCGCACAGTTCATCGGCATGCACTTCTTCAATCCCGCCGACCGTATGGCATTGGTGGAAGTGATCAAGGGTCAGGTGACTTCAGAGGATGTTTGCAAGCAGATTGTTGACTTGGCCACCTCTATCGGCAAGACTCCGGTGTTGGTGAACGAAGCTCCCGGCTTTGTGGTCAACCGTATTTTGATCCCCATGATCAACGAGGCAGTAGGTATCTTGGCTGATGGTATCGCCTCAGCAGAGGATATCGACAAGTGCATGATGTTGGGTGCCAACCACCCGATGGGTCCCCTTGCTTTGGCCGACCTCATTGGCAACGATGTCAACCTGGCTATCATGGAAGTGCTGTACAACGAATTCGGCGATCCGAAATACCGTCCGCATCCGCTGTTGCGCAAGATGGTACGCGCTGGTCTGCTTGGCAGAAAAACTGGTGAAGGTTTCTACAAGTACTAACAGATATGCAACTGCGAGACGCAGTTGCCTCCATACGAAAAAAAGGAAGGTTCTGACGCCTTCCTTTTTTTGTTTCCTATATATAGTTATGATAGGACTGTGTTTCTGCGGGATCACTTTTTTACCACCTTTCTCACCATGCTCGCCCCTCGGTTGAAGTTGTTTTTCACGAGGTAGGTGCCAGTAGGGTATGGGGAGAGGTCCACTGTTCTATTAACCTTGCACTAACTGTCAGCTTGGGACAGTCGTATGACAGCGCTACCGCATATATTCATACGCTCCAATGTCGGGGGTGTTGACACGGGGGTTGCCGTCGAGGTCGTAGTACACCCCGATGTTGCTTTTGCCTCGTTCAATGGCGTAAGAGAGCACTCCGAGGTGATAATCGTTCGTACTTGGATACACAAATTCAGGGTCGCGACGCTCGCAGTCGATGAAATGTTCGTTCTGAAGTGAGGACTTGATCAGACAATTCTCAAAACTGTAGTTGAAGGGCACCTGGATATTCTCGTTCACCAGCACTTCCTCGCCGGAACTGAGGTTTCCGTAAACGATACAATTGATAAATGAGGCCTGAGTTTCCATGGGGATTTGGTACAGGTCGGTGGTGTTGCTGAGGTATAGGGCCGGATTCTGGCGGGCTGGGGTAGTGCTGAAGTAATTGCCCACCGTTACATGCTTGAAGTCATACTCGCCGGCTTCAAGCTGCAGACTGCAGCTGCCATTATTGCCGATGACACAGTTGGTGGCCTCGATATTGGAGTAGCGCGACAAGATGCCGCTGTTGTATGTGTTCTTGATGATGGTGTTGGTGATAACATTGCGGTTGAGGGTGACGGTGATGTTACTGAACCCTCCCCAAGGCTCAATTTGCAAGCCAACATACGAGTTGGTGATGATGGCGTAGTCGATAGTGTTTTCCTCGTTGCCTTCCAAAATCCAGATACGGTCCCACTGGTTGTAGTCGGTCTCGTACTGCGGTTCCAGGCGGTCACCCCTGAAAATGACAGGTTGTGCACGAGTGCCGTTGACATGGATGTTGCCGTAACGCCATACCAGCAGTCCGCTGCCTTTGTGGAAATAGATGCGAGTGCCGGGGTCGATGTTGAGGGTGCCCAGTGAGTCCACCACAGCCCAGCCGCCCATCACCACATATGGTTTGTCATTGTGCCAGGTGATGTTCTCGTGCTCATGAGCCACTATGGCCAGTCCGCTTGAGTTAGCCACAATAAAGTGGGCATCTTGTCCGTAGGCGGTCAGTCGTACTTGCTGATCTATTTTGTTGTTTTTGAAGATGATAGAATCGCAAATCAGGAATGGCTGGTTCTGGTTGCCGGGGTTGATGGTGACCTTGGCAAAAACGAAAATACTGTCCTTGGCGGGAATCAGCACATCGCGCTGCTGGTTGCCGGCCACACCATTGACGTTGATACTGTAAGAAGAACTGTTGCCCCCTGCCAGGTAAACATCCACTTTGATGTCTTGTTCCGAAGGGTTATATACCGTAAAATAGCGGGTGGTAGAGCCCAAGGTGGTGAATACCGTGTCGAAAGTGATGGAGCTGGTGGAGAAACGCAGGCGGACGTTGTCGTCAAGTACGGGCTTGCGACAAGCGTTGCCACAGAGGACGAGAAGGAGGATAACGAAGTATATAGTTTGTTTTTTCATAAAGTGGTAGATGCTTATTTATAACGTATATTTTCCAAAAATAGTGCGTGGGCGGGGGCGGAATCACCTGCTTTGCATCGGTCTTTCTGCTCAATGATGTCCTGAAAGTCCTGCACAGAGATTTTTCCTTTGCCCACCAGCAGCAGGGTGCCGACAATGGCTCTCACCATATTGCGCAGGAAGCGGTTGGCGGTAATCTCAAACACCAGTTGCCCGTTGCGTTCCACCCATTGGGCGCGGGTTACATGGCAGCGCATGTTGTTAACCTGTGTGTGTACCTTTGAGAAACTGGTGAAGTCCTCGTTTTTCAGCAGTAGCTGGGCGGCTTCGTTCATCTTGTCCACATCCAGCTTCTCGAATACTCGATGGGCGTATGGAAAGTTGAACGCATCCTTGCGGATGTTGACGTAGTAGCGGTAGGTGCGGTCGAGGGCATCGAAACGGGCATGGGCATCGTCGGCTACCGGTTCAATGGAGTATATGACAATCTCCTTGGGCAGGAAGCTGTTGAGTTTGTTGACCAGTTGCGTGCGTCGGGCTTCATCCAGTTCTTCTGGGAAATCGAAATGAGCCATGAAATCACGGGCATGTACCCCTGTGTCGGTGCGACCGCAACCTGTGATGGCGATGCGCTCACGCTGACCGTCTTCTGCAGATGGCTTTTGCAGCAGCAGGGTCAGGGCGTTTTCGATAACTTCCTGCACACTGACATCCTTCGGCTGGATTTGCCAACCGAAAAAAGGAGTGCCATTAAATGCCAGACGCATGAAGTATCGCATGTACTACTTCAGGTTTTTCAGTTTCTCTACCACCAAGGGTCTGTCTTCTTTGTAAGTGACACCAAACCATTGGGAGTCAGTAACTAAAACCTTGATGCTTGCGGTGCCGGTAGTGAGGAAATGATTGACCACAGTGGGAATCTGGAATTCTGACTTGGGATTGTCGTTGTTTTTCTGCAAGAAGTTTTTGAACATATCGTTCAGACAATCGAAGAAATAGGGAGTGAAACCCCAGAAATTCATGGAAACCACGGTGTTTTCGGACAGTTCGGTGACCGTGCCGTTATCGTCCACATTGCGGATGCCTTCGGCAGTGCGGCTGATTTTGGTCATCTCGGTGATGGAGGTCAGCTCGCTGTGCTCATTCGTGAGGCAAACGCCACGCGACACGGAGCCGTGCTCAGACAGGGTGTTGGGCAGCAGATAGCCCACCATGGCGAATTGGGGCTTGCCCGTTTGCGGTTGCTGCAAGAATTCCGCCATAGCCTTGAAACTGTTCTTACCGTAGAAGTCATCGGCGTTGATGACAGTAAACGGCTCGTGGATAGCGTCTTTGGCTACCAAGATGGCATGGGCGGTACCGTAAGGTTTCGCACGCTCGGGGTTGACCGTAAAGCCTTCGGGAATGGCATCCAGTTCCTGGAAAACATAGCTGGTGTCGATCTTGTCGGCATATTTGCTGAGGATGAATTTCTTGAAATCCTCTTCCATGCTTCTGCGGATGACGAACACCACGCGGCCGTAGCCGGCATTGATGGCATCCTGAACAGAATAATCCATAATGGTTTCACCGTTGGGGCCGAGGTGGTCCAGTTGCTTTAATCCGCCGTAGCGACTGCCCATTCCGGCAGCAAGTATCAATAGGGTAGGTTTCATTTTATTTGAATTTAATCATGCAAAGATACAAATTATTTTAATTTGCTAATTAGCAAATGTGCAAATTAGTAAATTGGTTAATCATGCAGCAGCTATGGCAAATGCCTCCATTGTTTAATTTGCTAATTAACAAATTTGCAAATTAACTAATTGAAAAAAACTGTATCTTTGCAGAAAAATTGAAGTTATGGCTGATTATAAAAGATTGACAAGAAGTATCACCGACCGTAAGATTGCCGGTGTCTGTGGTGGTCTTGCCAAATATCTGAATATAGACCCTACAGTGGTGAGAATCATATTCCTCTTTCTTTTGCTGGTGGGTGGCGGCGGTGGTCTGATATATCTGATCATCTGGCTCTGCGCTCCCGACGAAGAAGGGTTTTATTAGCAAATTAGTAAATTAGCAAATTAGTAAATTGGTTAATGTGCTAGTGAGTTAATTCAAAATTCAGAATTCAAAATTCAAATGTTTAATGTTTATAGTTTAGTATTTAGAGGGATAAATATCAATTAATAACTGTCAATTGTCAACTATCAACTATCAACTATCAACTATTACCCCTAAAAACAAACTTCTCACCTTCTCACCTTCTCACCAAAACCATAAACCTTAAACTCTACACTCTAAACAATAACCTTCTAACCTTTCTAACCCTCCTAACCACTAATCCCTAACCCCTAACCCCTAACATCATGATTACCAAAGAAGACGTTTTATCATTAAAAAAACAGAAAAATGCCATCATTCTGGCGCATTATTATACCTTGCCTGAAGTGCAGGAGGTGGCTGATTTTGTGGGCGACAGTCTGGGACTTTCCCAAAAGGCCGCCCAGACCGATGCCGACATCATTTTGTTTGCGGGGGTGCATTTTATGGCCGAAACCGCCAAAATCCTGAATCCTTCTAAAAAGGTGCTGATTCCGGATATGAAGGCAGGTTGTTCTCTGGCCGATGGCTGTGATGCGGAGGAACTGGCGGAGTTTATGAAGGATTATCCCGACCATAAGATTCTGGCGTATATCAACTGCACGGCGGCGGTGAAAACGATGAGCGACATCATTGTCACCTCGGGCAATGCTTTGAAAATTGTCAATGCGCTCCCTGCCGATGAAAAGATTGTGTTTGTACCGGACAGGAACTTGGGCGATTATATCAACCAGCAGACGGGGCGACAGATGGTGTTGTGGCATGGCGACTGCTGTGTGCATGCCCGTTGGAATGCCTCCATGGTGCATGAGTTAAAGGCAAAATATCCCAATGCCCAAGTGATTGCGCACCCGGAATGTAAGCGCGAAGTGCTGGAGTTGTCGGACTTTGTGGGATCCACAGCCGCCATGCTGAAATATGTGAAAGCGTCAGAGCATCAGGAGTTTGTGGTGATTACCGAAAATGGTATTCTGCATGAAATGAAGAAGCAAAATCCGGACAAGATTTTCTATTCGGCTGACAACCAAGAGGCATGTATATGCCGTTCCATGAAGAAAAATAATCTGGAGAATATCTATCAGGCTCTCAAAGAAGAAACTCCTGAATTGATATTGGATGAAGAAACCATTGAGAAGGCTAAAAGACCGATTCTCAAGATGTTGGAACTTTCCTGACGATTAATAATTATTAATTGATAATTGTTAATCGTTCGTTGTTTCTCACGGGGTTGGCGTAGATATTCAAGAAAATGTTTTTCAGCTCGTCAGCTTCTCCAACCAAAGATTTAATGCCGTTGTTCATATAATCTTCAAAGGCCAGTTTGTCAGCTGGAGTATATTTTTCCGCATATTTCCCGCTCTTCTCCACCATGTCGTATGCGATGTAATTGGTTTTCCACAGTTTATAGTGGGAATATACTCGTTTGTCAATGATTTGGGCCAATTGAGCGAATTTCTCATTTTTCTCGAAAGAGTCGCAGTATTGCAATTCTTCTTGACTGATGGTTGGAGTGGCGCAAATGCAAATGCCTCCTTTAGGCTGGATAATGCCCTTGAGGATGCTGTTCAAGTCCTCTCCCGCTTCCTTCACGTAGGGCTGGTATTGGGAGATATATAACTCCTGGGTCTTGAGGAAGTCGCAGGGCTCATATTCATAGGAACTCACAATAGGGGTGATGTTGAGTTCCGACATGTTGTTGATGAATTTTTGGTTGCTGCTGATAGAGAACATTTTAAGTACAGCGATTTCGGTACGGTCATCCCCATTTTTGGTGCGTCCGTTGCGCTGGGCAATCCATACTGACTGGTGTTTTTCAAGGATGGCATATCGCATATAAGATGACACTTCCAGTGAATTTCTATAGAAATCGTGGACAGAGCCTCCTCTCACAATGCGGAACATCTTGTTCATCTTGCCTATGTCAATCACCAGGCCGCCTTGCATGAGGTTGCTGCCAAAGGTGATTTCGCTGGTGTCAAGTTGGTGGTTATCCAGAATTACCTGTAACAGCGCTGCATCCAGCAGAATGTCACGGTGGTTGGCGATGAACATGTAGTTGTGTTGGTTGTCCAATTGTTCAAAGCCGGAGACCTCCATGCCTGTACTGGTTTGTTTAAGAATGCTGTTGATAGCCTGCAACATGAATTTTTGCTGGAATTCCTTGACAGTCTTGACTTTGATTAATTCTTGCCGTAAAGCGTCCACATCGCCTCCTGGAAACAGGTAGTGGGCGATATTCCCAAAGAAAGGACTATCGACAACTCTGGCGGCTGCCGCGGGAATTTCTTCGTCGTTGTATGGTCTGGTGTTTTCGAATTGTTGCATGTTGTTAGGGTTAAAGGTGAGAAGGTGAGAAGTTTATGGTTTATAGTTTATTGTTTGTGAGTTTTGGATTTTGAACATTAAACACTAAACATTAAACTCATCCTCATCTATTTTTTTTAATGTTTCCGGTTATCAAAAAAGGTAATGGGTTTGCGGCTCATGGCAGGGAAATTCTTCTGACGGACATTCTCCACCGTGTCGATGACGATATCGGGAGCCACACGGATTTTGGCACGGAACCGGTCTTTCAAATCCTTGATGACATCAAAATCCACCGTGTTTTTTACGCCCACTGTGATGATGACTTCATCAGTTTCTGTCGCTTGGTTGGTGTTGAGGGTGATGTAATAGTTCTCCACGTAGCCGGTATTGTTCAGTACATCGGATATGGCTGGTGGATAAAGTGTTGTGCCTTTGTATTTGATCATGTGGTTTTTGCGGCCCACAATAGGACTGATGCGGAAGGAGTGACGGCCACAGCGGCAAGGCTCGGTGTGAATGCTGGCCATATCGCCTGTGCGGAAACGCAACAGTGGCATGCCTTCAACCCCGAGGGTGGTGATGACCACTTCACCGACTTCGCCTTCCGGAACAGGTTGGTCGTCTTCGCCGATAATCTCCACGATAATCAGTTCCGGATGATGATGTCCCCCACAGGAATACTGGCATTCGGGGAAGGTGGTACTCATTTCGGTGGACGAGTAGGTGGCAAACAGCTCCACATCCCATTTGTCCTTGATTTGCTGTCCCAAGGCATTCAGCTGGAAGTTCTGGTCGCGCAGACCCTCGCCAATGCCGATAATGCGTTTGATGCTGGATTTTCGGTAGTCGATGCCATGATTTTCAGCGTATTCTATCAGTTTCAAAATGAAGGAGGGTATGCACATGACAGTGTCGGGTTGGATGCGCTGGATAGTGTCCCATTGCAGTTCGGGAATACCGTTACCTACCCTGATAACCCCTGCTCCTAACCTGCGCAACCCCAGGAAATAGGCCAGTCCCGCCATGAAACGCTTGTCCATGGTGGTCATCAGTTGCAGCACATTGCCGGGTTTCAGTCCCGCGCAAGCGAAAGAAATGGCCTCGTTGTATGCCAGTCGTTCCAGGTCGGCGTCTGTGCAGGCAAAGGTTACGGGGTCGCCCAGGGTGCCCGAAGTGGTAATGTAGTCGATGATTCTCTCTTTAGGCACACAAAGGAATTCCATATTGTGAAGTTGCAAATCCTTTTTTTCGGTAAAAGGAA
Source organism: Bacteroidales bacterium (assembly GCA_017964255.1). Lineage (GTDB taxonomy): Bacteria > Bacteroidota > Bacteroidia > Bacteroidales > WCHB1-69 > RUG11690. The sequence continues at coordinate 18,488 of JAGCSI010000058.1, read as the reverse complement.
TATGCTGCAGGTCTTCTATGGTTTTGATAGAAGCTATGTTGATATGGTTTTCTTCGAAAAGTCGGCGATAATAAGGGGAATGTGCTTGCAGATATTGCAACATATCTCTCAAACGCTCCTCTTGGTAGGATTTGATGACTTCTTTGGGTTGGAATTCGATTTCTGAAATCATATTTTTTTGAACTTTGAATTCTGAACTTTGAATTCTGAATTTCCCTCCTTCCCGAAGGGCGGGGTAGTATAACTATTAATTTTTAACTGTTAATTGATAACTGTTTTCAGCCACTTGATAAATTCATACTTCCATTTTCCAGCTTCGGGGGCGATGGTTTCGCTGAGGCCGTAGCCGTGACCGCCTGTCTTATAGAGCATAAAACGGTGTTTGATGCCGGCTTTGGTCAGGGCCTGGTCCAATACCACACTATTCTGGTACATGACTACGGGGTCGTCGATGGCAGTGACCAGAAAAACGGGAGGCATATCCTTGGGAATGCTCAGCTCCATGGAGAAGCGGTCACGCTGTCCCTCATTATACTGAAGGCTGAGGAGGTTGCGTCTTGATCGTTTGTGCGCGATGCTATCCTGCATGGATACCACAGGATATACCGGCACCACAAAAGCAGGCTTGAGCGGGATGTTGTCCACCACGCCCAAGTCCTGAATATAGTTATCCTTGTAAAAGGCTCCCGTCATGGTGACCAAATGGCCGCCTGCCGAGAATCCCATAGTGCCGACTTTTGCGGGGTCGATACCGTATTCCGAAGCATGTTCACGCACATAATGGATGGCATATTGGGCGTCTTGAATCATGGCAGGGTGGTGGTACTGCTGTGAGCCGACACGGTATTTCAGCACAAAGGCGCTGATACCCATGCTGTTGAGCCATTCAGCCACCTCAAATCCTTCGACGGCAATGCCCATGGTGTGACTGTAACTTCCTCCGGGACAGACCACTACGGCGATACCTGTGTTGTTCTCTTTAGGAGCGGGGTAGATGTATAGTTTACTCGGCATCTGTTTCATGCCAGGCACATTCGCCCATAATTTGATAGGCTTCGGCTGGGCACTTACTATCCAACATAACAGGATGCATGCAAAAGTCAGAATGGTCTTTCTCATTATTTTATTTTGCTAAGTTTTTTACCGATAGTTTCTCCTACGCAGCTGAAAGCTTCGCCAACGCGTAACTCAGGAAGCGGGTTCAGGAAATAGCCGCTGTATGTGATCTTTTTCAATTCAATAGTTCCTAATGCGGAGTCGCTGCCTGTTTTGACGATGATGGCGTTAGCTGTGACTTTTGCGGGTACGGACATGGGACCTGCGAAGGTGCCGGGGTCAATGTCAACCAATTTTACAATGATAGTATATGGAGCATCTGGAAAATCTCCGCATTCCATATTCTTTTTGGAGATTTCTTTGTTGAGATCTCTTACAAGTCTGGGTTCCCATTTGTCTGTGCGGAATGAGGATGTCCATGCAGTTCTCCAATCCTCTTTTTTCGCTTTTTCTTCGTTTTTAAAATAGTTGCTTTCGCTTTCACCGTCGTATGTTACACCTTGATAGTCAAAGGTGATGTTGATCTGATTCTGACCTTTGAGACAGGAAATGTCTCCGCTTGTTTTTTGAGCGTTTGCAATTGTCGCAATGCTAATGATACAGAGAATTAAGAATAATTTTTTCATGATGAATTATTTTTAAGGGTTAGTAAAAATGTTTTATCCTAAGATGTTGCGAATTTCTGTATGATCCAGCTGCCGGTATTTCGGGGCTTCGTCGGGAACGAAGGTCACTTCAAAATACTCCTCATCGTAGAAGGAGAGTTTGGAGTTCGTGTCGGGATTGCATTCAATATAACATACATTTTCTGCTTTTAATCCCTTGGCTTCAATGATTTGTCTGTAAAGGGATTCCGCTGCGTAGGTCACTGAAGTGCCAGGATTCTCCTGATACAATTCCGTGACGATGACGTAGCTTTTGTCATTTTTGATGATGATTTTCAGACCACAGGCACTGGGCATGTCCCATTGTCCAGCGAAGTTGAAGACTTCATCGTAATATTTTTCGGGTACTTTCATGTTTAGGTTTTAGGTTTTAGGTTTTAGGTTTTTGTGGTTGGAGGTTATATGGTTAGAGGGTGAGAAGGTTAGAAGGTTAGAAGGTTAATGTTTAGAGTTTATGGTTTTGAATTTTGAATTCTGAATTCTGAATTTTGAAATCCTAACTGTCAATTATCAACTGTCAACTGCTTAAAATGCATTAAAGTGGCTTTTGCTTCTATCCACATCTTGTCCAAAGGTTTTGTTGGCGAGTTTGCGGTTTCTTGGACGGTAAGTGCCGTCTTCCATCTCGCGCAGCATCACATTGGTGAAAAGTTTGAACATTTTTTCTTCTTGGGTTTCATCCTGATAGAAGGCCTTCCAGGCATATTCGTATAGTTCTTGCAGTCTTTCAGGACTCATGTGTTTGGGCTGATACACTACCTGGCCGGCATTGTAATGATCCCAATCCTTGTCGAAGATACGCCCCTGTCGCAGGAGGTCATCGTAAGCTTTGGTATGTGGGAACGGGGCCAGAATGGTGAATTCTGCCAAGTCGAGATCTATCTTCAGCAGGAAGTCGATCAGACGCAGGATGTCGTCTTCGGTTTGGTTGTCCAAGCCAAACAAGATGGTTCCTTCCACACCAATGCCATAGTCGTGGTAGCGTTTCACACGCTCTTTGATGTAATCGGAAGTGTCGTAAACGGCCTGATATACGTACCATGCGCCAGCTTGGGCGGCCAAGTCCAGTACCTGTGGGTCATCCTCAATGGTGTGGCTGATCCATTTTTTCTTCAGCGGAATCATCTCACGGAACAGATCCATCTCCCATTGTTTGTTTTGGGCCAGGGAGTTGTCCACGATGAACAGACGGTTGTTGTCGATACTCTCCAAGTCTGCGATGGCTTTGTCGATGGGGCGGGGACGGAAGCAACGGCCTCCAAGGTAGGAGACGGCACAGGGATAGCAGCTGAAACGGCAGCCGCGAGAGGCATGGTACAGGTCCACCATCTGCACACCCTTGTGGTTGTATAACTCGCGTTTATACAGGTCGCGACGGGCTGGACCTACCAGCTCGATAGGAGGTTGCTTGCCCATGTAGTTATAGACTTTTTTCAATTGCCCGTTCTGAAGGTCCTGGAAAACCTGCTCCTGACGGCCTTCGGCTTCTCCTAAAAAGATGCTGTCGGCATGTTGCAGGGTCTCTTCTGCGTGCAACATTGTGGAAATACCACCGAACATCACGGGGATGCCTTTGGCACGATATTTGTCAGCGATGGCCCAGCCACGCTTGACCTGCGTGGTCAACATCATTGAAATGGCTACAACATCGCATTCTTCGTCCCAGTCTATTTCCTCGACATTCTCGTCGGTGAAAGAAACATCAACATATTCGGGCAGGGTAGCGGCGAATACTACGGGACCATGGGGAGGCAGGTTGAAAGTGGTCTGCCCTGGTAATTTTTTCCATTTGGGGTAAATTAATTTCAGTTTCATATATATATTGTTTAGTTTTCTATTTTTTTGTGCTAATTGTTTTAGGTTTTAGGTTGTAGTGGTTAGAAAGGTGAGAAGTTTAGTGCTTAGAGTTTAAGGTTTAGTGTTTTTTTAGTTGTGAGCTATGAGCTGTGAGCTTTGGATTTTGGATTTTGAATTCTTTTAACTGTCAACTGTCAATTATCAATTGTCAATTGTCAATTGCTTGCTTGCCAGCATTGCGCTTACCATTACCCCTAGCATTCCGTGCCAATGGATATTTTGTCCTGTCATGATTAAATTCGGAATCTTGGTGCGCTGTGAAACCTGTGTCTGTTCCATCGCATTCTTGTCGTGCAGGATGCCATAAGTCGCCCCGTTGGTGGTACTGGTGTAGTCTCGATAGGTGAGGGGAGTGGAGCTTTCATAGTTTTCAATGCAACTGTTGATGCCTGGAAATAATTGCCCTAAAATATTGAGGACTTGTTCCGCCTTTTTCTGTTTAAATTCTTGGTACTCTGAACCTCTTTGTCCGGTAGTTGTTCCCGCCCATTTTGCTACTTCCTGATAATCCATGGGAAGCATGATTTCCGCACTTTGGGCATATTGTTGTCCGTCTTCCGTACATTGGTGCATATACAGAAAACTTTGAGGTTCAGCTTGTTGGCTGTGATAAGACGTCCATACATCCTCTCCTGCGTAGTAATAGTAGTTGTAATTGAGGTAAGGTACACTGTTTTCTTTGAATTTCAGATAGAGAGTGAAGTTGCCCACGGTGTTCTCCATCTGTTGTACTCGCTCCCGATAGACAGGTCGGATTAATTTGCTGTCAATGAGTTGGATAACTCTCTGAGGATGAATATCGGTGATAAAATGCTTGGCCTCGATGATTTCTCCGTCTGTCAGTTGTACCGAAGTGGCTTTTTCGCTGTCACACAGTATTTTGCTCACTTCACTGCCGGTTCGGATTTCTCCGCCGAAAGAGCGGATGGAGTTGGCCAGTGATTGGGCAATGCTGTCACTGCCTCCGACAATGCGCCATGCACTTTGAAGATAGCTGTTGCTAATCAAAGCATAGACGTAGGCTGGCGTTTTGTCTTTCACACCGGCATACAATGGCAGGTTTCCGGCTAAAACATTCTGCAATAGCTTGTTATTGCTGATGGATGCCAGCAATTCGTTTACGCTGCTGTGCAAATAGGGCGACTCAAGATAGCTGCTGTCTCCGGCCTTGTTGAGGTCGTACAGCGGTGATGCTTCTGCTATTTCTTGGATACGGTGGACGTAGTTTTGCAGATCACGCCTGCATTCTGGAAACTGCTTGCTTAGCGTCTCGACAAATCTTTCCGAACCGGAGGCAAATTTATACTCCTGTCCGGCAATGGAATAACAGTCAAAACCTGTCTCATCCAAGCGACTGAGTCGCACATCTTTCAGCAGGTTCAGCTCATCGAAAAACTGATACATAATCTGTCCTTCGTCCAGAGCCCCGATGTAGTGCATGCCCGTGTCGTATTTCACGCCGAAGCGGCGGAAGGTCTGCAGACAGCCGCCAATCTGGGTGTTTTTCTCCAGCAACAGCACCTTGCGACCGCCTTTGGCCAGCATATAGCCGCACACCAGACCTCCAAGGCCTGTGCCGATGATGATGGTGTCGTAGGTGTTGTTGCTCATTGTTTTTTCTTTTTTTTTCGTTAAGGCGTTAAGACGTTAGGTTTCGTTAAGACAGAATTCCCTGTCTTTCTGCTTCTCCATCTCCACGTCTCCACGTCTCCACGTCTTTACGTCTTCACGTCTCATATCAATAACATAATCATAATCAGTTCCTTCAATTTCTTCAGTAGTATAGTGCAGGTTGGCGGGGACGGCCACGCAGTTGCGGGCGGTGTCAATCTCGTCTTGATCCTCATCGAAGGCGTCAATTTGCCAGCCTTTTTTCACCAAGGCCAATAGCAGGGCATACTCGCCTTGACCGCAGTTTTTAATCAACATTTTGCCGGTATTGGCAAGTTTTGGCATCAAATCATGCAGCTTCTGGCAGTTTTTCAGCCGCTGTCGGCATCCTTTTTCCACTTCCGCCCCCTTATATATATAGTTGTGTCGAACCGTGTCCATGTAGTATTCCAAATCTTCTTCCTGGCGGCAGATTTCCGCATAACGGTTCTGGTAGAAATGCCGTACCAGGCGGGTCGTCTCCAAACTCTCTTTGCCTACTCGGAATTCAGGGTTATCCGCGCTGATGCGCTGCTCAATGCTGACACAGACTTTTCCTCTGCGCAACAATGTTTCTTCTTTGGGCAGGCAGTGGCCCACGCCGTGCAACATCAACGGCAAAATGTCAAGTCCGAGTTGTTCTGCCAGATGGAAAGCTCCTTTATGGAAACGCAGAATGGAGCAGTCGGCAGAGCGGGTGCCCTCTGGGAAGACCAGAATGGAATAGCCCTTGTCGGTCAACTCCTTCAGCTTCGGAATGTTCTGCTCAATGCCATCAGTCACAGGCAAGAAATCGGCCCCACGAACAATGCCACGATATAGTGGGAAATTCCACACCCACTTGTTGGTGAGGGCGATAATCTTCGGCGAAAGCATCAGCGTATAGACCAAGTCGAAATGCGATTGGTGGTTGCAGATGATGACCGCTGGTTTTGAGAAATCCTCACCATACGGATTGTCCACTCGGTAGCTGACCTGCGGCATGCCCCAGGCAATGAATCTCATGATATTCTGTAACAGTTTGTGATACTGCTGTTTGTGCTTTTCTGATTTTCCTCCAATGGTTAGTAGGAAGAAGGCGGCCAGACTCATGAAAATGGTACCGCAGATAAAGAAACCGAAAGCGAAGATGGTACGGCAGAAGTTCGCGATGGTGATGGGTTGTTTGCGAGCCTTGCCTTTTTTCCGGGTCAGCCACTTGAAGATAAATGGCGGGATGATGTAGGCCATCAGCACCACGGACAGCATACCGATGATGGTAACCTCCGCTAAAGATTTCATGGCCGGATGTTTGGCGAAAATCAACATGCCGATGCCGATGAACATGATGGAGGAAGAGAGAATGATAGAGTTTTTGAACTGCGACAGCATCGAGCGGCCATAGCGGTACTCGTAACTCAGTCCTTCCGTCACAAAAATTGAGTAATCGTCGCCCATGCCGAAGATAAAGGTGGCCAGTATGATGTTTACGATGTTAAACTGGATGCCTGTCAGCCCCATGATGCCTAAAATCCATATCCAGGCGATGACCAGGGGGGTAAAGGCCATCAGAGAGATTTCTATTCTTCCGAAAGAGATCAGTAAGAATACAAAGACGATGAATCCGCAGATATAGAGCACATAATCAAAGTCTTTGGAAAGTGCGCTCACCAAACGCGAGGCGATGGAGCTGTCGGTGAAGGCGAAGATGTGGTCATCGATACCGTTGAACTGCGTTTCCACTTCTGAGGCATCACCTTTATCCACTGTGAGCAGATTATACACCAGACAATGTCCTTCCTCTTCGGAGATATAATTGGAAGCCAATTCTTCTTTGATGATGCTAAAATATTGATTGTCTTGAATTTCGTATTCTTGTTCAATGATGTTTTTGCACGGTTGGAAAGCGATGGGAGAAAAACCGTTTTCCGCAGCGGCCTTGTCTAAATTCTGAATGAATGTATCTTTTCTTTCTTTCCAGAACTGATTCCAACGCTTGAGGCGTTTCTCTTGAGTTGCGCAGGATGGCATGAAATTACCGATGCCGTTAATCTGTTGCATAGATGCGCTGCCGTGGGCCTCTACACAAATTTTTTCATTGTATTCCAAAGCCTCATCCAATGTGCTACCCTCCGCAATGCAATACAAAGTACAGGTGTTGGTGTCACTTTCCGCAGTCAGTTGTTGGAAAGCTTTCTGCTGCTCCTCCGTCATAAAATTGATATGGTGCATATTGGTGTCGAAGGAGGTGCGTTTGCTGAAATGGTAGAAGAAGATAGTCAGCACAATGACCGCCAGCATGATGAGCCCGTGTTTTTCGGGTCGGAATTCTGCCACGGAACGGAAAGCCAATTGTCGGTCCTTACCGGGATAGTGTTTGCCTAACAGGTGAGGCAGGAATATGAGGACAAAGAGGATGGTGCCCACCAACAACAGGGCGGCAAACAGTCCCAGGTCCTTCATGGCATCCGAACTGATGAACATAAGGCTGATGAAAGCACCCACTGTGGTGATGTTTCCTGTGAGCAACGGCGTAACGATATCTTTGATAATCAGCTCTTTGTCATCTGTTCGCTTGAAATGGGAAAGCAGATGGATGGGGTAGTTGATGGCAATGCCGATGATGATGGAGGCCACCCCGATGGCAATGAGCGATACGGGGTTTTTCACTACGGCGATAACGCCCAAGGCAAACAGTCCTCCAGCCAGGGTGGAGAGGAAAATAAGCAGGATGCTGCGGGCGTTGCGATAATAATAAATCAGTAAGGCTAAAATGAAAATCAGCGATAGACTGATAGCCAGGAAACTGTCTTTTTTGATTTGCTGTGAGTTGGTCAAGGAAACTTCAGACGCCCCGAAACTGCTGATACTGATGTTGTTCTGGAATTCAGCTTCGGTGGCTTTGGCAGCTTGTTTAATTAGCTTCACCAATGTGGCGTTGTTTCGGGTTTCGCTTATAGGGTAGGGCGAGGTGATGACGATAATCGCTTCGTTTCCTTCTTTGTTGAAAATGTATCCGTCTTCCACATGATAGCCGTTATCGGGACGGAAGTTGTTGAGGGACTGTAAAATATTGGCGGAGAAAAACAGAGGGTCTTTCTGGATAATGGTACGTAAGGTGGCCATTGGTGACGATAGCAACAGCTTGTCGTTGGCTAACTGTTCGTTGATGTGATTGAAAGTCAGCATAGTGTCCATCCGAGCGTAATCCTCTTCTGTCAGAAAATAGGGCATGTTTTCAATGACAAAAGCGGTGATTTCATCAATTTTTTCCTGGTCTACCTGGTATAGCAGAGACGGGACGTTTTGAGGTTCTGTATTTTCACCGCACTCCGTCTTTGCATCAACGTCGTTTTCTATCTCTGTTGCATTGTGTTCAGAATGTAGAGACGTTTCATGAAACGTCTCTACGGATGCCTCTTGAAATATTTCCGCAAAACGGTCAACAGCAGCGCAAATCAGTTCATAGTCAATGTCTTCGCTATCGCTGTTTTCTTCATTGTCCCTCTTCGCATCAGTCTTGCCCGTTTGGCTTACGTTGACCATGATTTTGTTGGCGGTGCCGATATGCTCGTAGGCATAGTTGATGCGCTCATTATCCTTGTTTCGAGGCAGAAAACCGCTGATATCCTCCACGAAGTTAATCCTCAATGCGCTGAAAATACAACACGCTGTAATCAACAGCAATAGTGTCCAGAGGGCCACTGGATGCCGGTTGAAATAGCGGTAGATGTTGAGGAAAAAGGATTTCATTATAGGTTTTAGGGATTAGTGGTCAGGGATTAGAATTCAAAATTCAGAGTTCAAAATTCAAATGTTTAATGTTTAGAGTTTAGTGTTTATATATTAATTTTCAGTTTTCAGTTTTCAACTTTTTCTTGATAAGGTGATAAAGCATTGAGGGATAGCCGTAGAGGAGGGCGGCGAAGGTGAAGAAAGTGTTAAGGACGCTGATACGGAAGAAATCCATGCCAGGGCGGAAGTGGGAGACACGTTCTTCTTTTGGAGGATAGTACACGTTGATAGGAATTGGCAGAATGTCGATGCCGCGCCAGGCGGAGCGGACCAGCAAGGCTAGTTCTGCTTCGTAGCGACTGGACAAAAGTTTCATCTTGCCCATCTTGTTCAAGGGGTAAAGCCGGTAGCCTGTTTGAGTGTCTGGTAGTTTCTTGCCTGTTTGCACAGTGAACCAGAAGTTGGAGAACTTGTTGGCGAAGCTGCTCTTTTGCGGCATATTGGGCAAACCGAACTGGCGACTGCCCACAATGAGGGTGTCTGGATGAGTGGCCAGTGCCTCGGCAAATGCAGGCAGGTCAGAGGCATAATGCTGTCCGTCAGCATCCATTGTGATGGCATAGCGAAAGCCTCGTTCCATAGCCGCTTGAAACCCGGTGGTCAATGCCTTGCCTTTGCCCATGTTGACAGGATGGGTGATGATCGTAATGTTATTTTGTATGGATTTAAGTCCGTTTGTTTCGACAAGTGAATTGTCGGTAGAACCGTCATTCACCACAATAATATCCTCACAGTATTCCATCGCATTCCGAACCACATCAGCCACTGTACTGCTATTGTTATACGTTGGTATAACAACACATACAGCGTTCTGCGTAAATTTCAACTTCGTAGTCTCTGGGTTCATTGTGAGGGATTAGGTTTTAGGGATTAGTGTTTAATGTTTAATGGTTAGAAAGGTTAGAAGGTTAGAAGGTTAGTGTTTAGTGGTTAGTTCTTAATTCTTAATTGTTAATTGTTAATTGTCAATTGTCAACTGTTAATTGTGATGTTGATTTTGGCGAAGGTGGTGTCATTGTGGTAGGCTACAACTTTCAGCTGGTATTGTTGTCCGTCTACTTGCTCCCAGTTCAGTTGATAATGCACTCGCGGGTTTTCCTCGGGTTTGATAATATGGATGAATTTGATACTTTTGGCTTTGGTCATGCCAAATTCCCGCTGTTGAATATGGGAGAAAAGGTCCACTGCTATTTGGGTCACACAAACTCCGGGGGTAATGGGATATCCCGGGAAATGGCCTTGGAAAATGGTATGTTGAGGATTCAACTCCACCTCCACAAGAGCTGTGTTGTCAGCAATATCAGCATTGATTATTTTGAAAAAATCCAGAAGCAGCATAGGTTATTTTTTGAAGGTTCCATCGGGTAGGGTGACATTGGTTTTCAGGTTGGAAAAGGTTATTGTAGTGATGTCACCGGAAATTTCGGTCAGAATGACTTTCTCGGCCAAATAGCTTTTGCCGTTCAGCACCACTTGTATATCGCTATAGTTGGCCTGGATTTTCTTGTCCAGGGGCTTTAATTTGGCCGTGTAGTTTCCATCCTGACTGTTTTTGAAGAATTTGATATCGAACTTCTTATTGTCGCAAAGGTTACTGCCGTTAATGGTGTTGATAATCATGGCTCCCAGTTCGTTGAGCATTTTGTTGGGGTTGTTCATCACACCTTTGTCGGTCACCACGCTGACTTTGCGGTCGTCGAAAAGCAGAATCATCGCTTTGGGTGCAGTGTATTCCCAGCGTAATTTGGAGGGCGCCTGATAGCTGAATTTTCCTTTTTGAACGGCTTTGTCCGCAAAAAGCGCTGAACTTTTTTCCTGGGTGAAACTGGCATTGAGGGTTTTCAGTTGCTGATGGGCCGTGGACACGGCTTTGGTCAGTGCATCGAGCTGACTGCCAGTAACCGCGGTTTCCTTACTGTTTTGCGCGTAACAGATACCCGACAACAGACAGAATATGATAATAATGATTGATGTACGATGTGTTTTCAGCATTTTTATTGATATTAAACCCTCTGTGAGGCTATGTTGTGTTTTGCTATGTCTTATCTTTTGATATTGAACCCTCCGCAAGGATATCACCCTTAATTCTTAAATTCTTAACTCCTAAAACCTAATCCCTAACCCCTAATTTTCAACTTTCAGTTTTCAGTTTTCAACTCTTAGCTATAAGGTATACTCCCACCATCACAATGCAAACCCCGATCCAGCGGGTGAGCGGAACTGCTTCATGGAAGATGAAGTAGGCCGCTAACAGCCCGATGATGTAGCTGATGGACAGCAGCGGGTAAGCGATGCTAAATTGGTAGTGTTTCAGCACGTACATCCATACCAGCATGGCTGTCAACGCACAAGCTCCGGAAGCGGCGAACTGCCAGGTGGTGAAGACGGTCTTGAAATATTGCCACGACCAGGAGAAATCACCAAACAGCTGCACGGAAATCTTCAGCAGCGATTGTGCGGCCACTAATAATATAGACTGCACTATAATCAAGAGGATTAATACTAACATGATGATAACAATATAAGGGAATGGTCTTTATTTTGAAAATGATTGTAAACCAGAACATGCTTGACAGGGCTCCCTTCGTTTGTCACTCCTTTGTAAATCAGATGATTGGGAATGCGCTGTTTCTTCAGAATGACGGCTCCGGTATATACACCGAAAGCGGAAGCGCAGTAAGATTCGCCGAAGAGATGCTTATACCAAACGATGGGGGTATTGGCACATTGCTGTTGGGCAAAGTTCAGATATACTTCATCGTTGTTTTCGTCGCCACTGAGTCCCATCACCACGGCAGAAAGGTCGTCTATGGTCAGATTTTGCCCTTGTAACATTTGCTGCAGACAGCGTTTCAGTTGTTCATTGTCGGGTTGATACAGCATTTCCATGGCTCGGATAGCGCAGAGGTTGTCGGCTGAAGCAGTGTCTGTCAAAAGCAGGTTGAGCGAGCAACTGCCAGAGAAGGAGCCTTTGCTATCGTGGCGGCGCAGTGTAGCCTCGTCGCAATTGTCTTGTTTCCAATAACCTATCTTCCCTAACAATTTGAAATAGTTGGGCGTCATTTCTTCGTGACCGCATACCATCGCAGTATGAATGTCACCAAGATGCATCTGGGAGAGTACATCCAACAGGCTGCTGTCGAAAGAGGTGCCGCGATGCGAGTAGGTACAGTTGTAGCCGTGGCATTTCAGGTGCAAGGCCATCTGGGAGCTGATGGTGTTGTGGGTGGACTGCATGAAATGGGTCGGGGGCAAACATTCCTCGTCATTCTCTAACATGGCATGCAGAAACTTCTCAGTATGCTCGATACAGCCCAAACCCGTGCCGGTGACGATAGCGTCCACCTGCTCGCAGTTGCCTTTGCGCAGCACATCCACCGCAGTGGCGATGGCGCGTTTGAAAAGCTTGCCCATGCGTCGTGCCGCCATGGGATTGATGAACTGGGCGTAGTCGGCTTCCTGACTGTCACAGTTGAGCGTGCCGGGAATCACAGGCGCATCGAACCATTGCTCGCTCAGTGGGGCTTGCAAGGAAATCTGCGAGGCTGCGCGGATATATGTCGGGCGTGAGCTATGAGCTATGAGCTGTGAGCTATGAGCGGTCTCCTCTGCTTTCTGAATTTTGAATTCTGAATTTTGAATTCTGTCTTCTGTTCCCTGTTCCCTGTATGCTGAAAAGATGCATGACGAGTCGTTGCCGCCGAAACCGAAGGAGTTGGTTAGCACGTGTTTCAGGGACACATTTTCCATCACTTCGGTCACGGGTTTGAAAGTGTGTCCTTCTATGGCACTTTGGTAGTGCAGGTTGGCGGGAATAAACTGGTGCCGCAAGGCCAGTATGCTGATGACGCTCTCCACGCTGCCAGCTGCGCTGGTGGTGTGGCCAGTATAGGCTTTGGTGGAGGATATTGGGGGCATCTTGTCACCAAAAATGCGCATCATGGCAATGCCTTCGCACTCGTCGTTGTTGGGGGTGCCTGTGCCATGGGCGTTGATATAGTCGATGTCGTTTATTGTCAAACCGCTATTTTTCAGTGCTTTGCACATGGCGAGATAGGGGCCTTCTCCATTAGGGGAAGTGGCGGTCTGGTGGAAGGCATCGCAGCTGTTGCCGTAGCCGCTCAGCTCACATAAGATGGGCACATTGCGGCGCAGGGCGGATTCCTCGGTCTCAATGACCAGATAAGCGGCACCCTCACCCAGATTTAAGCCATTGCGTTGAGCGTCAAAAGGTTTGCAGGGCTCGTTGTCCAGAATCATCAGGCTGTTGAAACCATTGAGGTGGAATTTCGACAGACATTCGGTGCCACCGACCACGGCGATTTCCGCCATGCCGTCTTTGATAAGATTAGCTCCCAGAATCACCGCATTCGCTGCGGATGAGCATGCGGTGGAGATGGTGCTGGTGAGCTTGAATTGTCCAGGGTATTCCTGGGCAACCATTTCCGTGCAGGCCCCGCAATCGTGCATGCTGATATACTCGTTGCGTGAGTCATTGTTAAGAAAATCACGGTAGTAAAGCTCACTCTTCTCCATTCCTCCGACAGTATTGCCGGATATCAGTGCAATATTGTCACAGACAGACGGTGTAATCCGGGCATCTGCCAAGGCTTCTTTGAGGGCCACACGAGCCAGAAGGGTAGTGCGGTTGGTAACCTCAGTGACAGGCAGGCCGATTACTTGCTTCAACTCCTCATCGGTAAGGGGCACTTCGCCGGCTGGCAGTTCATCATGCTTGGTCTGGAGTATGTGTAGTTTGCCAACAGCCGTTTTTCCGGCACGCAGATGTTGGAGAGTTACCTCTTTGCCTACTCCCAATGCCGATACAATGCCTAATCCGGTGACTACTATTTTAGGCATTTACTATTTTGTTTTATGTTCATTGATATAATCAGCCATGACACGCACGGACTTGAAAATCTCTTTTCCCTCATTGGCATTTTTTAACTTGATGCCATAGTTCTTTTCCAATAACACAATCAATTCCAAAGCATCGATAGAGTCTAATCCCAGACCTTCACCAAATAAAGGGGCGTTCTCGTCAATGTCTTCAGGTTTCATACCTTCAAGATTCAACACATCAATGATTTCTTCTTTCAATTTGTAGATTAATTCTTCCATGTTTTGTTTATTTTTGTTGTTTAGTTTGCGTTTTGTTATTTATGGTTTATGGTTTGATTCGTTCAGGCGTTTAGGCGTTAAGACGTTAAGACGGATTGTTTATTGAAGTCTTTATGTTTCCACGTCTCTTGCAAAAAAACATTCTCACATCGTACTGGTCTTGGTCAACATTTGCCCATCCATAGAGGATGTGGGTGAGTTTTGGATCAGCGTTAAAGGCTTGGACAAGCAGTTCTCTCATGAGTTCCTCGTCGAAATCTGGCATGACATAAAAAGAGCTTTCGCCACCGATTTTGTACCGGATGGCAATCTCGCCTGTCACAATGTTGGCCAAAGTGTATACAAAAACCGCAGGACTGGGGTAGTAGTTATCCTCCGAAATGGTCTCTTGGTAGTGACGGTCGTTATCCAGCGAAGAGGCTGCATTCATCAGAATGATACCCCAGTCGTCCTTGACCGTTTCGTGGTCGTAGGTATAGTCCTTCAGCAGAAGCTCCGCTCCCAAAATGCCGGCCTTGCAAAGCCTGTCCATCTTGAAGAATTTGGGGTATTGCAGTCCAATATGGTGGTAAATGGTTGACAACCAGTCTTGTTCGTTTTCTCGACTATGATACAGTATGCTTTCTTGGTTCACCAGCACTTCTTTGTCAGAAATGCGACAGGTGGCAACGACGTCGAATAACTGTTCCATTAGCGGTGCTGATTTAAGGTGAATAATAAGGCGGCGTTGCTGCCTCCGAAACCGGAGATCAGTTTCAGGAAGGCGTCGCCATTGGTGTTGCTGTTTTGCATGCATACATTGAGAGGCATTGCTGTGCCGGGATTCTCGGTGCCCAAACTGCGGAGTACGTTGTGATTTTGCAGGGCGATGGAAGAAAGAATCACTTCCATTACGCCGGCAGCCCCTAGGGTATGTCCGTAATAGCCTTTGAGACTGTTCACAGGAATGTCTTGTAAACCCGCCCTGTTGATGGCTACTGACTCCATATCGTCGTTGTAAAGGGTGGCGGTGCCATGGGCATTGATAAAAGCGATGCGGTTGGTATCAAAATCTTCGGTGACTTTATGGATGGCTCGTAACAGGCCTTCGCCAGTGCGTGAGGGACCGGAGATATGGTTGGCATCGTTGCACACCGCTCCTGCTTCCATGATGATGGTGTCGTCAGGCAGACTTTCAGTTTCGGTGCTTTTGCTATAAATGATGGCAGCGGCGGCTTCGCCTAAGTTCAAGCCACAACGGTTGGCGTCGAAGGGTTTGCAGCGTTCGGGAGACAAGGCCTTGAAGGATTGGAATCCCGAAATGATGAATTTGGACAGCACTTCGGCGCCGATGACGATAACATGCTTGTATAAATCGTTGTATTGCAGCATGTTGAAAGCTGTCAATTGGGCGGAACAGCCTGAAATACAGGCGTTGCTGACCACAATAGGGGTGTTGGGATTACGGAAATGTCCCGCAATCCTTTGTGCGGAATGCCACAAGTAAGCGTCGGATTGTGAATCCGGATTTTTGGATTTCTCCAATTGTTCAACATTCCCTTTGGTGGTGGAGATGATGAAAAGCACATCCTTGCTATCGGGATTTATCTCAGCTCTTTGGAAAGCGGATTCCGCGGCGGTAATCGCAATGGATTCGAAGCGGCTATAAGCTTGGCCTTGACTGGAACTCCGATGCAGGTCAATGTCATTTTCGTCAAATATAGAGGCAAAAAACGGTTCGGGAATTCCCCAGTATCCAGAGTAGGATTGCAGATGACTTTCCCCCATGGAAATGGTATTATAATTACATACACTGCCCTTTCCAAGAGGACTTATGATGTAATGACTTTTCTGATATATGTGATACTTGTTTCTCACGATGCTGTTGCTACATTTTGGTCCGACACAAACACCTTCATGTCACAGTGGGCAATTACTTCGCTTTCGCACTTGATTTCCGCATGGACTATGGTAGCTTCAAAAATCTCTGATAGAACATCCACTCGGGTAATCAGTGTTTGTCCGGCAGCGGGAAATTTGAGGATTTCCAAATTGCTGACACTGCCGATAACGCCGATTTTAACGGGCTTTTCTCGGTTCAGCCAACCGATGCGTGTGGCACAGGTTTGAGCGATATTCTCAACCAGTCCGGCAGATCTGAGTAGTCCGTTTTGCACAAATATATGGTTTTCTGGAATTGTGAACTGTGTGATTATCAATGAAGTGTCACACTCTGAAAAAGTGTCCACCATGAGCACTGGGGGACGTTGTGGAATGTATGGCGCTGCATTGATCGGTGTCATATTTATATATTTTATAAAAATGCAAAAATACAAAATTTTTTTGAAATAGCATACCATTTCTTTTTGTCACTTATATGACATTCTAAAGTATGACGAATACATTTCCTTTTTTTGCATTTACAAATACAATACCGTTTCAGTAAGAGGTGAATGTAATGTTGTGTCGCCACAGTGCCTTTATGTAAATCTTACTGTAATCGCAGTTTTGGCTGTTCCAGGCGGACACGAAGCCATTTCAGCAGGTTTTGCTCCTGCTCGGGACTGAGTTTCTGGGTGCTTTCAATGAAAAGGGTGGGGATGGTATCGGTCTTCAGCGTTTTGGTGTTGGTATATACCAAGTTCACCACTGCGAATGATTTGATGCTGGGATATTGCACGGCGATTTCCTTCGCCACTTGTGCTGTCACTTGATTGTGAGCGTTAAATTTTGCTAATTCCGCCTCCAGTTGCAGGATTCGTTGTTGAGCCGCTTCAATTTGCAATTCCTTCTTTTCCAAGATGTTCTCTATCACCTCGTTTTCATTTACAGAATAGAATTGGTCGGCCTGCCTGATGACCAAGGTGGTGTTTTCCAATCCATATTGGTTGCGTAACAGACTCTGCATGTGGTTAATCTCCTCAGGAGTGATTTCTTTTCCGACCACCGACATGGTGATGGTTTGTTGCTTGAAATTATATTCTTTCTTGGAATGAATGAGTTGGGAATGCTCAAAATAGGGAGATTCCTGTATTTCAGAAATGAAATGGTTTGCTGAGGCATTGAAAGAGCTTTCCTGTACCACATGCAAGGCGATAATCACGCTGGGAATCATTACGATGATGGAAAAAATGGTGATATACCGTTTCACCCTTTTGGCTCTCACAGGGTCTAAATATTTCTTTTGAGGAAATTGTAAATACTTGACAATTAAGAAGGTGGCAAGGGCTATAAAGAAGGAGTTGATAAAGAACAGATAGAATGCTCCGAAGAAATATCTGAACTGGGCGGTAGCCAGTCCGTAGCCGGCGGTACAGAGAGGCGGCATCAAGGCAGTGGCGATGGCCACACCGGAAATGACGGTGAAAGGCTGCGACTTGCGCGAGGTGGCTACAATACCGGCGGCGCCACCGAAGAAGGCGATGAGCACGTCGAAGATGGTGGGGCGGGTGCGCGCCAGCAACTCGGATTGTGCGTCTCCCAAGGGGGACAGCAAGAAATAGGCCGTGGAGGCCACCAAACTGATCATCACCATGACCAACAAGTTACGCAACGAGGTGCGCAGCATCTCTTTGTCGCTGATGCCAACGGACAAGCCAATGCCCATGATGGGCCCCATCAGCGGGGAAATCAACATGGCACCGATGATGACGGCTGTCGAGTTGACGTTTAGGCCGACAGAAGCGACAATGATGGCAAAAAAGAGAATCCATACATTGACACCCTTGAAAACCAAGGCACTGCCGATGCTGCTCACCGTGGATTCGTAGTCCGTGTCCTGATGGATACGCACGGTTCTCTTCAGCCAGGCCAGCAGGTTGCGCGCCCATTGGGTCCACTTGGATTTGGCAGGACGCTTGTTGCCTTGCCCTTCAGGGGCATTGTCGATGATGGGTTCTTCGGACATTTTTTAATGTGCTATTTATCAATGTGCTAATGTGCTAATGTTTAGGTTCTAGGTTTTAGTGTTTAGAGGTTAGAAGGTTAGGAGGGTTAGAAAGGTTAGGAAGGTTAATGTTTAGTGTTTAGGGGGAGTCTCGTACTTCGTGCTCGAGGGGAGTTTCAGGCTTCGCCTTCAAGGGGAGTCTCGCTGCGCTCGAGGGGAGCTTTAATTTTTGGATTCTGAATTCTGGATTCTGAATTTTGAATTCTGAATTCTGTAACCTGTAACCTGTAACCTGCAACCTACAGCGTAGCTGCAATAATCTCCCGAATCTCTTCAATTCCCAGCTTCTTCTGCTCACCGCTGTTCATATCTTTCAGCGTATAAACATTCTCTGCCATTTCGTCGGCACCGGCCATGATGACAAAAGGAACGGCTTTGGCGTTGGCGTAGGTCATCTGCTTGCCGATTTTGGCTTTTTCGGGATACAGTTCGCTGGCGAT
>JAGCSI010000057.1 GCA_017964255.1 Bacteroidales bacterium | reverse complement strand
TTTTTCAAAAAAAAAGAGGATATAAAATCCTCTTTTTAAGTTAAACCCTTAATTGAGTTGTTATTCTTCAGTGGTATCTTCCACCTGCTCGGTCTGAGTGCCTGCGTAGGGATCGTTGGCTTTGAACTCGTTCTTCACCAGGAAAGCGCAAACAAAGCACAGTACCATGATGAATGCTGCCAGTCCCCATGTGGCCTTCTCCAGAAAGTCAGTGGTTTTTCTTACACCCATGATCTGGTTGGAACCTGCGAAGTTGGAAGCCAGACCGCCACCTTTGGAGTTCTGAATCAATACGATAAAGGCCAGGATAATACAGGCGATAACAACTAATACAACTACTAATGTCAACATTTCTTTCTAATTTATTTGATTATATTTTCCGTTTTTGATCGATTCAATATGACTTGCAAAAATACTATTTTTTTCTGGAAAAATCAAGCTTAATTTTTGGAGCATCTTGGTGGCCTTTCCGGGATAACCTTGCTCTGCGTAAATCATTGCTAATGTTAGACTTACAATCTCTTCGTCTTCGTCCAGACTGCCTTCTGAGTAGTTGGCGAGCGGTTCGTGGATGAGGGATGCTTTTTTGATTGTGGAAGGATTGCCTCCGAATTTTGCAATCAGCGAGTCGATTACGGTGGACTGGTCATCTTCCAGATTGATGGTGGGGGCATCGAAGTTTTTGGCCACCACCACGTCATAATTCACTTTGCCGCTTGCGTCGTTGTCTGAGGTTTCTTCGGGCTTGCTCTCAATGATTTTGCGGACCTCCGCAATGACAGAAGTGTCGGCGGTGACAGAAGGCGCAGCTGTTTCTTGGATCGGCTGGGCCGAAGCATTGTTGATTGGCTCAGGCTTTTTCTCTTCCGAAAGGGGACGGATGGGGTTTTGCAGCAGGCTTAGGCGATACTGGTGGAACTTGTTGCGGTTATAGACGGACAGCAGGAGCTCGGACTTGCTTTTCTCGTAATCTTTTGGGCGCTCATCTTCTAACATCTTGAGATAGAGCATGGAGAGAACATTCGAACAGGGGTATTGCTGGTGGTAATAGCTCAGCAGTTTGCCCGGATCGTTGGCCGAAAGTTCTGTGCCGATATAGTTGCCGATAAAGATATTTTCCATAATTACCAGTTGACAAATGCTTTGTTGAAGATGTCCTCGGTCAGGGCATCGTTGATTTCGGTGACCAATGTGCTTTCCACAGAGGTGAAATTGAGGGAGCTGTTATAGTCGGCATAACGTGAGAAAGTCTGGTCAAAACTTTGGTTCTCGTCGAAACTGTTGGTGAATCGCACACGTACCGTGATGGTCAGTCTGTTCATGGCGGCGGCATCGTTGCCTTGGATTGCAATAGGAGAGATTGTATAGTTGATGATTTCTCCCTCCAGGGCGTAGTCGCCGTTGCCGTTGTTGATGATGGTAAGCGGGGTCTGGTTTTGAATACGGTCCTTCAAAGCGGTTGTGAACTCTTGACTGAGTGTGGGATTGACTAACGACGAGTTGTTGGTGAAGGTCTGTACCAATACTGTTTTAGCGTTTGGATTGATGTTGCCGCCCGTCAAAGACACGGTCATGCGGCAGCCTGACAGCGTTAGAACTAACACTATCAGCGTGATGTTAACCCAATGCAATTTTTTCCCGTTTTTGTACATTAACAACGTTTTTTGAATTCTTATATTACTACCCCGGCTTCGGCCACCCCTTCTATAAGAAGGGGAATTAGGTTCCTACTATACTCTATCCCTATATTCCCATCTCCTTAATTTTCCGGTATAGCGTTCTCTCCGAGATACCCAGTTCTTGGGCGGCGGCGGAGCGCTTGTTATTGTGTTTCTGCAAGGCCTTGATAATCATCTCTTTTTCATTGTCCACCAAGGAATAATGGGTGTCTTCGATGATTTCAGACTCTTGGAAAGGCTCCGATTTGTCAATATTCTCTTTGCTGATGGAGATAGTGCCTTCTTCCTGAGGGAAATCGTAGGTGATTGGCGGGGTGGTGACCGGGTGTATTTGCTGGAAATCCTGCTGTAATTCAGCGGGTTTCAGGTCACCGGCGATGACATGGTGTACCAGTTCGCGCAGTTCGCCCACCTCTCGTTTCATATCTGACAGGAACTTGAAAATCAGCTCGCGCTCGAACTGCTCGTTGTGGCTGTTTTCCGAAGGCAACAAAGCGGGCAGTTGCGATGGGGCAGGGCTGGTCAGGTATTTGGCGATGGTCACCTCGTCAATCAGGCGTTTCTGCTCTATCAGCGACATCTGTTCGGTCACGTTTTTCAGCTGGCGCACATTGCCAGGCCAGCCGTAGTTGATCAGGGCCTCTTTGGCTCCTTCGGTCAGGGTAATCTGCGGGAAATGGTATTTCTCGGCAAAATCGGAGGCGAATTTGGTGAACAGCAGGAAAATATCGCCTTTTCGCTCACGCAAAGCCGGCACGGTAATGGGCACGGTGTTCAGTCGGTAGTATAGGTCCTCTCTGAACTTGCCTTTGGCGATGTGGTTGACCAGATTGATGTTGGTGGCGGAAACCACGCGGACATTGGTTTTCTGCACTTTTGTCGAGCCAACTCGCAGGAATTCACCGGTTTCCAGTACTCGAAGCAGACGTACTTGGGTGGACAAGGGCAAATCGCCCACCTCGTCCAAGAAAATCGTGCCATTGTCAGCCGATTCAAAATAACCTGTATGGTCTTCTGTGGCTCCTGTGAAGGCTCCTTTGACGTGGCCGAAAAGTTCGGAGTCGATAGTGCCTTCGGGGATGGCTCCGCAATTGACAGCAATGTACTGGCCGTGCTTGCGGGGACTGTACTCGTGGATGATTTTCGGGAAATTCTCCTTACCCACACCGCTTTCGCCAGTAACCAACACCGACAAATCTGTGGGCGCCACCTGCACCGCAATGCTGATGGCACGGTCCAACTTGGGGTCAAACCCGATGATGCCGAAACGCTGCTTGATGGCTTGTGTGTTGATTTCCACTATTGACAGTTGGTTTTAGTTTAGAAAATCACTGGACTTTGCCCGAAACATTTTGGCTTGTACAGCCTGTTGTTTCTATGGCAAAGTCCTGTGATCCAGATATTTTCAAATATTACCAAGCGAACAAAGGACGGTTGGACATCATGCTGTTGACTTTGGCTCTTACCTTGTCAACAACGGTAGTGTCGTTGAGATGGCTCAATACATCGTCGATCAGTTCAACGATTTCGCCCATTTCGTTCTCTTTCAGGCCACGGGTGGTGATAGCGGGAGTACCCACACGCAAACCGCTGGTCTTGAAAGCGCTACGGCTGTCGAAAGGCACCATGTTCTTGTTCACGGTGATGTCGGCGGATACCAATGCGTTCTCAGCTTCCTTACCGGTCATTTCGGGGAATTTGGTGCGGAGGTCGATGAGCATCAGGTGGTTGTCGGTACCATTGCTGATGACCTTGTAACCCTTGTCGATGAAGGCAGCGCACATGGTCTTGGCGTTCTTCATCACCTGCTGGATATAACGATCATAGTCATCGGTCAAAGCTTCGCCAAAAGCTACAGCCTTAGCGGCAATCACGTGTTCGAGGGGACCACCCTGTGTGCCCGGGAATACAGCACTGTCAAGCAGGGCGCTCATTTTCTTGATTTCACCCTTCGGGGTAGTTTTGCCCCAAGGATTATCGAAATCCTGGCCCATTAGAATCAGACCGCCACGAGGTCCACGGAGGGTTTTGTGGGTGGTGGTTGTCACGATGTGGCAATATTTAACGGCATTGTTCAGGTAACCCTTGGCGATAAGGCCGCTGGGGTGGCTGATGTCGCCCATCAGGATGGCACCGATTTTGTCAGCGATTTCACGCATTTTAGCCCAATCCCAGTCACGGCTGTAGGCTGAACCACCACCGATGATCAGTTTCGGACGGAACTCGAGAGCTTTCTTCTCCATGTCCTCATAATCCACTGTGCCAGTCTCTTCTTTCACTTGGTAACCCACTACTTTGTAGTTGATACCGCTGAAGTTAACTGGGCTACCGTGTGAAAGGTGACCACCATGGTTCAGGTCCATGCCCATGAAAGTGTCGCCACTGTTGAGGCAAGCCAAGAAAACGGCCATGTTGGCCTGGGCACCACTGTGAGGCTGAACATTGGCCCAGCAAGCACCGTAGAGCTGTTTTGCGCGCTCGATGGCGATGGTCTCGCTCTGGTCCACAATCTGGCAACCGCCATAATAACGCTTTCCAGGATAACCTTCAGCGTATTTGTTGGTCATAACGGAACCCATGGCTTCCATTACTTGCTCGCTCACGAAGTTCTCTGAAGCGATTAATTCGATACCGTTCGTCTGACGGATTCTTTCTTTCTGAATGAGATCAAAAATCTGAGTGTCTCTTGTCATAACTTTTTTGTTTTTATTGTTGATTTGTTTAATGTGCTAATTGTCAGCGTGATAATTGATTTTGAGGTTAGGAGGTTAGGAAGGTTAGAAAGGTTAGAAGGTTAAAAGATTAATGTTTTGTGTTGTGTGTTTAGTGAATTTTGGATTTTGGATTTTGGATTTTGTCAACTGTTACCTATCTTCTGTCCCCTGTAACCTGTTTACTCATATATCTTCTTCTTTTTGCCAACATCATACGAGAGGTAAGCGGCGAGGTAGAAGGGTTTGGCTTTGTTGAAAGCCATCTGTTGCACGTAAGGGAAAATCATGTCAATGCAAATGCCTATTTCCAGTGCGTGGATGGCCAGGTCTTTTTTGCTGAAATCGAACACAAAGCCCGTTTTGCCATAAAATCCCGGACGCGGATAACTGATATGAGACAAGTTGGTCCAGAATGGAGCGTGACCTATAATTTCCGAAGCGTCAATTTCTTCTGGGTCATAGCGTTGTACGCTTACAACTCCGTAGTCATCAACCACTCGCAGGTAGGTGGGGAACACCAGTCCCAGCGACAGTCCGGCGGATAGCGAGTAGCGAATGCTCACCCCGCCCCAATAAGGCTTGTGGTGAATGGTGCGCTGGTAGCCGTAGCCTGCCCTCAGCAGAAAAAGGTCGCAGAGTTTCCCGTAACAGAATGCTGTCGCCCCGCTATACAGGGAACTTTTGACTCGCACTGCCTTTGGATGCCGGTTGTATACGCCGCCTACTTCCACAAAGTGCTTGTTGTAGTAGTCCGGTGTCCATCCGTACTGAAACCAAAGTCCCGCTCCCGAAGTGTTGATTTCAAGATTGAAATTCCATTCCTTGGCTGTAACCACATGTTCGGTCGAGTCAGCCACATCCTGTGCCTGTGAGACAAAAACAAGAACCATCAGCAAGCCTGCAAGCAGACTTCCTTTGTTGATGATACCTGATTTTCTTTCACTGGACACCATCCTTTGGCTTAGAGCTGGTTGCTATTGTCATCTACATTCACCACCTCGGTGTAGTGACCGTAAGCGGCGCATTTGTGTTGTGTGTCACATGCTGAGAATATCAAAAGTCCAGCAAAAACCGTAGCAATTACAATCATTGTCTTCTTCATATCGTCTTTTTTTTTAATTTTGCAAAGATAATAAAAAACGTTATTTGTAGTTTTATATTATATCAATAAATAAAAAGAATAATAAGTTGCTGAAAATAAATAAATTGACAATTTTACTGCTCTTCCTTGTCTTTGGCCTTGTTTCGGCATTTGGTCAAAATAAAGGGAAAAAAACGCATTATGCGGTGGCTTTGTCTATTGATTCGGCGACTTATCAACTGCTGCGCCAGTCCAACACCTTGTCATATTGCCGCCATGATTTGCTGAGTTTAGAAGAATATCCGAAGTTTTCGCAGCAGATTGTGTCTTATTACGAGAACAATGGTTTCCCTTTTGTGGAGGTGCGCTTGGATAGTCTCGAAATGGGAGAGCGGCAAGCTACTGCCAAACTGGTGGTGGACAGACATGAGTATGTAGTGTTCGACAGCATTGTGGTGAGCGGAGATGCCAAATTATCAAGAAGTTATCTTTATCCTTATCTGGGATGGCGGCGTAAGAAAGGGTACAAGGAGAGTGTGGTAGCGGATATTCCATCCAAACTGGCGGAATTGCCTTTTGTGACGGAAGCGGCGCCTTCGTCTATTGAGTTTGTCAACGACAAATGTTATCTGTATCTGTATCTTAACAAACGGAAATGCAGTCAGTTTGATGGTTATTTGGGTATTGTACCGGTGGATGACCGCACTGGCAAGGTGTCGCTAAACGGTGAACTGAATCTGGATTTGCGGAATTTGTTCAAGATTGGGGAGCGCATAGCCCTGCAATGGCGCAGCACGGAACGTTATTCGCAGAATCTGACGGTGGCGCTGAATTTTCCTTACCTGTTTCGCACGCCGCTGGGAGTAGATGGCCAGTTTTTGCTGGACAAAAAAGATACCAGCTATTTGAATATGAATTACTTGATTGGATTGCAGTACTCTTTTATGGGCAATAGCTATGCCAAACTTTATTTTGACTATACTACCTCGCGTGTTCTGGCTGCTTCGGCTTTGTCGCCGTCTTCAGGCTTGATGGATTACAATAAGTCTATGTATGGTATTGAATTCAATATCAGAAGGTTAGATTATATTTATAATCCTCGGAAAGGTGTCTCTTTTTTGATTAACGGCAGTGTGGGGAGACGCAAAATCATCAAAAATGCCAAGGCTGACGAGTCTTTGTACGAGGGCTTGGAAATGCGGTCGAGTACTTACCGTTTGAGGGCGGACCTGACGGGCTATGTTCCGTTGCATAAACGTTGGGTACTGGTGTTGGGGCTTAACGGCGGGACAATGTTCGGTAAACAGCACTATATAAACGAGTTATATCGTATTGGCGGCATGAATTCGCTGCAGGGTTTTGACGAACAAGCCTTGTATTGCTCCTCCTATGCCATAGCCTTGACGGAGTTGCGTTTTCTCTTTGCCAAACGTTCCTATATCAACGCTTTCTTCAATGCCGCTTGGTACGAGCGGCAGGTGCCGGACAATTACAATCATGACTGGCCCTTCGGCTTCGGTCTGGGCTTGTCATTCGACACCAAAGCGGGAATGTTCTATCTGAGCTATGCCCTTGGACAGCAAAAGAATAGCCCGATTTCGTTTAAAACCGGAAAGATTCACTTTGGGGTTAAGGTTGGTTTCTGACAGTCGTTAGAATTCAAAATTCAGAATTCAAAATTCAGAATTCAATTGTTTAATTTAGAGGTTAGAAGGTTAGAAGGTTAGAAGCTTAATTATCAATTATTAATTGTCAACTGTCAATTATCAATTGTCAATTATTTCATCGCTTCTCGGATATCCATCATAATCTTCTGGGCCAGATGGTCGGCTTGGGCTTCGGTGCCGGCTTCGGCGTAGATACGGATGATGGGCTCGGTGTTGGAGGTCCTCAAATGCACCCAGCCGTTGTCGAAGTCAATCTTCACGCCATCGATGCGGTTCACCTCGTATTGCTTGTAAGCCTCGGCGATACTGTCCAGAATGTGTTTCACATTCATGTTCGGCTGCAATTCGATCTTGTTTTTGGAGATGAAATAAGCGGGATATTGCAGGCGGATTTCGGTGCAGCTCTTCTTGCTTTTGGCCATATAGCTGAGGAACAGTGCAATGCCAACGAGAGCGTCGCGGCCATAGTGCAGGGCGGGATAAATCACACCTCCGTTGCCTTCGCCACCGATTATGGCGTTGGTTTCTTTCATCTTGGCCACCACATTCACCTCACCGACAGCAGAGGCGTTGTAGTCCACGCCATACTGGCGGCTTACATCACGTAAAGCTCTGGTAGAGGATAAGTTGGAGACGGTATTTCCTTTTTCATTCTGAAGGATATAATCGGCCACGGCTACCAGTGTGTATTCTTCCACAAACATATCTCCGTCGTCTTTGACAATGGCCAGACGGTCCACATCGGGATCCACCACAAAGCCCACATCGTAAGAATGACGCTTCATCTCGTTAGAGATTTCGTGCAGATGCTCCGGAATGGGTTCGGGGTTATGCGGGAAAATGCCGGTAGGTTCGCCATACAGGAATTTCACCTTGTGTACGCCTAATTTCTCGAACAGGGGTTTCAGCGCGATACCGCCGGTGGAGTTCACACAGTCCACAATGACCGAAAGGTCGGCTTTGGCGATGGCTTTGGCATCCACCAACGGCAGTTTCATGATGGCATCCACATGGTCTTCGATGGCATGGTCATA
Source organism: Bacteroidales bacterium (assembly GCA_017964255.1). Lineage (GTDB taxonomy): Bacteria > Bacteroidota > Bacteroidia > Bacteroidales > WCHB1-69 > RUG11690. The sequence goes on along the minus strand of JAGCSI010000057.1, from coordinate 6,604 downwards.
GAATTTATAGCTGCCTAAATTCTTGATATCGGCGTATGTAAAATCTTGTTTGTCAATAATATCCAATAATTCTTTGCCTTCTGCTCCTGAAATGAACTCACCCTTGCTGTTGAGCAGTTTCAGAGCATTCCACTGCATGGGGTTATGGCTGGCGGTAATGATGATACCAGCATCGGCATGTTGCTGAATGACAGCCATTTCCACTGTTGGGGTGGTGGACAAACCCAAGTCTACGACATCCACGCCCATGAATTGCAAAGTGCTGCAAACCAGGTGGTTGATTTTGTCACCAGAGATACGCGCATCGCGGCCCACAATCAGGGTGAGCTTCTTTTGGCTGTCATCTTTGCGCAGAAAGGTGACAAAAGCGCTGGTAAATTGGATAATGTCGATGGGAGTGAGGTTGTCACCGGCTTTGCCGCCGATGGTACCTCTGATGCCGGAGATGGATTTGATTAAAGACATACAGACTTCGTTTAAGAGTGTTGAAAAAAATCTGTGCAAAAATACAAAAAAATCGTATTTTTGCCGCCTGAAAAATAATATGAAATGAAAAAAAATATTGTACTTGTTGGCTTGCTTTGCTTAGTTAACTGTTTTGTTTTCGCTCAATCAGAACTTTACGATCTCCAACCGGCTTTTCCGCACCGTCTGACTGCCGAGGAGCAGTTGCTGATGCACACCTTGCCGGAGAAGGCAGCTCGCAATGCCACTGTTGCGCCGCAGGGACCGGTTGCCGCTTTGGCGGAGTTCCAGCCCATGATGGGAGTGATGATTCGTTATTCGTTAGGAATTCCAGTGAGTTTGGTGGCTCAGCTTTCGCAGCTCACCCAGGTGAAGGTGCTGGTGGGAAGTTCTTATTTGCAGAATGCGGCAAGCTCCAAATTTTCCCAAAATGGCGTGAACATGTCGAATGTGGAGTTTTGGGTGATTCCCAATGACTCTTATTGGACCCGTGACTATGGTCCATGGTTCATCATTGATGGGAATGACCAGGTTGCGGTGATAGATTTCACATACAACCGTCCGCAGCGGCCGAATGATGACGCTTCTTTGCAGTATGTGGCGCAACATTTGAACATGAACCTCTATGAGATGCCAATGGTACACACTGGGGGCAATTATATGACAGATGGATACGGAACCGCGGCTTCCACGCAGTTGGTCATTGAAGAGAATCCTACTGAATCTGTTGCCTCTTTGCGTCAGATGGCTCAGGAATATCTGGGCATCAATAATTATATGTTTATTGACGATCCTATGGATGACTATATATATCATATTGATTGCTGGGGAAAATTCTTGGGTGTGGACAAGGTGCTGGTGGCCCAGGTTCCAACAAGTGACTACCGTTATGCTGATTATGAGGCTGCCGCTGCAGTGTTTGCCAATGCTACTACTCCGTGGGGTAATCACTATCAGGTGTATAGAGTTTTTGAACCGGGAACAGGCTCCTTGGCTACTCCTTATACTAATTCGCTGATTTTGAACGATCATGTGTTTGTGCCCATTGCCGGTTCTCAATGGGATGATGATGCCATTGCCGTCTATCAGCAGGCGATGCCTGGTTATACTATTGTGCCAGTCATGCAGGCAAATGCTACACCTTGGGATAATACCGATGCTTTGCATTGCCGCACGCATGAGCTGGCTGACAAGGGCATGCTGTACGTCAAACATTATCCTTTGCTGGGAGCACAAGAGGTGCAGAACGGAACGGTCGCACTGACTGCTGAGATTAAAGCTTTGAGTGGTCAGTTGTTGGTAACAGATTCAGTGTTAGTTTATTACAGAATTAATCATGGTGCATGGCAGCATACTTCACTGACTTCTGTTGGAGGAAGCGCTTTCGAGGCTTCTGTTTCGGGACTGCAAGACTTGGATACGGTTGATTATTATCTCTTTGCGAAGGACATGTCGGGAAGGAGAGAGTATCATCCTTATATCGGGGCTGCCGATCCGCATCGTTTTGTGGTGAATGCGCCTACGGCCATTCTGAACCAGTCGATGGAGGCTCCTGTGTTGCTTTATCCCAATCCTGCGGTGGACCGTTTCACTTTGAGAGGTGAGAATCTGACTTCAGTAAAAGTATATAACGCCATGGGGCAGTTCGTAGCCGAATATCCTCTGCAAAATATCGCAACGGTTATCAATTGCAAAGATTGGCCCGCCGGAGTGTATTACCTGTCCATTTTGATGAACAACAGCACCATCGTCAGCAAGAAGGTGGTGAAATTGTAAATTCTTATCTCTTCAATAGCTCTTGTTTTTCTGGTCTTACTTTTTTTGGGGGGGAGCAGGTGGTCTATTGAAAATGCATGTTCCTGAAAATGATACACATGGATTGACATACTGGCGAGATATCCACTTTGTCAAGTACGAGTACGGAATTGCCAATTAGAAAGTGAGATCAAAATAGCGTTGCATCACGCAGAGTGCGATGTAACGTTCACGTCGCTTGTCGCGGAACTGAGCCACATACTTGTTGGCTTCTTGACTGATTTCTTTGGCTTCTTTTGGGTGTGAGGTATAATAGTCCATCTTTTCTTCAAGGTCGGTGAAATCATCTTTTATTTCCACATAATGTACACCTCCTTGCAGCCGTCCTTCCATGAACCAGGTCTCGCAGGTCATGGGTGGTGTAACGGCCAGGGAATTACTGGACATTACCCATTTAAGGTTGCTTGCCACATCGTTTCCTTCCAACGACATGATGTATTTGTAATGCAGATGGTCATATAGTGAAAGTCGAGGTGCCGTACTCCGCCCGTCGGGGTTGTCGGCCAGCAATCCTCCCTTGGCCAAGGTGTTGGCTGCATCAATCCGGGGATTGTTCTGAAACATGCTTACAAAGCGTTGTCGGTTCAGCCGGGTGCCAACCTGTCCACGATAAATGGCCTTGTCCATCTTTTTCTCGAAAGGTATCTTGTCATTCACGAAAACAAAATGGCGGCATTTGTCGAGATTGAGCAGTATGGAATTACTGTTGTCCACCAATATGCTCCGACTTTTGACTATTGTGGGGTGCGGCGGAATATCGCGTATGTCTCCGAATAGGAAACTCCAACGATGTTGAGGGTCGAACCATCGTACAATCTCCCGACTGTCAAAATAGTAGGCACTACTATTTCCTTTTTTATGGAAATCGGCAAGTGGCCGGGCGGTTTCGTCAAGGGGTGTTTGTTTCATCAGCTTGCAGTAATAGGAAACGCGGTCTTCGATGTAGTCTTCATCGTAGAGTCGCTGGCAAGCCTCCATTTCGGAATTCAATCGGCATCGACAAAAAGTGTCGGGCACCAACTCACGTAATCCCGCCCGTAGGTAAAACATGAACTTTGAGTTTTTTCCACTCCTCAGCAGGTAGTGTAACGAAGTATACTCTCCAAATTTGTGTTGCTGTGTATTGTTTGGCACCATGTTTATGAAAAAGAATAACTATTTTTCTGTTCCATATTTGCACCCAACTGTGGCGAAGAAGAGAATGTAGGCGTAGCAGACAAAGAGCAGAGAATAAGCTATTTGTGGATTGAAAGCGAGGGACATTTTACCATATATCAAAGGCAGGATGGCACCGCCGGCGATAGCCATAATCAGGAAGGCGGAACCGAGTTTGGTGTATTTGCCCAGGTCGTGGATGGAGAGTGGCCAGATGGCAGGCCACATGATGGCATGGGCGAAGCTTAAACAGATGATGGCGATTACCGACACGATGCCGCTGGTGCATAAAGCCACCACCACCAATACGATGGCCAATAACAACTGAATAATCAGGGCCATGCGCTGGGACAGCATTTTCGGCACAGTGATAATGCTTAAGAGATAACCCACAATCAAGGCTACCAGTGCGTAGGCGGGCAGCATATTGGTGACATTTTCAGGCAGGCCTAACGAGTTGCCGTAGGTTTTCAGATAGTCGATGGCAATGACTTCAGCTCCCACATAGAAGAAAATGGCCAAAACACCCAGCCACAAATAGGGATAAGAGAAAATGGATTTGCGGGAGGTGTCTCCTTCGGAAACTTCTTCTTCGTCCTGGATTTCAGGAAGTTTGGCAATCTTGACAAACACTACCAAAGCAATCAGGGTGGCGGTGATGATGAGATAAGGTACAATGACCTTGTTGGACAGTTGTTGCAGCAGCACTTCTCGTCCCGGGTCGGCCATGTCCATTGCTTTGATTTGCTCTACCAGCCCGTCGGTGGTGGAGAAGAGGGTGTTGGCCAGAATCAGCACGCCGATAATGCCGGCCAGCTTATTGCAGATGCCCATGATGCTCATGCGGCGGGCAGCCGACTCAACGGGTCCCAGCACTGTGACGTAGGGATTGGAGGCCGTTTGCAGCAGCGACAAACCGATGCCCATGATGAACAGGGCCAGCAAAAAGACGATATAGGTGCGGCTCATGGCAGCAGGGATGAACAATACCGCACCAATGGCCATGATGATCAATCCCAGAGCCATACCATTGCTGAAACCGGTCTTTTTGAGCACCAGCGACGAGGGGATGGCCGTGACAAAGTAGGCGATATAAAAGGCGAAAGGAACAAACGAGGCCTGGAATTTGTTCAGGTTGCAGGTGAGTTCCAGATAAGGCATCAAAATGCTGTTGAGCCAGGTGACGAAGCCGAAGACAAAAAACAGAGCGCCGATCACCGACATGCTGAAGGTAAGGTTTTTGGTATTTTGCATTGTTATGAAATTTTAACATGCAAAATTACATAAAAATCTTGAATAACACACAATTTTCTTACCCCTCGTAGCTGGGGTCGATTTCGGCAAAACGAAGGTATTCGCTGGTGAAGATGGGGGTGATGTCCTCGTACAGTTTGAAAATTTCGGGCAAGTTGTTGTCGGGAATTTTAGTGTTGTTGGACAGCAGTTGTGCCACATGGTCCTGCTCCCAGCGCAAAATACGGATTTCGGCGTCGCAGAAAATATCCTCGAAGAATTTGCGCTTCGAGCTTTTTTGGCGGTCGGTGAGTTCTTCCGCAAACAGGTCTGAATCGTTCACGACAGTGCTTCCGGGGATTTGCGAAAGCGCTTGTTCGAACTCGCTTACATTGCTTTCTTTGCGCGCATAATATAATAATAGGTAATCCATGTCGGTGTGCGGCCATTGGTGGAGGCTGATGCCTTGCGAGTTCAGGATATAGCAGAACTCATCGAACAATGAGAGCGTGTGGAACGACAGGTTACGTTCTTTTTTGGCGGTGGGATAGCCTTTCTGATTGAACAAGGTGCTCTTGTTCTCCATGATTACCAGCGTGATGTCGCAGGGTTCGCTGAGGCGGGCAAAAGCCATCTGGTAGCGGCAATCGTAGTCCTTGCTGCTGTACTCAAACTCACCGATGGAGTGGATGTCCGTCTTCAGATACCGTTCCAAAGTGGCCAGGAAAACAAAAAACGACTCTTTGGTTTGCGCACCAGCCAAATGATACTGGTTGCTGTTGCCAAAGAAATCGTTAAAGTTATATGTCGGCTTTTTGGGACGGGCCATCCGAGGATTTACTTTTTGGTCTGGTTAGCGACCTCCTCGATTTTTTTCTTCAGGGTTTCCTCGTCGATCAGGTAGTAGTCTTTCACCAGCTTCATATTGTCGTCAAATTCCAATACGAGTGGCACTCCAGTCGGGATATTCAGGGCGGCGATTTCCTCGTCGGGAATCTGTTTCAGATGCTTGAGCAGACCTCTGAGGCTGTTGCCGTGGGCAGCGATCAGCACTTCCTTGCATTCTTGCAATTTGGGACGTATGTTGTTTTCCCACAAAGGAATAATGCGTTTGGTGGTGTCTAAAAGAGATTCAGTACCTGGTTTGGCTTCGACTTCGGGGAAGCTTTGGTAGCGGATGTCATGAGCAGGATGACGCGGGTCATCAAGCGGAATGGCGGGAGGTGCCACACTGAAACTGCGGCGCCAGATTTGTACTTGCTCGCTGCCGTATTTGTCCACCATTTCTTTCTTGTTCATGCCCTGCAGAAAACCGTAATGTTTCTCGTTCAGTCGCCAGGTTTTCTCTACGGGAAGCCATAAAAGTCCCATCTCATCCAGAATGATGTTCAGCGTTTTGATGGCACGGGTAAGCATGGAGGTATAGCAATAGCGGATGTTGAAGCCGCCGGCTTTCAGTTCGGCACCGGCCTCGCGGGCTTCGTTCATGCCACGTTCGCTCAAATCCACATCGGTCCAACCGGTGAAGCGGTTTTCTTGGTTCCAGACACTCTGTCCGTGTCTGACTAATATCAATTTGTACATGTTGTCTTAGATTTTATTGTTTTCGGGGAAAATAATGCTGGGTTTGAAATGTTTGGCTTCCTCAAAATCCATGAGGGCGTAAGAGATGATGACCACGATGTCACCCACCTGTACTTTGCGGGCGGCAGGACCGTTCAGGCAAATCACACCTGACTTTCTGGGGCCTTTGATGACGTAAGTTTCAAAACGCTCGCCATTGTTCATGTCCAAGACCTGAACTTTCTCATTCTCAATAAGATTGACGGCATCCATCAGGTCCTCGTCAATGGTAATGCTACCCACGTAATTCAGATCCGCTTCGGTAACTGTCACCCGATGGATTTTGGATTTCAATACTTCGATTTGCATCTTT
>JAGCSI010000056.1 GCA_017964255.1 Bacteroidales bacterium | reverse complement strand
GACATTGTACACCACGTCAATATCATTGATAGTGCTATTGGTCAGTGTGCCGCTAATGTTGGAGGCACCGCTACCGCTTGTTGTTCCGCTAATGCCGGCAACGGAGGGAGCAGACCATGAGTATGTTGTTCCTACGGGAATGGTACCTGTGGGGGTGATGTCGAAAATGGCACCAGAGCAGACGGTGTCGGCCATATCGTCAACGGCCAATACGGGGGGTGCCTGATAGGTGATAATGACAAAACCTTTGGCACCACTGCCGCCATATTCACCACCAATACCAGTACATTGGGAGCCGGAGCCGCCACCACCGTAATTTTCTCCTGACCTACCTGTTCCAATCACGATCCTTGAGTCTCCGCCTTTGCCACCGTAGTCAGGTCTGGCAGCACCACCATCGCCATTATTGCCAGCGTTGCCCGGACCGGTAGAACCGGCTGCACCACCGCCACCACCAGGATATTTGAGAATCCCCAAAGTGGTATATTCGTTAGCACCTTTGCCGCCTGCGTATATTTGGTCACCTATACAGTCGCCAATGGCACCACCCGCTGCACCAGTGGTGGTGTTGGTTCCTTTGACAGTTTTGCCACCTGCGGCTTTGACGGTCAAAACGCTGTTGATGTTGACGTATGAATCACCGCCATCGTATTGGTTTCCGGCTGTGGCCCATGCTTGTCCACCGTTGCCAACGGTTACCTCAACGCTTGCTCCAGGGGTGACTGTGACAACCTTTCTGGCGTATGCGCCACCGCCACCGCCACCACTGTTACGAAATGCTAAACTATTGCCGTGTACATAGCCACCAGCGCCACCGCCACCGATACATTCGATGGTTAGAGAGGTGACACCTGTTGGAACTTCCCAAGAGTCACTTGAGGTAAAACTCTTGGTAATGGTTGTTTGCGCAAAAGTTGAGCCGCATAAAAAGCAGAACAACGCTGCAAAACAGAATGTTTTTAGAAAAAATGTCGCTCTTAAATTCATTGTTTGTTAATGTTTTATGTTTTTATTTTATTCATTTTCAAATTCCAATCGGCACTTTTCTCACCTTATAATTATCAAAATGCAAAAATAGGGAAAAAATCAACATAAATTGCATTTTTTGCAAAATTTATTCACAGAGAAATGTTTTTTATGATAGCTGTCTATAATTGTAAATTTTATCGTATTTTTATTTGAATGAAAAATAAAATGCGATTTTGAATTTATATTTTTGAACAGTTTATGCCATAATAAAAAAAATTTGTATGTTTGCAGTGCTATAAAAATCAGACGTAAAACGACATAATGAATTGATACAGAATAATATATAAAATTAAGTTTTTTTAACATATTTAACTTTTTAGGCTTATGAAAGACATTTTTGAAAGAATTAAAGAGACTCCGGGTCCCCTTGGACAGTATCAGGCTAACGCCGATGGTTACTTTATGTTTCCCCGTTTGGAAGGCGAAATCGGTCCCGAAATGGTGTTTAACGGCAAGAAAGTACTGAACTGGAGTTTGAATAATTATTTGGGATTGGCCAATATGCCCGAGGTTCGGGAGGCTGATGCCCAAGGTGCTCGCGATTTCGGTATGGCCGCTCCTATGGGTGCCCGTATGATGTCGGGTGACACCAAGTATCATAAGCAATTGGAACAGGATCTGGCTCATTTTGTGGGTAAACCCTACGGCTATCTGGTCAATTTCGGTTATCAGGCCATGATCTCCATTATTGATGTGCTGACCAGCCGTCGTGATGTGATTGTATATGACTCTGAATCACATGCTTGTATCATGGACGGCCTGCGTCTGAGCTTCGCCAAGAGATATGTGTATCAGCATAATGACATGGAAAGCTTGCGCAAACAGCTGGCCCAGGCTTGCAAACTGGCCGACGAGCAGGGTGGTGGCGTGTTGGTCATCACCGAAGGTGTGTTCGGCATGGCTGGCGACCTCGGCAACTTGGCCGGTATTGTGGCCCTGAAGAAGGAATTCCCCTTCCGTCTGCTCATCGACGACGCTCACGGTTTCGGCACCATGGGTCCCAAGGGTGACGGTACTGCCGCTCATTTCGGTGTGATTGACGAACTGGATGTGTATTTCGCCACTTTCGCCAAGAGTATGGCCGGTATCGGTGCTTTCGTGGCTTCCGAGAAATATGTGGTGGATCACTTGCGCTTCAACATGCGTTCGCAGATCTTCGCCAAATCACTGCCTATGCCGATGGTAATTGGTGCCATGAAACGTCTGGAACTCATCAAAACCCGTCCCGAAATCCGCGAAAAACTGTGGACCATTGCCAACGCACTGCAGAGCGGTTTGAAAGCCGAAGGTTTCGACCTGGGCAGAACCCAGTCACCTGTGACTCCGGTTTACCTGAAGGGCGACCCGGGACAGGCCACCAACCTGATTGTGGACCTGCGCGAAAATCACGGTATTTTCTGCTCAATGGTACTGTATCCTGTTGTGCCTAAGGGTGTGATTATGCTGCGTATCATCCCGACCGCCGCTCATACGATGGAACATGTGAACCGTACTATCGAGGTCTTCAAGGAAGTGAAGAAGAAACTGGATGCCGGCGAATACAACAAGCCGATTCCGACGATGTGTTTGGTGAAAGACTAATACGTGAAGACGTCAAGACGTGGAGACGTGGAGACGCTCACTTCGTTCGCTCGTCAAGACGAATAATTAATTATTTCAACGCCTTAACGTCTTAACGAATGCACGCAGTGCATGTCTTAACGTCTTCACGTCTAAACGAAAAAAAATCAACGACAATGAAATACTCACTTGTTTGTAAAAAATGCGGTCATGTGACGGAGAATTTCGCCCAGTGGCTGGCCCAGGACCAGTGTTGTCCCAAATGTGGCAGCAACCATGTGGATGTCCGTTATACCGCCGATTATAGCAAACTGCCGGAACTGTACAAGCAGTCGCCCGATAGTTTCTGGCTGTATTTTGACTATCTGCCCCTGGAGCACCGCGAGAACATCATTTCTTACGGCGAAGGTGCCATTCTCATCGAGAAATGGGATTTCATGGAAAAATACGCCTTGGAGAAATTCGGCATCCACTGTCAGGTGATGGTTTACCGCAACGACCTGAACGGGGGTACCAACACCTTCAAGGATGTGGCTGCTTCCATGGCCGCCTCCATCTTCAAGGAGAACGGTGTGAAGGAGTTCTGTGTGGCCTCTACGGGCAACACGGCTACCGCTTACAGCAGATATCTGGCCAAGGCTGGGGTGAATTTCAACGTGTTTGTGCCCAATTGCGTATGCAAGGACACAGTGGAGGAAATCCAATCGCATGGCCAGCATATCCACATTGCTGATGGTGATTACGCTTACGCCAAAAAGCTGGCGGCAGACTATCATAAGAACAACCATGTGCTGATTTCCGCTGGCAATATCGACCCCATCCGTGTGGAGGCCAAGAAGACGATGGTCTTCGAGTTCATGCGCCAGCTGGGCCGTATGCCTGATGTGTATGTGCAGGCGGTGGCCGGTGGCACAGGTCCTATCGCTGTCGACAAGGGTGTGCGCGACATCTCGCCGGTATTTCCGGAGGTGAAGCTGCCGCGTATGCTGCTGGTGCAGCAGGACACCTGCGACCCGATGGTACAGGGCTGGGAGAATGCCGTGAAAGCCGGCTTCCCCGAAGGCTATGAGAAAAATTATCCGGTCATCGACAACCCGCAGACCAAGGTGTCTATCCTTTCTACTGGCAATCCGGGCATGTTCCCGATTGTGGCGCCCATTGTGCGCAAGAGCGGCGGTACTTTCCTGAGGGTGAAAGAAGCCGACTTGGTGGACTTGGCCCGTCTGGTGAAGAAAGAACGCAATGTGGTGTTGGGTCCCGCTTCCATCGTTTGTCTAGCAGGTTTTTACCAGGCTTTGGAGCAGGGTGAGATTCACGATGGCGAGATGCTGCTGATGAATACCGGCGAGGGTGCCGCCCGTGCCAAGGAATTTGCCAACTCGTTATAAAACCAGCGGTTTATGGCTAATTGGTTTCAGGATAAGGTAGTTTGGATTACCGGTTCCTCGTCGGGTATCGGCGAGGCAACAGCTTATCGCTTTGCGCAGGAGTCGGCCAAGCTGATTCTGACCGCTTTGGAAGAAGATATCCTCTTGAAGGTGAAAGGGAAGTGCCTGTCGCTAGGAGCCCCTGCGGTGGAGATTCTGCCTTTCGACCTTTCGAAGACCGAGGAGTTGGAGGAACTGGCCACCAAGGCGTGGGACAGTTTCGGCCGCATTGACGTGTTTTACAACAATGCGGGCATCAGTCAGCGTGCCACCACCATCGAGACGCAGATGAGTGTCATCCGCAAGGTAATGGATGTGGACTATTATGCTCCGGTGATACTGACCAAGGCGGTGCTGCCCAAGATGATTGCGCAGGGTGGGGGACAGCTGGTGGTGACCACCAGTATTGCCGGCTTGTTCGGCTTTCCGCTGCGTTGTGCCTATTCATCGGCCAAGCATGCCCTGTATGGTTTCTTCGAGACAGTCCAGGCCGAGTATTATCAGCAGAATATCCGTGTCACCATTGTTTGCCCAGGGCGCGTGAGGACCAACATCTCCTTTTATGCCCTGGAGAAAGACGGTTCGCGGCATGGCAAGCTGGATGCCGGTCAGGCTGGCGGGGTAACGCCCGAGCAGGCCGCCAACAAGATTGTCAAAGCCGTGTACCATAAGAAACGCGAGATTCTGGTGGGCCGCAAAGAGTTGCTGATGGCGTACATCAAGCGCTTCTTCCCGGGACTGGCAGCGAAGATTGCGAGGAGCATTAAGTCGATGTAGGAACGGGGAGACGGTAAGACGTGAAGTCATGCACTGCGTGCATTCGTGGAGACGCTCACTGCGTTCGCTCGTCAAGACGAAGTAAAATCGTCTTAACGTCTAAACGTCTCCACGCCTAAACGAAAAAAATAAAAACATGAACAAAAACTATTTCTTCTCAGGAATCCAGCAGGTCGGTATCGGAGTGGAACACTTCGAGGAGGCTTGGAAATGGTATATCGATATGTTCCAGATGGATATCAAGATTCTGGAAGATGACACGGTGGCCGAGCACATGCTGCCTTACACGGGGCAGTCGCCGCAGAAGCGCCATGCCTGTGTCGCTATCAACCTGCAAGGCGGTGGCGGCTTCGAAATATGGCAGTATTCCGAACGGAAACCGCAGCCTATCGGCTTTGACATCCAGGTGGCCGATTTGGGGGTGTTTGTTGCCAAGCTGAGATGCTTTGATGTTGAGGCTTTTCATCAGCAAATTACGGCAAAATACAAGAAGGTGGGACCTCTTGCGATAGCCCCTGACGGAAAGAAGACCTTCTTCATCGAAGACCCTTTTGGCAACTATTTCCAGGCGGTGGAAGATGATTTTGTCTGCGTGAAAACTGGCTATCCTTCAGCTGGTGTGGCCGGCATGATGGTCGGTGTGACCAACGTGGAGAAGGCGCTGGTGGTGTACCAGGATATTCTGGGCTTCGATACCATAATATATGACAAGACTGGAACGTTTGAGGATTTGGCTTTCCTGAGGGGTGGCGATCAGCAGTACCGCAGGGTGTTGCTGACGAACAAACAGCCGCGTAAAGGTCCGTTCTCCAATCTGTTAGGACCTGGCAGCATTGAGTTGGTGGTGGCCTTGGACCGCCAGCCTCGCAAGATTTACGAGGGTCGCTACTGGGGTGATCCCGGCTTTATCCAGATTTGTATGGACACCATCAATATGAGGGAGCTGGAGGCGTATTGCCAGTCCAAAGGCTTTCCGTTCACGGTGGACAGCTGTGCTGGTCAGAGCCAGTTCGACATGGGCGAGGCTTCGGGACATTTCACCTATATCGAGGACCCCGACGGTACGCTTATAGAATTTGTGGAGACTTACAGGATACCGTTAGCCCGCAAGTTCCATCTGTTCATCGACTTGTTGAAGCACGACCGTACCAAGGCGTTGCCGAAACTTTTCTACAAGTTGATGAGATTCAATCGAATTAAAATGCAATAAATATGGGAAATTTGCATGATTTACTGATGCAGGATCTCCGCTTCGGCGAGGCTTTGAAAGCCTGTATGAACTGCGGGGTATGTACAGCCATTTGTCCGGCGGCGGAGTTCTATGACTACGACCCGCGTCGTATCTGTGACACGGTACAGCGACAGGATGAGGAGGAGATAGAGAAACTGCTCCGCTCAGAAACCATCTGGTACTGCGGTCAGTGTATGTCCTGCAAGCCGCGCTGCCCGAGAGGGAATATTCCGGGAGAGGTGATTTCTGTTTTAAGGAAACGTTCACAGGAACTGGGCTATTTTAAGGACAGTACGATGGGGCGTCAGCAAAAGCAGCTGATGAACAGTATCGGTTCCAACATTTTGGAGATAGGCTATTGTGTGCATCCCGACAAGGTTGATCCTGCCTACCATCCGGAGCAGGGGCCGATTTGGGAATGGTATATAGAAAACATTGAGGAGATTGCCCCGAAACTGGGTGCCAACTATCATGGTGACGGCCCCGGCGCTTTGCGTAAAATCCGAGAGGAGAACCTGGAGGAAATACGCAGGATTTTCGAGGTGACAGGCGGGATGGAATTACGAAAAAAAGTGTTGGAGGACGAGCCATGAGAAATCTGAAATTCGGTTTTGCCATCTCTACACCACGGTCTATCAACATGGATACGGCCGATAATCGTATGCTGAAACAGCTGGAGGAAGTGGTGCCGTCCTTTAAGCGCTGCATGAATTGTGGAGCTTGTTCGGCTACTTGTACCGCCCGTCAGTTTACCAATTACAACATCAGGAGGATTCACTCATTGTTCAGAATGCAACAGTATCAGGAGTTGGAGAATGAACTGAAATCTTGTATGTTATGCGGAAAATGCACCTTGGTGTGCCCCCGTGGGGTGAATCTTCGCTCGATGATTATGAATATGAGAAAAATATTAACAGACCCAAAACGGAAAGACAATGAGTAAGTATTTCAGTCCCTTTGTAATTCCGTTTGTTATCGGAACAATCCTGCTGTTCGCCTTCTGTATATGGAAATATATCAGATGGTACAAAGGCTTCGACCGTTTGCAGCGGGCTATTATCAGAAAAAACATTCTCTCCTGGAAGTTCTTGCCGGCTATATGGGAAATCATCATGGAGTCGCTGCTGCACCGCCGCATCTTCAAGCGTAATCTCATGCTGGGATACATGCACGCCAGTATCGCCTTCGGGTGGTTCCTGTTGATTGTGGTGGGCTTTTTCGAGGCCGAACTGGGAATTCATGGCAGCAAGCCCTTCTGGGTGGCCATTTTTTATCGCTTCTTCCAGCACGAGCACAACACCTTCCCCTCTGCCGCAGTCTTCACGCAGGTGATGGACGGACTGCTGCTCTTTGTGCTGTCGGGTATTGCCATCGCTTTCGTGAAAATGATTTACAGCCGCATTGTGGGCATGAAGAAGGTGACCAAGCATGTCATCTTCGACCGCTTCGCCAAGGTGGCACTGTGGTGCATTTTCCCCTTCCGCCTGCTGTCTGAGAGTGTTACCGCCGCGATGTATCACAATGGCGGTTTCCTCACGCAGACCATCGGCGATATTTTGCCTTTTGCCAACGAATATGTGGAATATACCTGCTGGCTGCTGTATTCCTTGGCTTTGGGTGTGTTCTTTACGGCACTGCCGTTCTCGCGCTACATGCATATCTTCACCGAAGTGTTCCTCATTTTCTTCCGCCGCTTAGGCGTGAAAGAAGACGAGCAGAAGTCGGGCTATACCATGTATGAGCTCAGCGCTTGCTCGCGCTGCGGTATCTGTATCGACGCCTGTCCGCTGAACAAACAGCTGGATATCAAGGGGGTGCAGTCGGTGTATTTCTTGAGGGATATCCGTTACAAGATGCTGAAGGAAGAGATTGCCGACAACTGCCTGATGTGCAGCCGCTGTGCCAGCGATTGCCCGGTGCAGTTGGACTTGATGGCGATTCGTCGCCAGATGCGCGACAAGAAAGAACTCGACACCAAGAACAACTATCGCTACTTGGATACCGTGCATGCCTTCAACGCCATGGACCGTGTGGTGTATTTCGCCGGCTGTATGTCGCACCTCACGCCAGGTATTCCCGAGGCGATGGAGAAGATTTTCGAGACGGTGGGCCAGAAATACTGGTACATGGACAAAGAGGCCACGATTTGCTGCGGACGGCCGCTGATGCAGCAAGGTTTCCATACGCAGGCTGCTGAATTGCGCCGCAAGAACACCCAGCTGATTGTGCAGTCGCATGCCACGCTGTTGGTCACTTCCTGCCCCATTTGCTATCAGTCGTTCACCAAAGAGTACAAGCTGCCCATCAAGGTGATGCATCATACCGAGTATATCAACGAGCTGATCAAGAGCGGCAAGCTGAAAGTGAGCAAGGATGTGGCGCTGAAGGTGACTTATCACGACCCCTGCGAGTTAGGACGCGGTTGTGGTATTTACGACGAGCCTCGCGAGGTGCTGAACAGTGTGGCAACCTTGCTGAAAACCTCTGAAGAGCGCGAGCATAGCCTGTGCTGCGGCTTCAACCTGGGCAACACGGTGATTGAGCTGGAGCAACAGGAGAAGATTCGCAACGCCGCTTTGGAGAACCTGCAGACGGGTAATCCCGACCTTATTTGCACGGCCTGCCCGATGTGCAAGAAGGCCTTTACCCGCGCCACCGACGCCAAGGTGATGGATGTGGCGGAGTTGGTGAGCGAAGCGTTGAGACGTTAAGACGTGAAGTCATGCACTGCGTGCATTCGTGGAGACGCTCCCTGCGTTTGCTCGTCAAGACGAATAAAATCGTCTTAACGTCTCAACGAAAAAAATAAATCGTCTTAACGTCTTAACGCCTTGACGTCTTGACGAAAAAATAAAAAACAAAAATATTAAGCTAATAATGAGCGAAATACCAAAACGTTTCTGGAACGAATATCAAAAAGAGATTGCTGACGACCATTACTTCTACGAAAGAAGCTGTATCCGTCAGACTTTCTTCCCGGGCTCCGAGGCCGCTTTTCTGAAGATTATGCGCGAGGAGCTGGGCAAGGACATTAAGGACGAGGCCAACCAGCATACTTGCACGGGTATCGGCTATCACTCTGATGTGGTGCCCATTGAGACCACGATGACAGTGGTGGCCCGTTTGTTCTCGCTGATGACGGAGGACGGCTACGAAAATTATGTGCCTTCGTGTGTCACCTCGTTCGGTGTGTTCACCGAGATGGTGGAGATGTGGAAACATGATCCCGCCTTGCTGGAACAGGCCCGTAAATACTTGCGCGAGGCCACTGGCCGTGAGTTTGAGCTGCCCAAGAACATCGCCCATCCGTCTGATATCATTTTCAAATTCAGAAATGATTTGAAACCTAAGATGAAATACCAGCTGGTGAACCGTTTCACGGGCAAACCATTGCGGGCCGTGGAGCATGTGGGTTGCCATTATGCCAAGATTTTCCCGGAGAAGGGCGTGGGCAAGTCGGAGTTCCCGCACGTGCTCTCGGGCATGATTGAGGCCTGGGGCGGCGAGGTGATCGACTATCCCGAAAGACGCCATTGCTGCGGCTTCGGCTTCCGCCAGTATCTGGTGCAGGAAAACCGTGGTTACTCGGTGGCCAACTCCAAGAAGAAATTCGAGTCGATGGAGCCCTACGAACCCGACTTTATCCTCACCAACTGCCCGGGTTGTGGCATGTTTCTCGACAAATGGCAATATACCATCTCCGAGCTGGAACACAAGACCTACGACAAAGACGGTTATGGTATTCCGGTGCTCACTTACGAGGAATTGACAGGCCTGTTGCTGGGCTATGACCCGTGGACCCTGGGCTTGCAGTTGCATCAGGTGCAGTGCGAGACGCTGATGGACAAAATCGGCATCGCCTACAATCCCGACGAGAAATACAAAGGCGTTTCGGGGAAAGTGCTGGCTATGCCGGATAAGCCCACGGTGCTGAAGGTATAATGTGCTAATTAACAATGTGCTAATGTGCCAATTAAAATTAGCAAATTAGTTAATTAGTAAATGTGCAAATTGATTTTAAAAACTGTTAATTGAAGACTAGTAGCTAACGATTCAACAACTCAACAACTCAACGATTCAACATTCTTAACTCTTAATTTTTAGTTCTTAATTAAATCAACGATTCAACAACTCAACAACTCAACAATTAAACATATATGAGAACCATCGCAATCATAGGAGCCGGACCGGCCGGTATAGAGGCGGCATCGATAATAGCTGCCATGGAAGAAACCGAAGTGCTGCTTTTCGAGAAATCGGCAACCACGCTGGATAATCTTCGTGACAAGGCCTTTCTCTTTCCGGATTTCTCATCCGCTGCCGACTGGGTGGAGATAATGGAGGCCAAATTGGACCGCGACAATATCAAACTGCACTTGTCCACCGCAATCACTTCGGTGGCATCGACAAGCACGGCTACTGAAGCGGGTGGCATCATGGCTTGGGAACTGCAGGATGCGTCTGGAGTTCGCTATCAGGCCGATGCCGTGCTGGTGACCACCGGCTACAAGGTGTTCGACGCCAAGCGGAAGGAAGAGCTGGGTTATGGCATCTATCCTGGAGTGATTACCTCCATCGACTTGGAAAAGAAACTTCAGGAAGGGAAAATCCTCAATGCAGTTGGCGATATCCCCAAGAAAATTGTCTTCTTGCAGTGTGTCGGCTCGCGTGATGAGAAATCGGGCAACCACTACTGCTCTAAGGTTTGCTGCGTGACGGCCGTCAAACAGGCCATAGAAGTGCGCAAGATGTTGCCTGAGGTGGAAGCCTATGTGTTTTATATGGACCTGAGAATGTGGGGCGGTGGTTTCGAGGAAATGTACCGCGAGGCGCAAGAAAAATATGGGGTTCGCTTTGTGCGTGGCCGAATTTCCGAGGCGGCCAGCACTTTCGATGGCAAGATCCAGATCAAGTCGGAAGACACCTTGGTGGGTTTGCCGCTGAAGATGAGTGCCGATCTGTTGGTGCTGATGGTGGGCATGGAGCCTTCTGAGGGCACCAAGGCCCTGATGCGCCAGTGCAACTGTGCTGATGCTTACGGCTTTGCCACCACGGTGAATCCGCATCTGCGCGACAACGAGACTGCCCAGCCAGGCCTCTATGTGGCCGGCAGCTGCAAGCGTCCCATGTCCATCAACGACAGCCTGACCGACGCCCGCTCCGCCGCTATCAAGATTGGGGAGTACCTGAAATGATTTTCTTGTACCTTTTCCATCTAAGGGAAAAGGAACGGAAAAGAAAGTAGGTAAAGATCTTTGCAAACTTTCCATCCTTGGAAAGTTTGGAGGCTAAAACTCTATGTACCACTGTAACTTTTCTTCCAACTCCGCGTAGATGTGGGTGATGTCGCGGAGGTGTGACATGTCGCGGATGGGACCGTTCTTCTGGCGATAGTTGAGGATGGTCTTGGTGAGGTAGCTGTCGAAATAGGGATGCGAAACCAATGTTTTGTAGTCGCATTGGTTGATGTTGATTTTGCGGATCAGCTTGCGGTCGGCAGTGAAATATTTCTCGACATATTCCAAATTGATGTTCTGCAGGATGTAGATTTCCTGAAGCTGTGCAAGACTATAGAAACCGCCGAGTTTGTCGCGGTACTCCACGATTTTCTGTGATCGCTTGCTGCCGAACCCCGGGATGCGCATGATGTCGCTAGTGTCGGCGCGGTTCAGCTCCACTTTGACAATGGTGTATTGCGGTTTCTGGGGCTGCTTTTTGAGGCTGTCACCCGAGTGTCGTAGAGACGTTTCATGAAACGTCTCTGCAGGATAATGCCTGTCGTATGGGTATTGTCTGCCGTTGTTTGCATATCTGTTTTGATATCTTGACTGTCTTGCGGCTTTCGCCGAATCCGCCAGCCGTTGCTGTTCTTTCTCGAATTCAAGGGAAAGTTCTTGGTATTCCGCAGTGTCGGTATGGGCGACAGCGTCGTTTTCGTAAAGGAAATAAAATAGAATGCCTGCCAAAAGCAATAGGCCAATGAGGGCGGAGGCAGCCCACTCACCAGCGGTGAATCTGAAAAAAGACTTCATCGTTTTTCTTGTTAAAAAATTAAGAATTCAAAAAAGATGGACGAATCCTTTAGAGACGTTTCAAGAAACGTCTCTACTCATCCTGTGTGGTGCTCTTTTTGCAGATGGCGGCGTAGTCACAATAGCGGCAGTGTTTTTCATCATTGGTCTGGGCGAAAGGCAGTTCAGGGTTGATGATGTCGCTGAGCAGATTGATGAGATGACTTTCGAAAAGTTGTAATATTTGAGGAGTGATAAGGCTTTTAGAGTTGATAGTTGAGAGTTGACAGTTGACAGTTGACAGTTTCTAGGTTACAGGTTACAGGTTTCAGGTTACAGGTCTCAGGTGACAGATTCTCTGAATTTTGAATTTTGAATTTTGAATTCTGAATTCCATCTTCTGTCCCCTGTTCACTGACCCCTGATAACTGGAAATTGGGGTAGAGCTCGTGCTGCTCTTTTTTATACAGGCGCTGGAAGCTGATGATACCGCAGGAATAGTTGACAGTTGACAGTTGACAGTTGACAGTTCCTAGGTTACAGGTCACAGGTTTCAGGTTACAGTCTTCTGAGCCCTGATCACTGTAACCTGTCCCCTGTATCCTGTATCCTGTATCCTGTATCCTGTCCCCTGTATCCTGATCACTGTCCCCTGACCCCTGATCCCTATCATAGAGGTAGGCGTACATCAGCAGTTGCAGCAGCTGCTTGTGGTCCGTGCTGTTGAAGATATCTGACAAATCCTCACATTTAAGTCCTTCGTCACTCACATAGCCGGTCTTGTAGTCCAGCAGGGTTACAATCCCTTCGCGCAGGTCGATGCGGTCGGCGAAGCCTTTCAGTTTTATAGCTTGTTCGCCCACCTTGACGGTGGTGATCATTCTTTTTTCTGTAGCTAATATCTTGAAGATATATTGCTCTTTTTCGGCTTTTTCAAAATCTTCTTTCAGCTTGTTGAGGTAGCTTGTGGCGGCTCTCTTCACCACCTCGGTGGCCAGATAACTCTTGCCGCGACTCAGGTCAACATAGATTTTGCTTTTGTCTTGATTTTGATGTTCTTTGAAAATGGCATTCCGCATGGCCTCTTCTACTGAAGTGTCAAGCTTATTCAGTTCTTCGCCAATAATTTGCGGATAGTCGGTGGGGTTGTCAACCAGTCGTTTGCCAATCTTGTCCAGCAGGTCGTGAATGGCGTTGCCAATGAGTTTCTGCTCCACGCTTTCCGAGATGTCATCGGCGGGCTTAATATTGGCGATGTGCTTGAGATAGAACTGGAGCGGACAGTTGAGGTATTCGTTCAGTTGCGTGTAGTTGTATTCCATCTCGAGCAGATGCTCCACGATGGCTTGGGTTTTCGCAATGCTGAATTCCTTGCTTTGCTGTTCCGAGCTGACCATGGTGGGCAGCACCAGTTCGTGAAGCCGTATGTTGTCCAGATGCTGGGCGTTGATTTCAAAGTCAAGCTGCTTCAGGAAACGGCTTTTTTCCGCCAGACTGGTGTCTGAGTCGGTGTTGTACAGAATGTGGATCTGCTCGGTGCGTTGCAGCAGACGGAAGAAGTGATAGCCGTAAACAGTGTCTTTCTCCTGGTAGGTAGGAAGGTCGAAATAGCGCTTCACCTCGTGCAGTATCAGCGAGTTGGAGCTGCGGCCTGCCGGCAGGGTGCCTTCGTTGACCGACAGCATGATGACGTTCTTGAAATCCAGGGCTCGGGTTTCCAGCAAACCCATAATCTGCAAGCCTTCCGACGGACTGCCCTTGAGGGGGATGGAGTTGCGCTGGATGAGGTGGTTGATGATGAAAACGGTGGATTCCAAGTCGGTGATGTCGGTGTGGAAATGTTGCAGGTAGCTTATGGCCTCGTGCAGTCCGTCGATAATCATGCCGAGGCAGTGCTGGTCGAAAGAAGAACTGTCAGCCTGGATGCACTGCGATTGCAGCAGTTCGAAGAAACTGGTGACCGACTGGAGCATATCCGCCGGAGTGCCCGACAAATCGGGAAATTCTGGGGCTTCGAGGGTACCATTGGCTGGGAAACGCAGTGCTTGGTGCGGATAAAGGATGCTGTTGAGTGCCAGCAGGTCTTTGATGAATTCCTCGTGCTGCTTGGAATCTTTGAATAAATAGCTGACTATAAGTGGATTCCTGAAAAAGCTAAATACGTCGCGATGGTAGTACAGCATCTCGTCTTGCTGCTGCATGCTCTGGAAACGCTGGCCGTTGCGGGCGCAGCTGATAAGGCTGGCGAGCAGGGCGTAGGCAGGGGTGGCCGCCAGGGGGTAGCCCATGGTGAGGTTGGCCTTGCTGCAGTCGTAGCAGTGGATGAAAGGAATGAGCAGTTTCTCGTCGGCAAAGACCAGCACGGTGTTGTTGAGGCTGCCTTCTTCCTTTTCAATGCGGTTCAGTTGTTCGATAGCATAGAAAATCTGGTTCATCGATTTGGAGGCTCCCACCAAGAAAATCTCTTTCGGAATGGAGGCATAATCCTGATGAATCCAGTTGAGGTCTTTTAATTTCAGTTTATTCTGAAGAATATTGATGAAAGGCGTGTAATTGCTTCGATAGAAATCGTCAATGTCGAAATAGAATTCGGCCTGATGCTCCTGATGGTAATATTGGGCCAAAGCCATCTCGGAGGGCGAAAGGGTCTGGAAGCCGGCGAAGATATAACGTTTGAATTTGAATTTCGGGGCATAATCCAGCAAATGTTCGGCCACATCTTTGTAAATTTTGCCCTCGTAAGCGAGTTTTTCTTCGTCTAAAAAACTGTTAAAACTCTGGTAAAGTTCGTGCAGACTGCTGTAGAATTTCAGGTAGCGTTGCTGGTTGGGACTGAGGGTTTCGCGACCGAAAACGGTTTCCAGCTCCTTGATGTCCGACAGGTTGCCGAAAATCTTGGTGGCATCGGCCAGCTGCATGTCTATCTCGCTGATATCGTGGATGAAAGTCTCGGCCCATGACAGGAAGGAAGCCAGTTTCTCACTCTTGGCATGGTCGAACTGCTGGTAGGCTTTGAACAGGATGTGCAGGAGTTCGATGTCATCGCAGAGGGTATAATCCGACAGTTTGTGGATGAATTCGTCGATAGAGAAGATGGTGGGGGAGAAGCAAGGCTGCGAGATGCCTGCGGCCAGTTCCTTTTGCAGCATCCGCCGGGCGCGCTTGTTGGGCAGCACGATCAGTGTGTCTTTCAGCGCAATATCTTCACGCTGCAGAATGGTTTGGGCCAGTTGCCGGAGGAAGGTCATATTTCGTTTTTTATTTTTGCAAAGATACGAATTAATTAGCAAATTGGTAAATTAGCAAATGTGCAAATTGTTTCTCCATTTTTCTTGTTTGTGTGAAAAATTTTTGTATTTTTGCACAATTAAAAAATGTTAAAACGAAAGAGGATGGAATTGGTGGATATGTTTTCGGAAGTGATGATTCCGGCACGTAAGAAGAAAACCAGAATGCGCTACAGAGTGGCGGTAATCGGTGGGGGTAGCTGGGCTACCGCTATCGTGAAAATTTTGTCGGCTAATCTGGAGCACATCCATTGGTGGGTGCGTGAGGAAGAGATTGTGGAAGGAGTGAGCACTTACGGACACAATCCTTTGTTCCTCAGTTCGGTCTACATCAACCCAAAAGATGTTAAAATCAGCACCGACCTGCGACAGGTGGTGGCCAAATCGGATTATGTGATCATTGTCACCCCGTCGGCCTTTTTGCACAAAACACTTGAGCCTCTTAAAAAAAGCAAATTGAACCAGAAAAAAATCATCAATGCGGTGAAAGGTATTGTGCCGGAAACCATGCAGGTGATTACTGAATATCTGAAAACCGAGTTCAGAATACCCGCTTCCAATTTAGCTGTTATCAGTGGTCCTTCTCATGCAGAGGAGGTGGCGAAAGAGAAGTTCACCTTCCTGACGGCGGCTTCCGAGAATCAGGAGCTGGCCAAGACGGTGGCCCAGTTTTTCACCAATCGCTACGTGCGCGCTTCTGTGTCGACCGACATCAAGGGAGCGGAAATGGCTGTGGTGCTGAAGAATATCTATGCTTTGGGAGCTGGTATCTACAGTGGTTTGGGCTATGGCGACAACTTTATCGCCGCTTATATTGCCAACTGCCTCAAGGAGATGAAGAGTTTTGTGGCCCGCATTTATCCACTGGAAGACCGTCATATCTCCGACTCGGTGTATCTGGGCGACTTGTTGGTGACGGCTTATTCAAGCTACAGCCGTAACCGTATGTTCGGTAACATGATCGGTCATGGTCTGTCGGTTCGTGTGGCCCGCCTCGAGATGAACATGATTGCGGAGGGTTATTTCTCCTGCCGCTGTATCCACGAGATGAACAAGGAATTCAAGGCTGATATTCCCATCGTGGAAACTATCTATGGAATTCTGTATGAAAGCAATAACGTTTCGTCAGAGATGAAGCGTATTGCGGAGCATTTCGTGTAATCGTTAAGACGTTAAGACATGCACTGCGTGCATTCGTCAAGGCGTTAAGACGATTTTTATTGTATTATGTTTGCGTCACTACCCCGCCCTTCGGGCACCGTTGGAGGCTTCGCCTCCGTTTCCTCCTCGCTCGGCATAGCCAAAGTAAACTTTGTCTCTGCTCTCGCTCATACGTCAACCCTAATAGAAGGGGAATTATACGTCTCCACGTCTTAACGAGCGAACGAAGTGAGCGTCTCCACGTCTCCACGCCTTTATTCTGGTAACCGCACAATTCTCAGTGTCAGCGACTGGATATTGTAGTTGTCGAACTTGTCGGAATGGCGGTTGAGGCGGAAGTGGTAGTCGCCCGATCTGTTGAAAAATTTCTTATTGTAAAGCGTTTGTATTTGCGAGCCGCTAAGCTGCTTGTCTTGGTTGGTGAGGCCGGATTCATCGTCTTGCTCCACAAAAACAAAGGCAGAGGAGACCACTGATTTGCCACCGTCGGGGGCAGTGACCGCGAAGCTGACCGGCATTTGGTCCACACGTTCGTCGTCGTCTCCGTATTTCAGTTCCATCTCCACGCGATAGGGAGAGACGGTGTCGGTGATATGCGCGGTGAATTCCAAAGTCCGCTGGGTGAAGTCCCAGTTGCTGTTTTCGAAGTTGACTGTTTGCTCATAGACAATGTCATCGCTTTTTTTCTGTTGGCAGGAAAACAGCAGGGCGCATGCCAGGGTGAGCATGAAAAAAATGTTGATAAGTTTTGGAAGAGAGAGCCTTTTCATACGTTATAGTTTTATATTTTTGTCAAGTTGATTTTTTGCGGATACATTCTGCAAAATTACGTTTTTTTTTTGAATAATGTATAGGTAGTTGTAGATTGATTGTAGAGACGTTTCATGAAACGTCTCTACAGGAATAAAACAATTGAATGAACAAAATTATGGCTGGAAAGAAAAAATATTACGTGGTTTGGGTGGGGCGCATCACTGGTGTGTTCGAGGACTGGGCCACTTGTAAAACCCAGGTTGACCAGTTTGAAGGTGCCAAGTACAAGTCATTTGAGTCGAAGATGGAGGCTGACAAAGCTTTTATGGAAGGCTATGAGCAATATCGGAAGCAGCAGTTGTCGACGTCCAAACCTGCGGGTTTGAGTTTTCTGAGCAGCAACGATCCTGTGCCCATTTGGGATAGTTTGGCGGTGGACGCGGCCTGCAACATGGTGACCAAGCAGATGGAATACCGAGGGGTGCACACCACCACCAAGAAGGTGTGGTTTCACCAAGGACCGTTCCAGGGAGCCAGCAACAATATCGGCGAGTTCTTGGCCATTGTGCATGGCTTGGCTTTGTTGAAACAGATGAACAGCTCTATCCCAATTTATACCGACAGCATCACGGCCATTGCTTGGGTGCGGCATAAAAAGCACAAGTCGGTGGTATTGCCCACTGAGGAGAACGAAAAGATTTTCGACCTACTGCAACGGGCGGAGTTGTGGTTGCAAAACAATACCTATACCACGAAAATCATCAAATGGGATACCCCTCGCTGGGGCGAGATTCCAGCGGATTTCGGAAGGAAATAAAAAAAACGGGCGAAATTTTTTTTCGTCCGTTTTTTTTCGGTTAGGCGTTAAGGCGTTAAGACATGCACTTCGTGCATTCGTCAAGGCGTTAAGGCAATTATCGTCTTAACGAGCGAACGAAGTGAGCGTCTCCACGTCTCCACGTCTTAACGTTTAATGAACTTCTTCGTAGCGCTTACGTTGTCGCCGTTCACGCGTACGAAATACATACCGGCAGCCATGTTGCTGAGGTCGATGCGGGCATGGTTGTCGTTCAGTTCAATGGTCTGGATCAGCTGGCCGAAGGCGTTGTATACTACAGCTTCTTTCACTGCAACATTGCTGTTGACGGTCAAGTTGATGTAGTTGTCTGCCGGGTTCGGCTGCAAGCTGATGCTATTCAGCAACATGATATTGTCGATACCAACACCTTCAGTGGTGAAGGTGGTGCTGACAAACTCGCTTTCGAGGTTGGCGTCGCAAAGAGCCTTCACACGTACATCGTAGTTGCTGTTAGCGGTCAGGCCTGTGATGTTGAAACTGGTTTGTGCCACTGTGCTCTGTTGCCACTGGCTTGCGCTGTGAAGCTTGTATTCCACATCCCATGAGTTTTCGCTGCCGCCAGCAGTCCATGAAATGGTGGCGGAGTTTTCGGTGATGTTGGACACATTCAGGTTGGTGGGGGCGTTGCAAGTGGGTGCAACGGCATCGCAATCGGTAGTGAAGGTCAGTAGGTTAGTGGTGCTGATGGAGGACATGTCAGCTTCGTTATATAGCACAACTCCGTTGGGTGCCAATACGGCCAAGCTGGCTTCGTCATCATAGGAGCCTGAATGCCATGTAAGGGTTGTGCTGACATTGTCGCATAACATGATACGGACAGTGTCCACAGTGGTGGTGCTGCTAAGCTCGTGGTCGATAGCCTCCACGGTGGCAACGGTCACACCGTTTTGCTCGATGCTCACATAGGCACCATTCCAGCCGTCACCATAACCGTCGGTGCATACAAAGCGGTATTCGCATTGGTCGTTGCTTGCGCAGAAGGATGTCGCAAATGAAACATAGTTGAGTGCCCAGTCGCTGAGGTCGCCTGCACCGCAATTGGCACGTACATATACATCATACTGGGTGCCAGCGGTCAGACCTGTCAAGGTGAATGGATTGGAAGTGGCGGGAACAGTTGTACCTGCACCGTGTGAGAATCCGGCAGGACCGTATTCAATCTCCCAAGCGGTGGCGTTACCTCTTTCTGTCCATGCAATCACTGCGGAGCTCATGTCAATATTGGAAACAGTGACATCACCAGGACGTTTGCAGCTTGGAATCAGCGTGATGTTGAGATCGTCAAGATAGAGCGCGCCAGAAGTGGTCATATAGTTCTTGAAAGCAATGAATTTACCTGTGCCGGTATAGTTATCCATATCCACTTCAACGTACTCGAATACGCTGGCGGTAGAACAGAATACCGTGTCAACGGGTACAAAGCTATCGTAGTCTTCGGGATCGGTCATCACACCTACTATCATGCCGTTGGTGGCAGTACCTACTCGCAGGTAGAAGGTAACTTCCATGGTGTTGACATCCGTGTTGAATTCAGGTGTAACGGCCAAATCGTAGCTGGTGGTGCCGCTGTAGAAGTATAGAGAACCACCGGTGCTTCCGCTGTTGTTGGTAGTGGAAATATACGGATATGGAGTGGTGCTGTAGGTGTTGTGTCTGCTCCAGCAGTCGGGGAAGGCGCTGTTGCCGCTGCCATAGCTGTTGAAGTTTTCAGCAAACGGAATAGAGGTCTGTCCGCATTCGGTTCTGAAATCAGCAATGGTCCATGCACTCAGATCACCGCCGCCGCAGTTGGAACGCATTCTCACCATGTAATGGGTGTTGGAGGTCAGCGGGTCAAGTGTGATTGTGCCAGTGGTTGGATTGGCGACAGGCGTCCAGTTGGTGGTGTCACCATAGAGGGCGTATTCCATCTCCCAGTCGCTTTCATTATAACCGGGAACCCAATTTACATCGGCTGTGGTGGTAGTGATGTTGGTCACATACATATTGGGGGCGAAGCAAGTGGCGGTAGAGTCGCAGTTGCCGCCGAAGATGACGTTGTTTTTCACACTCAATGCGGTTCCGGTAGAGGAGGGAACCGTAGTGATGCTATAGGGAGCACTGTCTGTATAGATGTATCTAGCGCAGTTGGTGGTGGACGCATGAGTATAAAAAGAGTTGCCGCTAACGTATGAATCGTTATCGTCAAGCACAATCAAAAGCAGGTTGTCGATACCATTGTAAGCGAATGGGGTGCTGAAGTCAAAGGTGTTCCAACCCACTTGGAAAACATGGTCGCCAGAGAATACCTGTTGTGCGTTGACAGCGGGTATCCATGCGTTGATGGCGGTTTCAGTGGTGTGCATCAGGTAAATGGTGTAGTGTCTCTGCTGGCTCAGGTTAGCCATTTCGAAAGATACGGAGGTGATGTTGGCAGCACCGCCCATTTCAGCGGCGGTGAAAATCTGCTGAGTATAAGTATGTTTGTAGAAACTGTAAGAAGGCAGGTAAGTGTTGGTGGTGGTACCGTTGCCGATAGCCACTTCGCCGCCAGCCAAGCATCTGGTGTAGAAGGTTTCCACAACAGCATCGCTTTCTTCACCGTCTTCGCAGTTGACACTTACACGCACGTCATACTGGGTCTGGGGATCCAAACCGCTCAGCATGTAAGAGGTGGAGGTGATGTTGTTGGAAACGGTCATCCAGTTGCTTTGTCCGGCTTCGGAGTATTCCAGTGTGTAGCTGCTTATTGTGCCAAAATGGCCGTTTGACCAGGATACCAAGGCTGAAGAACCGGCAATGTTGCTGACGTTCAGTTCGCTTACTGGTGAACAGCTGGGAATAGCGCTCAATACGATGTCGTCAATGTAACCATAGTTGTAGTTGGAAGTAGGTTGGGCCACCTTCAAAGCGATAAAGTTGCCGTTGCCGGTGAAGTTGTTGAAATAAGCTTCCTGCTCAACGTATGAGGTTCCGCTGACTGTGAGGGTCTGTACCAGCTGGAAGGTGCTGATATCAGAAGGATCAGTCATCACACCTACTTCAATGTTGAAAGGATAGGAAGTGCTATAGGAACGCATAAACAATGACAG
>JAGCSI010000055.1 GCA_017964255.1 Bacteroidales bacterium | reverse complement strand
TAATACTCCTGTTCGGCTCGTTGCATCTCCACAATCATCCTGTTCATAATCTGGTCCTCACAATAAAGATCGAAAATGATTCTTTTCTCCTTGTTCGAGAATCCAAGCACCTCTGTCTGTAGATAAACGACATCGGTAATCTTTCTCCCGATAACCTTATGGAGATATGAGCAATTACTTGTTCACTTTAGTATTTCAGGGAAAATCGAAGAACGAATCCAGATGTTGCGTCACAAAGGACGAAATATCAATTTTGGAGTCAATCTAAGTGATGAAAAATGTGAAGAAATTATTGAAACTATACGAAAGAAGATAAATTTGTTATAAGCAAGAAAAGATGACTCTCTGCCAACTGATTTACGTGTATTAATGTATTATGCAGTTAAAGAGGATTGTATACATTGGCCTTTGCAGCGTGTTTGTTAAATTCCTTCCATGCAAAAAAACACTCATTGTTAAATTCTTCTATCGACAAAACAATATTATTGATTATCAGATAGATTTATTTTATCAACAATGGCAAAACAAGAGGTTCTTAACTTTATCTTTGCAAAATCAATACACCTGTATAAAATATAAATTTGGAATACTAAAAAAGAATTATGACCAACATAAAGTTGTTTCAAGGAAATAAAATCCGTTCTACATGGAACGAAGAAGAAGGACAATGGTATTTCTCCGTTGTGGATGTGGTGGAAGCACTGACTAATAGTAACGATCCTAAACAATATATTAAAAAAATGCGATCTCGAGATGAGGCATTGAATTTCAACTGGGGTACAATTTGTACCCCAGTTGAAATGATAGCGCTTGATGGCAAACGACGCATGGTACAAGCCGCCCATGTCAAAGGTCTCTTCCGCATCATCCAGTCCATCCCTTCGCCTAAGGCCGAGCCTTTCAAGCAATGGCTTGCTCAGGTGGGTTACGAGCGTGTACTTGAAATTGAAAATCCGGAGCTGGCGCAGGAGCGCATGAAGGAACTATATGAAAAGAAATGCTATCCCAAAGACTGGATTGACAAACGTCTTAGAGGCATTGCCATTCGTCAGAACCTAACGGATGAATGGAAAAGGCGTGGCATCACCACAGAACAGGATTATGCCATTCTGACAGCGGAAATTTCCAAAGCAACATTCGGTATGACACCTGCTGAATACAAAGAATTCAAAGGTTTGACAAACAAGAATAAGAATCAAAACTTGCGTGACCACATGGACGATCTGGAACTAATTTTCACCATGCTGGGTGAGCGTGTTACAACGGAAATTTCCCAGAAAGAAGACCCCGAAACTTTTGAAGAAAGCAAGAAAATCGCAAAGCGAGGTGGCAAAGTGGCTGGCGTAGCTCGAAAAGAGACCGAATTAATGTATTGAAGTTTTATAACAAAGGCAATCCCTTAAAAGCCATTATACTACATGACGTGGCAGGTTGGCATGCCACTCATATCAAGGCAATCAATGAAGAATTACTTAAATTAAAATCTGATTCATAACAGTAGGGAATATTACTGCTTCGAAGTTTTCTTCTGAACCAGGAAGATACCTGTGATAACGATGATGATGCCCAGAATTTTGTATAGGGGAAATTGTTCTTGCAGTAAGAAAAACGACAAGATGGCGGTGACGATGGGGATGAGATTGGTGAAGGTGTTGGCTTTGCCCACGCCGAAATGGCGCATGCCCTGCAGATAGAACATGAAAGCCAAGGCGGAACAGAGGATGGCGAGACTGGCGAGGTAGTACAATTGAGGTGGACTGAAAAGGGCGCCCAGCTGGCTGCCCAGCGTTGAATGGTCGGTGATCAGCAGCATCAGAGGGGTGAATAAGGCGAGGCCAATCAGGTTTTGATAGGTGATGATGATGACCGGGTTGTAGTGCTCAGGAAGTTTGCGCAGGAAAAACATGTAGCCTACGGAGGATAAAACGGCACCAAAGGCCAACAATACGCCAGACATGCTGACAGAGGCGTTCATAAAAGCCGGAAACAGCATCAGAAAGATACCCGAGAACGATACAAAAACACCGAAGAGATTCAGTTTGGTAAAGTTTTCTTTGAAATAGAAAATGGAAAGAAATGCAGTGGCGATGGGGATGGTGGCCACAATGATGGACACAACGGACGCATCGCAGCGGGTGAGACTGTAAGTCTCAAAGATGAAATACAGAAAGGGCTCGAAACAGCTGAAGGCAAAGAGGATAGGGAGGTCCTTGCGGGCAATGCGCATGTCCTTGCGGAAAAACAGGAGGCAAAGCAGCAGAAAAAACGGTCCCGCAATCATCACGCGCGAGCAGATGATGACCACAGGGTCGGCAAACTCCAGCAGCCGTTTGGTGAAAATGAAAGAGCTGCCCCACAGTGCGGCGGAGCTCACCAGCAAGAGATAGTATAACCAGTTTTTGCCTTTAATTTTTCAAAAAAAAAGAGGATGTTGAAATCCTCTTTTTAAGTTAAACCCTTAATTGAGTTGTTATTCTTCAGTGGTATCTTCCACCTGCTCGGTCTGAGTGCCTGCGTAGGGATCGTT
>JAGCSI010000054.1 GCA_017964255.1 Bacteroidales bacterium | reverse complement strand
TGCCGTACTTCGTCTTTGGTATAGCCGCCCAGAGGGAAAATGGTGCGTTTCAGATTCTCTTCGGTAAGCATCCATAAGAAATAGGTCTGGTCTTTATGAGTGTCTACAGCGTTTTTCAGGTAATAATGCCCGTTGAATTGGGCGATTTGGGCATAATGTCCTGTGGCGATGAAATCACAGCCGTACTGGTCGGCAGCGGCCAGCAGTTCGCCCCATTTGATATGCGAGTTGCACAGCACACAAGGGTTGGGTGTGCGCCCCCGCTGGTATTCCTCTACGAAATTGGCAATCACATGGTCGCGGAAAATCTGTCGGAAATCCAGAATATGGTGCTCAATGCCCAACGATTCGGCAAAATGTTTGGCTTCCATGATACTCTCCACCGAACAGCAGCCTTTCTCGCGGGCCAGACACGACTCCTTGATATAGTCGAAAGTGCGGAAGGTGGCGCCCACCAGTTCATAGCCTTGCTCGCACAGTAGCAGTGCCGACACGCTGCTGTCGATGCCGCCGCTCATGGCCATCAATACCCGTTTGTTTTTCATGGGACGAGGATTTTTGTTTTTCAATAAGTTTCGAGCTATATTGTCAGTCGGTCAAAGTTTTTGCCGAAAACACCGTATGTTTTTGATATACTGATAAATGAAGTATCGTCAATTTCTTTGATGATGCGGGTAATGAGTACCTTGTCGGTTCTGTGGGCGATAATTAGCAGAATCTCGCTTTCCTCCATGGTGTAAGAGCCTGTGGCCTTGATAAAGGTGGCTCCTCGCTGGAGTTCCTTGTTGATGCGCTCGGCAATCTCTTTGTTTTTCTTCGAGAATACCATAATCTGGTAACTTTGCTTGTAGCCGTCAATCACCACATCCGACACCACGGTATAAACGAACATCACCACCATACTATAAACCAGTTTTTCGAGGTCCTGCACAATGAAATAGGAGGAGCCTACAATGACCAGATTGGTGTACAAGGTGATGCGTCCGTATGAGATATTGCGGTATTTGTTAATCATCAGGGCCACAATGTCAGTGCCGCCGGTGTTGCCGCCCCAGTTGATGGCCATGCCTACGCCGAAAGCCGCCAATGACGCGCCAATCAGGGTACACATGAATTTGTCATCAACCAAAGGTTGCGTGAAGACGGCCTGGCCAATAGACATAAAAATGGAAAGAATCACGGAGCAGATGATGGTGTTGACGCAGAATTTCCTGCCTAACACTTTCCAGGCAAAGGCCACCAGGATAAGATTCAGCAACAAGGTGGAGATACCGACCGGGATTTTCAGGGCGAAGTAAAGGATGGCACCGATACCGCTGACTCCGCCACCGGTGAGTTCGTGGGGAATCATAAAAGCGGTCCATCCGAATGCGAAAATTGCTAATCCGAGGGTGATAAATACGAAATTTCTGACTTCTTTTAAAACTTCTTTTCCGCTAAGTGACATGGTATGTTTGTTTTTGATGATTTTTCTGAAAATTTTATCTTTCTGATTATTAGGTATTTAATTTTGATTCAAGACTAAAAAACCGCTGCAAAATTACAAAAAAAAGAAAAAAGAAAAAAATTGACGAAGCAAAGAAAAAAAATTGTATTTTTGCAGCGTCAAAACGGAAACGTAGAGACCAGTTGCTTCCTTAGCTCAGTCGGTTAGAGCATCTGACTGTTAATCAGAGGGTCCTAGGTTCAAGTCCTAGAGGGAGCGCCAAGAAAACCAAGCACTTACGAAGAAATTTGTGAGTGCTTTTTGTTTTGGGACTGACAAAAGTACTAACTTTTTTCTCCCAACCGGGGCAAATCCGAAAAATTTATGTTATCTTTGCACACTTTTTTTTACAACATAAAACATACAAATTATAATAACTATGGAAAAAATCAGATTAGGAATCAACGGTTTCGGCCGTATCGGTAGTTTGGTGCTGAGCGCCTCTTTGGAAAGAGACAATGTGCAGGTGGTCGCCATCAACGACTTGTTGGAAGTGAATTATATCGCTTATATGTTGAAATATGATTCCGTACACGGTCCGTTCAAAGGCACGATTGAAGTAAAAGATAATAACTTGATCATCAATGGAAACACTATCCGTGTGACCGCAGAAAAAGAACCCGCCAATCTGAAATGGGACGAAGTGGGTGTTGATGTGGTGGTGGAATGTACAGGCCGCTTCCTGACTCAGGAACTGGCAGAGCAACACATCCAGGCTGGTGCCAAGAAAGTGGTGTTGTCCGCTCCTCCAAAAGATGATATCCCCATGTTCGTAATGGGTGTCAACCATAAGGAATATGCCGGTCAGCCTATCGTTTCCAACGCTTCTTGTACGACCAACTGCTTGGCTCCGCTGACCAAGGTTATTCACGATAATTTCGGTATGGTGGAAGGTTTGATGACCACCGTTCACGCTGCTACCGCTACCCAGAAAACTGTTGACGGTCCTTCTATGAAAGACTGGCGCGGCGGTCGTTCCGTATTCGGCAATATCATTCCTTCATCTACTGGTGCCGCCAAGGCTGTGACCAAAGTTATCCCTTCACTGAAAGGCAAATTGACGGGTATGTCATTCCGCGTGCCGACCGCCGATGTGTCTGTGGTTGACTTGACTTGCCGTCTGGAACGTGCCACCACTTATGATGAAATCAAGGCTGCCATGAAGCGCGCTTCCGAAGGCGAGCTGAAAGGTATTCTGGGTTACACCGAAGATATGGTGGTTTCCACTGACTTGCTGGGCGATACCCATACTTCCATTTTCGATGCCAATGGCGGTATCATGCTGAACCCCAATTTTGTGAAGCTGATCGCTTGGTACGATAACGAGGTGGGTTACGCTAACAAGGCTGTTGACCTGGCTGTTTATATTGCTGGTGAATAAGCCTTTACGCTTACTTTTTGAATATTACACATGATGCATACTTACTTTGCGGATGTACTATTGCCCTTGCCTTTGCAAGGGCTTTTTACCTATCGCATTCCCCAGGAACTGAACGATAGTGTTGGTTTCGGAATGCGGGTGGTGGTGCCTTTCGGCAAAAGTAAGTTGTATTCGGGCTTGGTGCTGAAAGTGCACGAAAATGTGCCGCAACAAGTCAACGTGAAATATGTGCTGGATGTGATTGACGAGCATTCCGTGGTGTCGGAGCGTCAAATCCA
The DNA here is from genome assembly GCA_017964255.1 of Bacteroidales bacterium. Lineage (GTDB taxonomy): Bacteria > Bacteroidota > Bacteroidia > Bacteroidales > WCHB1-69 > RUG11690. The sequence goes on along the minus strand of JAGCSI010000054.1, from coordinate 1,474 downwards.
GCTGTGGCAGTGGATTGCCCGTTATTACATGTGCTCCCTGGGCGAGGTGATGGCCGCTGCGTTGCCTTCCGCTCTCAAGCTGGCCAGCGAGACCAAAATCCAACTGAATCCGGCCTTCGACGGGGATATGACAGTGCTGAACGAGAAGGAAACCAAGCTGGTGGAGGCCTTGGCCTATCATCCGACCATGACGGTGGATGAAATTGCCAAGACAATAGATATCCAGAAGGTTATTCCGATTATCAAATCTTTGGTGGACAAGGATGTGGTAATCACAGACGAGGAAATCCGTGATCCGTATAAGCCTAAAACGGAGACCTTTATCGCTTTGGCAGTTCCCTATTGTGATGATGAGACCACGCTGATGAATCTGATAGATTCCCTGGGAGCATCCAAGAAAACCGCCAAGCAGCAAGACCTCTTGCTTTCGTTCCTGATGCTGACCAAGGATACTGCCAAACCCAACGGTTTCAATCTGAAAGCGGTGATTAAGAAAGCGGATTTGCTGAAAAAAGCGGATATCTCGCAAGCTCGTCTGCAAACCTTGATAGACAAGGGCATTTTCGAACAGCAAACTGTTGTCACCAGCCGTTTGGAGGCTTTTGACTCTTCGTCTTCGGCAGAGGATATCCAGTTGTCGGATTATCAGCAGCAGGCCATGGATGAGATTGAAACGCAGTTTCAGGAGCACGATACAGTGCTACTGCACGGTGTGACGGGAAGCGGCAAGACAGAGATTTATATTAAACTGATAGATAAGGTGTTGAAGCAGGGTAAACAGGTGCTTTACCTCTTGCCTGAAATCGCACTTACCTCACAGATTGTCAACCGCTTGCGGAAATTTTTCGGCGACAGGGTAGGGGTGTACCATTCCCGCTTCAACGAGTATGAGCGTGTGGAAATCTGGAACCGGGTACTGAATCAGCATAAAGAGGGGGATTTGAACACGAAATACCAGCTGATTTTGGGCGCCCGCTCGGCTTTGCTGCTGCCGTATCAGAATCTGGGTCTGATTATTGTGGATGAAGAGCACGATGGCTCGTACAAGCAAATTGACCCTGCACCGCGCTATCATGCCAGGGACGGGGCGGTTGTGTTGGCAAAGATTCACGAGTGCAAGGTGATGTTGGGCACGGCCACGCCTTCGTTAGAGAGCTATTACAATGCCCAGCAGCAGAAATTCGGATTGGTCAACTTGATGCATCGCTATGCCGACAGCACTTTGCCCGACATTTGGGTGGTGGATATCGTGAAGAATCTGCGGCAGAAGAAAATGAACGGTCATTTCTCGCAGTTCCTGATTGATTGCATGGCCGAGGCCCTGTCGAAACATGAGCAAATCATCCTTTTCCAAAACCGCCGTGGCTACTCGCTCCGCTTGTATTGCAACACCTGCCAGAATATGCCGGTTTGCAAGCACTGCGATGTGACATTGACTTATCACAAACGAAGCAATTTGCTGAAATGCCACTAT
>JAGCSI010000053.1 GCA_017964255.1 Bacteroidales bacterium | reverse complement strand
GATACTGTGCCCATGGCCGTTGAAATGACCTTGGAAGGAATAGCTGGTCTCCGAATGGGTATCTTCCCCGGTGGCAGAGGCGTCACCTCCGATGGGAATCCAGTTGTTGGTGGAGTCCTGCTCGGCATTCAGCCAGATATCGTCCGTCAGGTTGATGGTCTTGCCGCTGAAAGTGGTGGTGTGGTTGTTTACCAATTGCGCCACGCCAGCCAACTCTTCTGGAGTAGAAATGTAAAAGTTGGTCTCACTGGCATCGTACCAGGATACGTCCGCGGTACCGTCCCAGATGGTTTGAGCTTGTACTTGCGTGCACAAAGAAGCCATTGCGATCAGGCACATCAGGACAAAAAAGTAAAATTTCTTCATAATTTTGTAGTTTTGATTAATATTGATTTTGATTTTTTTCTTTCGATTCTTATTGGATATATGCGAGTTTTTTTGCGATTTTGTTTTTTTATGATTTTGCTTTTTTTCGGTTGTGAAATATACAAAAAAATCAGTTACTTTAATAGGGCATCAAAAAAAATTGGATATAAAAAATGTAGAGACGCGCTATGGCACGTCTCTACACCAGTCAATTATCATCTGTCAATCATTAATTGACAATTGTCAACTATCAATTGTCAACTGTAAACTGTCAATTATCAATTGTCAACTATCAATTGTCAATTGTCAATTGTCTTTCAGCACGTTTTCACCGGCATCGATGATGGCGCAGAAGTCGTCGGCTTTGAGGGAGGCACCGCCAATCAGACCGCCGTCAACATCTTCCTGCATGAACAGGTCGGCGGCGTTTTTTGGGTTGCAGCTGCCACCATATAATATATAGGTATTATAAGCCATTTCGGTGCCATACTTCTTCTCTACCAATGAGCGGATGAAGGCATGCATCTCCTCAGCCTGGGCGGGAGTGGCGGTTTCACCGGTACCGATAGCCCAAACGGGTTCGTAGGCGATAATCACCCTTTCAAATTCAGAAGCTTGTAAATGGAACAGTGACTCCTCAATCTGTTGCTGTACCACCTGGGTATGTTTGCCAGCTTTGCGCTCTTCCAGCAACTCGCCGCAGCAAACAATGGGAACAATGTCGTTTTTCAGCAAGAGATCAATTTTCTGTGCGATAACAGCATTGGTCTCGCCAAAATATTTCCTTCTTTCTGAATGTCCCACAATGCAGAATTCCACGCCCATGGAGGCCAGCATTTCGGCAGAGACCTCGCCAGTGTAGGCGCCGCTTTCATGCTCGCTGCAGTTCTGTGCTCCGGCATAGAACTGGCTGTCTTCCTCTTCGGCAATGTCGGTAATCAGTTCCATATAGACAAAAGGCGGACAAAGCACCACTTCGGTTTGTAACTTGCGGTCTTTCAGATTATTCTGAATATCCAAAATCAAGTCCTGCGCATCGTCGAAGGGCTTGTTCATTTTCCAGTTTCCAACTACTAATTTAGGTTTCATAGGTTTCAATATTAATTTCTTTTTTTGACAGGAATAAATAAGTACTCGCAACATAAGATAACCGTGCTGGTCAGAATGGTGTTGCCCAATATGACCAATATGGTTTTCCAGAAATGGTGGAAAGAGAAGGTTTCCAGCATCACGGCGGCAAATTGCTGGATGAACACCAAAATGACCGTATAGGCCAGCAACCAGCGGAAATCTTTCACGCCGGGCAGGGGCTTGTCCACGATGTCGTCGGTTTTGCGGCCATTAAGGGCTACCACCAGGTAGGGACGGACAAACATCATCAGCATACAGGAGGAAGCGTTGATGCCGTAAGTGACATTGAACATGTCAATGATAAAACCGGTGGCAAAGGCGATGAGGTACTGGATCCAGCGCGGAATCTCAAAAGGCAGCATCAGCAGTGCAAGAAGGTAGATGTAGATGCCGACACAACCGAAAAGATGGGTATAACGGAACACAAAAATCTGTGCCAGAAGAACAAGCAGGAACCTCAATATGTTGGAGCTGGCGTTATTCATCCTTGAAATTATTTTTGAGTTCGTCCATTTCCGAAGTGTAGATGTTGCGGATCAGATATACCGTGTTGACATTGTTGAAGTTAGTAGCCAAGCGTACCTTGATGGTCAGGAAGCTGCTATGGTCTGTTTCATGGACGTCTTCCACAATGCCCACCAGAATATCTTTGGGGAAGATATTGGAATAACCGCTGGTGACAATAGAGTCGCCGACATTTACCGGCACATGCTGGGGAATGTCGTACAGTTGTGCGTAACGGGCGCTGATACCATCCCAGAGGACTGTTCCTATCTGATTGGATGGCAGTAACTTGGCGCTGATACGGGCATCGGGGTGCAAAAGCGAGATGATGGAGGCAAAATGCTCGGTCACATCGCTTACCACACCGCAAACACCTCCGGCCGACAGCACTGCCATATCAATGGTGACACCGTCGGCACGTCCCTTGTCGATAATAATGTAGTTGTGCGTTTTCTCGGTGGTCTTATATACGATGTTGGCGTAGGAGTAGTCGTACAGTCGCATTTTCACCCGCTGGTTGCTGTCGCATTCCACAGCAGTATATACCGAGTCGTCCTTGAAAGTGAAAGCGTTGTCGCGCTCGTTGAGCAGAGTAATGTTCTGCTGTACCAGCTGTTCGTTTTCCGCTTCCAGAGAGAAGTGCCGGATGACATTGTACCATGCCTCGTTGATAGGCGCCACAATGGTTTGGCATACTCTGTGGAGGGCGAAACTGGTGTATTTCATGCTTTTGGAAATCATAATGATACACACTATCTGTAGAATTACAAATAGGAAAATATGAAAATTCCGTTTAAGAAATTCCGATAAGTTGTTCATTATGAATGAGCTATGTCTTTAGTAGACCTGCTTTTCCAGTGTTTCTCAGTGTTTTTCGGCGTATTCGCGGCCGGCTTTCAGACAGGCGATGTTCACGTTGACCACATCCTCTCCCTTACGGGCGAAGTTCTCTCTAACGGCGGCTTCAATCTCTTCGAAAGGCAACTGGAGGTAGGGAGATGCGGCACCGAGGATCACCATGTTGGCGGAACGGGCGGAACCCAGGTCCTTGGCAATCTGGTCGGCATCGATGACCACCTTGTTGGGCAGCTTGTCCAATGTAGCGTTCAGTTTGTCGAAATCCGGATAGTTGGGGATGTTGACAAAAGGCTGGCTGTTGGTGATTAACCAGCCAGTTTCCTTGTTCAGCCAAGGCAGGTAGCGCAATGACTCCATCGGCTCCACAGAGATGATGAGGTCGGCTTTGCCCATGGGGATAAGGTCGGAGGCGATCTCCTGGTCGGACAGGCGGAAGTGTGACTGTACGTCACCACCGCGCTGGCTCATACCGTGAACCTCGGCTTGTTTCATGTACATTCCTCTTTTGACGGCGGCGTGGCCTACGATGGTGGCGATGGAGAGGATACCCTGACCGCCTACGCCTGCTAATATAATGTCGATTTTCATTGTTTTTTCTTTTTGATGATATTTTTATTTTGGCTATAGGGTGATTTTACTACCCTGCCCTTCGGGCACCCCTTCTAAAAGAAGGGGAATTATCTGCAACCTGTAACCTGTAACCTGATACCTGTAACCTGACCCCTGATTACTTCTTTGCTGCCTGCTGTTTTTTCATGCGGCGGCTGAGGGTCTGGATACATTCACGGGTCGGGATGATGACCGAAACACCTTCGTATTCCAATTCTTTTTCAATAATTTTGACATTTTCTTCCAGCTGGTTGGGCAGGGGTTTGATGCGGTGGATATGATCTTCCTTGACACCGAGTCCCTTGCAGATTTCGCCCAGGACACCCAGTGCGTGAGAATCCTGTCCACCGGTCATACCTGTGGTGCTGTTATCGAGAATCATCACGGTAACAGGGGTGTTCTCATAGATGCAGTCCAGCAGGGAGGTCATACCGCTGTGGGTGAAAGTGGAGTCACCGATTACAGCCAGACAGGGACGTACGCCTGCGTCGGCGGCACCCTTGGCCATGGTGATGGAAGCACCCATGTCAACGGTAGTATAGATGGCATTGTAGGGAGGAAGTGCGCCCAAGGTGTAGCAACCGATATCGGCGAACACTTTGCCCTTTCCGTATTTCTCCATAGCGCGGTTGATAGCGTTGTAGGAGTCGATGTGGGGGCAGCCCTGGCACAACGCAGGGGGTCTGGGAACCACGAGTTCGGGAACGGGAGCTCCGTAGCTGTCGGGCATGCCGAGTGCTTTGGCCAACAAGTTCGGGTTCAACTCGCCGTCGCGGGGCAGGGCACCGCTCAAGCGGCCGATGATATTGCCAGTGCGGTTCAACAGTCCGCGCACTTGCTCTTCAATGAAAGGATAGCCTTCCTCGGCTACCAATACGGTCTCACATTCGTCTACCATCTTGGCCACCAGCTTGGAGGGGATGGGGTAGTGTGAAATCTTCAGCACGGGGTAGGGGCACTGATGGTTCTCGAAGTTCTCCATCAGGTAGTTGAAGGCGATACCAGAGGCGATGATACCCATCTTCTTGTCTTTGCCTTCGATATATTGGTTGAAAGGAGATTTGCATGCCTCTTCTTCAAAAGCTTCCTGTTTGCCCAGCAGGTTGCGGTAATGCACTCTGGCGTTGGCGGGCAGCAGGATGAATTGTTTCGGGTTCTCTTCAAGGTGCAGGGGGTTCTGCGGGCGTTCGGCCTTGCGTTCCACGCCGGCGCGGGAGTGGGAGAGACGCGTGGTCAGACGGATCAACACGGGAGTACGGTATTTTTCGGAAAAGTCGAAAGCCGCATAAGTGATGTCGTAAGCTTCCTGCTGGTTGGACGGCTCGAAAGAGGGAATCAACGCGAATTTGGCATAGTAGCGTGAGTCCTGCTCGTCCTGTGAGGAGTGCATTGACGGATCGTCAGCCACAACCACCACCAAACCGCCGTTGGCGCCGGTGATAGAAGAGTTCATGAAGGGGTCGGCGGCCACGTTGAGGCCCACGTGCTTCATGCAAACCATGGCGCGCTTGCCGGCGTAAGACATGCCGATGGCAGACTCCATGGCGGTCTTCTCGTTGCCGGCCCAGATGCTGTGCACCTCGCCTGCTTTGCCCTGTTTAGACTCTTGTATGAATTCGGTGATTTCGGTAGATGGAGTGCCGGGATAAGCATAAACTCCGGATAAGCCTGCGTCTAACGCTGCCTGCGCGACGGCTTCATCTCCTAAAAAAAGTACTTTTGACATGGTAATAAGATCTTATTATTTTGATTATTAACTAGTTGTAATTTTCAAGTCTAATCTACAAATATACACAAATATTTTTATATGCAAGCGTTTTTTTCAATTAGTAAATTAGCAAATTAGTAAATGTGCTAATTAATGAAGTTGAAAACTGAAAGTTGAAAGTTATTATCTGAATTTTGAATTTTGAATTCTGAATTCTTAACTGTCAATTGTCAATTATCAATTATCAACTGTCAACTCCTCTAACATCTCCCGTATAATCGCTCGCGAGTATATGTTCGCCACGGCTTCGGTGAAGCGGCCGAAGTCCACCCGGGCATCATGGTTGGCCTTGTCGGAGATAATTCTGATGACCGTAAAAGGCAGCTGGAACTCTTTGCAGACTTGGGCCACGGCGGCTCCTTCCATCTCTACACACAGCACTTCGGGCAACAGGCCGATGAGTTCCTGCCGTTTCTCGTCGCTGCTGATGAACTGGTCACCACTGGCCACATCGCCTTGCAGGAGACGAGGCTGTATGAAACTGAACTCCTTGGCGGCCTCCTTGCCGATGATTTCGCTGAAGTCTTTGGCAATCAGTTTGTTGACACTGTTGATGGCCAAGCTTGACAGCCTCTGGTCACTCTCCATATAGATGTGGTCGGTCAGCGGAATCTGGAAGCGAGGGATAATGGGGCGGGCATCGAGGTCGTGTTGCACCAGCCGTTTGGCCACCACAATGTCGCCCACGTTGAGTTCGTCGGTCAGGGCTCCCGCCGTACCGATAAACACGAGGTCGGTGATATGGAAATGCTCAATCATGAGGGTGGTGGTGATGGTGGCGGCCACCTTGCCCCATTTGGAGAAACAGGCCACACAGTCGATGCTGTTGAGCCTGCCTCGGTAAAAGGTTCTTCCGCCCAGTTCTGTACGGACGGGGTTTTCAATCATTTCGCATACTAAGCTGATTTCCTGCTCCATGGCAGCGAGAATTCCTAAAGTCATGATGTTTTGTTTTGAGGATGCAAAGATACGAAATTAATTAGCAAATTAGCAAATTAGCAAATTGGTAAATTAGTTAATTAGCAATTAGCTGGTGTTTTTTGGTTGTGATGTGGGGCGAGCAGTTTTGGGCGGCGGTCCTTAAGGACCTTAGAGACTTTAAATACCTTAAAGTCTTTAAAGTCCGCCGCCCAGAACTGCTCGCAGGGGCGATAAACCTGCAATAAATAAGCACAAAAAAGAGCGACCCTTACGAGCCGCTCTTTTGAATGAATTATGAAAAGATTACTGATTAGCGCACAACAGAGAATTTCTTGTTGATTATGCCATTTTCAGTGTGAATCTGCATCAGGTACAGACCGTTAGTCAGGTTGGAAGTGTTGATAGCAATATTGGTGTTGTTAGCGGTGAAGTCACCCACTTTCTGGCCAGTGATAGTGTAAACTTCAACATTGCTGATGTTGGAAGTGGCGTTCACATTGATCACATTGTTGGCAGGGTTCGGGTAAACGGAAACGGTGTTGTTGCTCTCAACATCGGCAATGCTTGTTGATTCTGAAATGTAGACATTGTCAATATAGAGTTCAGCACCATAGGTGCCATAATAGCGGAACATCAGTTTGACATTGGATTGGCCAGCAAAAGAAGAAAGGTTAACAGTAGCGGAAGTTACTGCCCAGTCGTCGAATTCTCCCTGGTCGTTTCTCATGTCATAGACAGGAGTGTTGGAGAAAGTGTTGCCATTGTCGGTGCTGGCGTAAATAAGGAGATTGTATTGTTCTTCCGGATCACTATTGTGGATGTAGGTGTAGCTTGCTTTGAAGTCGAATGTCATCGTAATATTGTTGTGTCCGGCAAAGGAGATGGCATTGGTAATCAATTTCTCGTCTTGAGCTGTCATACTATAGTTGCAATATGCAAATCCATTGTTAGCACCCCAAGTTGTTTCATTGGTTGATAACACAGACCAGCAGGACGGTGGGAAGACTTCGTTTTCGAAATCTTCAGTGTAAGGCAGTGTTGCGGCAGTTGAGCAGTCAACACCTTTACCATTCAAGCTGATTTGAACATTAGTGGCACCGGTTGAAGACAAGGTTACAATGCCAGAGTGTGTACCCACTGCGGTGGGAGCATAACGAACATACAAGTTGCCGCCAGCTGCGGGGATAGTGGCTGTAGCACCAAAGGTGGTGTTGTCAGCGGATACTTCAAACGGAGCAGTAGTGGTGGCGGTGATGTCTGCTGTCAGATTGGCGGTAATGATGGCAACGGTTCCTGTTTCGGTGGTGTTGATGTTTACATTGCCAAAATTGATTTCAGTGGTATTTGCATTGATGATGGGATCATTGACTTCTGTCAAAGAGAAGTTGTCAAAGAACAGATAGTTGTAGTAACTTCCAAACAGGGTAGCATAACTTCCTATTTCCATAATATCGACAGCAACAAACTTGCTACCTGCGGGAACCAGTGCGGTATAGGTCTCAAAAATGGCAGTGGTGTCGGCAGGATAGGCGTTAACGGTAAAGGGTTCCAACCAGGTGAAACTGGTGTAGTTGTCATTGGTTGAGGAGTAGCCGATACGGAAGGTGCTACCAGGAATCTGGTCGCCATAATAACATCTGTAATCAATGCTCACGTTCATGGCTGCTGTGCTATGTATTTCGGGAGAAATCAGATAATCGGCATCCAAAACGACAATAGCATAATCACCTGTGCTTGGGTTAACAGTTGCTTTATCGAAGTTTTCAATATCGTTATAACCCCAGCAGGTGGGAGGTGCAACTTGGTCGTTGAAAGTGTGGGTGAAAGGCAGACTTGCGATACCACCAGAGCAATCAACAGCGTTACCTTCCACATAGATGGTGGCGGTAGCGGTGCCGCTGGTCAAAGTGATGTTGCCACTGTGTAATCCGGCAGTAGCAGCATTGATACGAACATACAGAGAAGCCTGGGTAGCCATACCTGTGTTGGCAATGGTAGCGGTAGCTCCGAAAGTGGTGTTGTCTGTAGAAACTTCGAAATTAGCTGGAGCGCTAACACTGATGCTGCTGGTCAAAGCAAAACCGGTTACATCAACTTCTTGGGATAAGGAGCCCTGTCCCATAATGCCGATAAATGTCAAACTGTCAGGATTAACAGCCAAAGAAGCTTCGGAAACATCTATGATAGCGAAATTGTCAATAAAGAGGTAGTATTGGTCAGGATCGGAAACGCAGTGGATACCGATTTTGTATGTGCCATTCAAACTGCTTAAATCAACGTATTCAGTTACATTGGAGGTCAATGTGACATGAATAGTATCAGTCAATACCGTGATAGTGTTTCCATTGATAGCGGCAACCATGAATTTCTCAGGATAATTAGCAGATTGTGCACGGTAATCAACGCTCAAAATCTGGCTTCCTGTAAAAGTGATTTCAGGAGAAATCACCCAGTCGTCAGCAGGGTTGGCGGAAGAGTAAGTATATCTTGCCGCACCGCTGGTGAAGCTGAATGTTTTTCCATCGTTGTTGGCGTCGTTGACAGTCCAGCAGGGAAGAGTTGGTGAGGTTTCCTCAAAATTTTCGGTGAAGGGGAAGGTGGTGATGGTGTTGCAGTCGGCAGCGGAACCAGTCAGAAGCACAGTGTCGCCAAGGGTGGTGGTGCTGATAATAATATTATCATTGTATGTGCCGGGAGTTGTAGGAGCGAATTTCACGTAGATGGTGTCGTCAACAGATAAAGCGGGGTTGGCGGGGATGGTCACCGTGGTATTATAGGAGGTGCCGTTCAAAGATACACTGTAAGGAGCAGCGGTGGTGACATTGATAGCCTCATTCAGGTTGGCGCTGTTGATGATGATCATATTCTCTACGGTCATGCCAGCGGGAATACTGCCAAAGTCAATGGCAGTTGGCGTCACTGTCATAGTGGTGGGAATCTCGGCTCCGATGAAGAAATTAGAGATATTCAGTCCATACATGTCAGGATCGGATTCAGCCTTGATAGCAATTTGGATTGACTGACCAGCATAGGAGGCTAAATCAAGGTATTGGGTTTCAAATGCAGTGTTGGTAACAGTACGTGTGCCAACAATTTGAATGGCGTTAAGGTAACTTCCGTTAGCGGGAATCACATATACGGAGAATTTTTCGGGATAATTGGAACCTCTTACCTTATAGTCGAATGATGAGACGGCACCATTTTGCGGAATAGCAAAAACAGGAGAAATCAGCCAGTCGTTGGCGGTATTCGTTGAATGATAGAAATATTGTGCCCATCCGTCTGTTGTCATGAAACTCCACATACCCTGACTGGTCTCTGCACTGCCGTCATTATTGGCATCTACAACGGTCCAGCAGTTGTTCAGAGTTTCATCGGTGAAATCGGTGGTATAAGGCAGGGAAATGTTGCTGCAATCCACAGCGTTACCAGTCAATGGAAGTGTGACGCTGGTGGCGCCAGTGCTGGCCAAGGTAACGGTGCCGTTGGCGATGCCGCTTGTGGTGGGAGTATATTTCATATACAGTGTGCCGCCAGCTGCTGCGATAGTAGCGGTGGTGCCATAAGTAGTGCCATCAGCGGATACGGAGAAAGGAGCGGAAGTAGTTGCAGTGATGCCAGTGGTAAGGTTATAAGCGGTGACAGTAGCAGTGGCAGTCCTGTTTCCGGGCATACCTACTGTGCCGAAATCAATGGCAGTGGGGGATACAGCAATGGTAGGGCTAGTGGGTTGTGCGAAAATTTCCACATCGTCTAAGAACAACCAATAGTTGTCGTTTGAATTATGGTGACGGAAAGCGATGTAAACGGTTTGGCCAGTGTAACTAGACAGGTCAACATTTTTTTGTTCGTATACAATTTCGTCTTCATTGGTCGTTCCAGTCATGAGAACAGTAGTAAATGCGGGAATTGTCGGTGTGGTTGTAGAAATATAAACCGTGTAAGTTTCAGGATATTGATAATCCGCTACCCAGAATGACAAGGTCGAATTTGCGGTCAGCGTTACAGCAGGAGAAATCAGCCAGTTGTCAGGATTCAACGCACCTATGTCGTTGATGTAAGAAGCGGAAGCAATACAGTTTGAACCTGTATGTGCAGGATTGGTTGAGGTTGCGGGCCAGTATTCTGTATCCCAGTTGTAACCATCATTGTCAGCGTCAATAGCTGTCCAACCAGTGGGAAGCGTAGCCCCGTTAAACCCTTCTTGAAGGATGTACTGCGCCTTCGCACAAAATACCATGACGAATAGCGCGAAAAACAAAGTAAAGATTTTTTTCATAACTGTTGTTTTTGGTTAATAAAATGTTGTTGTTTTGGTTGTTAGTTGTCTTTTGTTGTCAATTAATGTTATTTTTACTCTAAATGTACATTTAAACCGCAAAAATACAATTTTTTGCGGGAAATTGTCTTTTTTTAATGCAAAAAAGGCCTTTTTTTGAAAAAAATTTTTACACCATCCATTGTGGAAATCTCTTGCCGCTGCCTATCGTCTTTCGTCTGAAAAAAATCAACAAAAATATTTCCTACTGTTTTTGCATCAAAAAAAAATTGTATATTTGCAAACCTTTTGAAGTGAAATAGAAGAAGACGGAAAACAAAACTCTGAAAACTCGCAACTACTTGATTTCACGGACTTTATATGATATTGTTGGATAGTGGAAGATGGGTCTTATTAAGGTCGAAATGTGAATAAATAGTTGCAATTTTCTCCCAAATTTGCACTATTTTGCTTTTAAACGGACATGAAATTAACAACAAAAAATAATATTTGAAGGGATGAAAAGAATTAAAATCACACAAGTGAGAAGCG
>JAGCSI010000052.1 GCA_017964255.1 Bacteroidales bacterium | reverse complement strand
TTCGGCTTTTCCGATGTCCATATTGAGTTCTTCCGACACATAATCGGCATTCTGTCTTTTTATCAAGTCGATATAGGTGTTATAATCCAAGGACTGGGCACATGCTTCCACCATCAAAAGCATCAATGCAATACCTATTAATATTCTGTTATTCATGTTCTTTTCTTTTTTCAATCAAATAATAAAGAGTAGGAAGCACAAAAAGCGTCACCACAGTGGCGAACAAAAGTCCATAGACAATCACTGTGGCCAAGGGACGCTGAACATCGCTACCAATACCCGTGGATATTGAGGCGGGGAACAGACCAAAAACGGCCACCGTTGCGGTAAGAAGGATTGGTCGCATACGGTGCGCGGCTCCTTGTATGGTGGCTTGCCGAAGTTCAACACCCTCCGTACGTAAATTGTTGATATGAGAAATCATAATCAATCCATTCTGAATAGCCACACCTATCAAGGCGATAAAACCTACTGCCGAGGACACATTGAGAGTCATGCCCCGCACATTGAGTGCCAGCAATCCGCCGAAAAGCGCCAGTGGGACCACAATCATCAGCAATGCGGCTTGGCGGACCTTGCCAAAGGCAAAAATCAGCAGGACAAACATAACCCCTAATACCAATGGCACCACTAGTCCTAAACGGCCAAAAGCCCTGTTCCGGTTCTCAAACTGCCCTGCCCAGTGCAAGGTTGTCAACTCTGGATCATACATAACCTGTTCCTTGATTCTACGGTTGGCCTCGTTGACAAATGTTGTCAAATCAGTTCCTCTAAGATTCAGGCGCACCAACGTATATCTGCGGTTCATCTCCCTCATGATCATATTCGCGCCCAAATCCATGCGGATATCCGCTACCGCCGACAAGGGTATTTTGGCACCTTCAGAATTGGTAAGAAGCAATGCCCCAATTTTCTCAGGCGTATCACGATAATCCTCGGCGTAGCGACAAGTCACATCATATACTTTGCTACCCTGATAAATCTGAGAGATGGCCTTTCCTCCGACCGCCAACTCTATCAATTGTGCCACATCCGACACATTCAGTCCATACTGCGCTATCCGGTCGCGGTCAACAATGATTTGAAGCTGAGGAGTGGGTGGTTCCTGATCAATGGCGACATCCGTAGCACCGGGTATTTCCGAGAGCACCTTGACCACGTGTTCTGCCACATTCCTACTCTGGTCATTATCATCAGAATATATCTTCAATGCCAAATCGCTATGCGTACCTGCAATCTGATCCATCACCATATCGATAATCGGCTGGCTGAATCCCACCTGATAACCCGGCATTTTTGCTATCGAGTCAGACATGGCCTCTACCAGCTCTGCCTTGGTACGCTTGCTTTTCCATGTCTTATACGGTTTAAGACCGATACCCACCTCCACATGCGACAAACTGAAACATTCCGCCCCCTCGTCGTCGCGTCCCAACTGCGTCATCACATACGATGTCTCATCGAAATTTTTGAGTGTATGTCGCAGATCATCCGACATCTTTTTGGCTTGGTCGATTGAAATACCCGAAGGCAACTGCACCTGAACCCATACTGAGCCCTCATCCAGTGCAGGAAGAAAATCTTTCCCTACGGTATAGGCCAAAACACCAGAACCAAGCAAGATGACCACCAGCACCACAACCATCATGCGACCTTTGGAGATTATTTTCTCCACTCTATGCTCATAGGCTTCATTCAGTTTTTCGAGCCAACGATTACGGTATATCTTGCGGGGTTTACGGTAGGTCAAATAGGACAAGCACGGTGTTAGCAGCAAAGCAACCAGCAGTGCCCCAAACAATGCGTACCCCACAGTATAGGCCATCGGCGTAAACAACTTGCGTTCCACATGCTCGAAGGCAAAGAGCGGCATATAGGCTGTGATAATGATGATGGTAGAGAAAAATATCGAGCGTCCCACCAAGCCCGCACGGTGTTTCACCATCTGCTCGTCCAGCGGAACCCCTGGTCTGGTTTCACGTTCTTTCAGGATTGTTTCCATCATGACGATAGCACCATCTACCAAAATTCCGAAGTCAATGGCACCCAATGACAACAGATTGGCAGGCACGTTGGTAATCTTCATCAAAACAAATGCCACCAACAACGCGATGGGAATGGTAATGGCCACCAAAGCGGATCCGCGCCAGTCTCTCAGGTAGATGAAGAGCAACACCACTACCAAGAGCATACCTATGAGCAAGGTATGCATCACCGTTTTCAAGGTTTCACCCACCAAATCCGTACGGTCGAGATAGGGATGAATTTTCACACCCGGAGGAAGCACCTCTTCATTGAGTTCATCCACAGCGACGTGTATGCGGTCAAGCACATCAGAAGGATTCTCTCCACGCAGCATCTGCACGATGCCTTCTACCGCATCATCGTAATCACGTTGATCATCCATAAAACCCAGGACACCTTTTCGCTCCAGCATTCCATATTTCAAATCTCCCAAATCCCTTAAAAAGACAGGAATCCCTTCGTGCGACTTGATTACGATATTACCCAGTCCTTCCAAATCGCTGACCAATCCTATACCTCTAATCACGTAACTGAGACTTCCTTCGGAAATCATACTACCGCCTGCATTGAGGTTGTTTTCCTCGATTTTCTCCGTAATATCATCAAGGCTAATGTCATACGCCGTAAGACGTTCCGGTTTGAGTTCTATTTGGTACTGCGTAGTTATGCCACCATAGTTGCTCACATCGGCAACACCGGCAATTTGACGCAAATACGGAATAATCATCCATTTGTGAATATCGGTCAGGCTTCGCAAGTCATGACTACCATCAGGACTCTCCACCACATAACGGAAGATTTCTCCGGTAGGTGATGTCAGCGGATTCAACTCTGGCGTCGCATCAAATGGAAGTTCAATTCCAACCAAGCGCTCAGTCACACGCTGGCGTGCCCAATAATCATCCACGCCATCATCGAAAACCAACACAACGGTAGATAAGCCGAAAGCATTCTTGCTTCGCATAGTGTTCAATCCCGGTAAACCATTAACCGCACGTTCCACAGGGATGGTAATCTGCTGTTCAATCTCTTCTGCGGCCAAACCAGGAACCTGGGTCACCACCTGTACTGTCGTGTCCGATATGTCAGGATAGGCATCAATAGACAAACCGTTCCATGCTATAACACCCACTATGCATAGCAGGGCAAAAATCGAGATCATTAAAATCTCATGGTCAATCGACCAATTAACAAGCTTCTTGATCATAATGATTTCAATTTATTTGCAGTCAATAAAATAAAATGCGCCTTGGGTAATAATCTCATCACCCTCCGACAGACCGCTCGTCACCAACAGCTGTCCACCCTCTACCGACTGAACCTCTATAACGGTCTTGACAAAAGTATTTTCCGCAATGCGACGCAACACATACCTGCCTTTGCTGCTTTGCAGCACGGCCGATTTGTCCAACATGATATGCTTCTGTCCCTTCAAGGACATATTCACATTGGCATACATATTGGGCATCATGTGACCGGTACTGTTGTCGCACTCGATATAGGTCTGCATGGTACGGGTTTCAGCATTCAGCATTCCATCCGTATAAGCCACTCTGCCCTTGAATACCATATCCGGGCGAGATGCGAGGCGGACCTCCACCTCTTCCACTCCCTCAACATACGGAGACTCCATCTCGCTCACACTAGCCTTGACCCACACCTTGCTCAAATCCGCCACAACCACCTTTGCGTCCTCATCTTCCCTTAGGTATTCACCCATCACCAACTCGTTGCGCAGCACTGTGCCACCTATAGGCGAACGCACTACCATAGGCTGACCTACCGTGGCATTATCCAAATCTATCTGGTACTCTTTAGCCACTGCCACAGCGTGACGGTATTCCTGCAAGGCCAACACATAGTTCTGCTGAGCTTCGTCCAGGTCTTTCTCTGATGCCACCCGATTATTATACAAATCACGCACTCGCTCCAAAGTTTTCAAGGCAAGCTCCATATCTCCTTTTGTCTGGTTATAATTCTTGACCAACTCAGAGTAATTAGAGGACGAAATCTCAAATAGCGGCGAACCGGCCTTAACTTTCTGTCCAATGCGAACCAACGACCTCACCACTCTGCCACCGAAGGGAGCGGGCACCTCCGCGTATGCCGACGGAATGGCTGTCACCACACCGGTTGAACTCAGAACCAAATTATAATCCTGAAGTTCTATCGTTTTTGTTTCAATTTTATCTTTCAGCGGAGAATCAGAAGATAATATCAATGTGTCACCGCTTATTTTCACGCCATTCTCGACAACTGACGACTCACTATTCTTGGTGTGGGAACAGCCTGCGACAAGCATTGCACCCAACAGCCACAACATTGTTTTTTTCATATTGTATTTTGATGATTATAATTTGATGATTTTTGACCATATTTTCATATTCTATTGTTCATCATAGCCAGCAGCGTTTGGGTCAGGAAAACAAGAAATACCCAGACCACTGCACCATGAAACGATGGTCAAAATGATTAAATAAATCGGAGGCACCACCTTCCACGAGACCAAACACATTTGATTATCAAGGATATGGAATTGCGAGAAAAGTGCAATGCACCAACTACATTACGGGAGGGGCTCGCAGCAAAGAAGCTGCCACATCACAGGCAAACACCAACTTCGAGGGAGCGATGGCCACAAGGGTGCAACACAGACATTGCACATTCGTTGGCATACTGAAATACACCGCCTCTGTGGAGGTGCGATCCTGCAACTGATCAAGCACAAGCAACTCGCTCTCAGAGTGCCCATGCTGACTATTGGTATAAGGATGTGAATGAACGACAATATGATTCTGGAAAAAGTGCGAATGGATAAAAATTGTGGTACCTGTAAAGTATCCCAAATACAATACAAGCATCAAATAATTTACCATCCTAACCGCTCTTCGCCTTACCATACTATCTAAACATTTCAGTATCAATACTATAATTTTACAGAAATAATGATGCGAAATTACACAAATTTCCCGAATTATACACAAAGAAATGAATTTTATTGCAGGGATACGATTTTTGGGGAAATGAATAAAAAAGGCGGTCTATTTGACCGCCTTTTGTGTCCCCTCAGGGACTCGAACCCTGGACCCATTGATTAAGAGTCAATTGCTCTACCAGCTGAGCTAAGGAGACTTGTTTTTTGGGACTGCAAAAATACAAAAATTGTTGATAGAAAACACACATTTTCAAATTTTTCTTTTTTAAAAAATTTAATGTACATTTGCAGAATGAAATATGATAATATATTATAATATGAAAAGATTATTAATCAGCGTATTAGCACTTTCATTCACCTTGTATTCAAGCATAGTTTTTGCACAAGATAATCCCGAAAAACCGCTCATGACCATCGGTGACGAGGCGGTCTCAAAGGCGGAATTTGTCAATACTTTCTCCAAAAATAACGATTTAAAGAAAACCACAGCGAAAGAATTGCGCGACTATCTGGACCTGTTTGTCAACTTCAAGTTGAAAGTGAAAGAAGGCAAAGCCCTCAAAATCGACACCTCCGCAGCCTTCCAAGCTGAGTTGTCTTCTTATATCAACCAGTCGGCTCAGCAATACTTGACAGACAACGAAATGACAGAACGTCTATATAAGGAATGTGTGGAACGTGCCAAAAAACATGTACATGCCTCCCATATCCTGATCAACTGCGCTCCCGATGCCAGTCCGAAAGACACCATGGCCGCTTACAAGAAAGCGCTGAAAATCAGAAAGCAGATTCTCAAAGGCATGGATTTCAACGAAGCCGCTGTCCTGTATTCGGAAGACCCATCCGCCCGTGACTATGTCAACCCGCAGAGTGGCAGAAAGCAAGCCGGCAACAAAGGCGATATCAGCTATTTCACGGTTTTCAACCTGATATATCCTTTTGAAACAGGTGCTTATAACACTCCTGTAGGCAAAGTGTCCATGCCCATCAGAACACGCTTCGGCTACCATCTGATTTATGTTCATGACGTGGTGCCGGCCATCTCCAAGATTTACGCCGCCCATATTCTGATTTCCGATACCAATGCCAAAAACGGCATCATGAGCGAGGAAGCCAAGGGCAAAATCGAAGAAATACAGCAAAAACTCAACCAGGGCGTTCCCTTTGCCCAGCTGGTGGTGGAATATTCCGATGACATCGCCACCAATATCAAAGAAGGTCACATGCAACCTTTCGCTCCCAACCAACGCGCCGGCAACTTCGTCTCCGCCACTATCCATTTGAAAAACAATGAAATCTCCCAGCCCGTCGCCTCTGTCTTCGGCTGGCATATTATCAGACTCGACTCCATTGTTTACTTGACAGTTGATGATGAGTTGGAGGGAGTTCTGCGCATGAAACTGGGACGCGACAACCGTAGCTTCATCAGCAAAGAATCTTTCATCGCCAAATTGAAAAAACAATACAACTACGAGGAAAGCGGCAAGGCACAAAGTATCAAATTCCTGTGCGCCAATATCCCAACCAACTACTTCCAATCCACCACAACCGACATCACCACACTGCCAGGCATCACCGAACTGCCCCCGATGGCCAGCTTTGCCAACCAACAAGTAACCACACAAGAATTCGCAAAATACATATCCCGCTTCCAAGGAATAGACCTGACCACCTCTTTGGAGAAATTCCTCAATGAAAGATTCGAAAAATTCATTGAAGACAGACTGTATAACTACGAAAAAGAGAACCTGATCAACAAATATCCCGATTTCAGAGAACTGGTCAACGAATACCATGACGGCATGATTTTGTACGAAATCAATTCGCAAAAGATTTGGACACAAGCTATTACCGACACGGCAGGTTTGCATGAATATTATGAGAAAATAAAGAAGAACTACCCCATCGATCCCAATGCCAACCCTGTGGAATACAAACCTCTCAACGAAATCAAGGCCGTTGTCATCACGGAATTCCAAAACCATCTGGACGAACTTTGGCTGCAGGAATTGCGCCAGAAATATCCCGTGGTCATCAACGAAGACGTTTACGCTACCATTCTGAAAAAATAAGCTGACACCATGAGTGCTTGTAAGAAGCTGTTCATCCTCCTGTTTTTGGCTGCCGGCCTCCTGTCATGCGGTTCCAAAGACCCCGTGGTGGCCGAGGCCTATCATGCTAAGCTGTACCAATCACAGCTGGTGCAGATGATTCCGGACTCATACAGTCCCGCTGACAGTGCACACCTCGCCCAGCTTTTGATTGAGGAATGGGTACAACAACAGGTTCTGCTTCACGAAGCGTTGCAAGTTCTCCCTCTCAGCCAGAAGAATTTTGAGAAAGAGATAGCAGAATACAAGAACTCGTTGCTGATCAACGCTTATTACAACTATATCACCGCCGACAGCACACTTTTCGAAATAAGCGACGAGGAATTGGAACAGTTCATCAAGAAATATGAAAGCCGCTATACCGTCAATCGCGAAATCATCAAAATTAATTATGTCAAAACTTCAAAAGGCTCCAAAATCACTAAAGAATTGAAGGAATTGCTGTTTGACGATGAACGCAGAGTGGACGAAAAACATGTGATTGAAGAACTTTGCGCCGACTCCATCGAGTATTTTCTGGAAGACAATACCTGGCTGTATCTGGACGACATCCAGAATGAATTTCCCATTGAAATCAAGAACAAAGAATCTATTCTGACCCAGAACAAATATATTGAGACAGAAGACCAGGATTATCACTATCTGATTGTCTTTCTGGACTATAAATCCCAGCGTACCCTCAACGAGACCGAAGAGGAAATCGCAGCCGCCCGCATGATGCTGACCCAGCAGAAAAAACAAGACTATATCCAGCGGAAAGTGGACGAGTTGTATCAAAAATCCCTGGAATCAGGCCTGATTGCACTGCCAGGGAGCACGCACTAATCAAACCATTTTTCCATTTCAGACTCCCCGATTTGGTGGATGATTTTCTTACCACCAGGGCTCACATTGGACAGCTGGCAATCGAAGAGTTGTCGCAGGAAATCCCTGATTTCGCACATTTCTGTCATCGGCTTGAACAAGTTGCATTTCTGTTTGGCCATACTCATCGCCATATTCGACTCTTTGTCAGCACGATGCAGGAACATATTGGACTGATAGCTCTCCAAAAAAGCATCAATCACCTGCTGCACATCCTCCTCTTCATCCACAGGAGTTCCGTTAACCGCAAAATGAGTACCATCAATGGATTCGAGGTCATAGCCCAACTTCAGCAGTTCAGGCTTCAGTTCTTTCACCATTTCGGCCTTAGCCGGTGACAGAGTGATGGTTTCCGGGAAAAGCGACTGCTGCACTGTAATAGGCTTCTGCTGCATAGCCGTCAAATACTGCTCATACAAGATGCGCTCACGGGCATGGGCAATATGAATCACCGACAAGCCGCCAGCGATATTCGCCACAATATATTTTTTATTGATAGACAAACACTTAACATCATCAACTGGAGTTTTCTCTTCCGTTTCAGCTGCAGGCTGAAGATCCAAAGTAGGATGTTCCGTCTGCTCTTGCTGCACGGTTTCCGTCTTCAGCGACTGCAGGAAATCGCTCCAGCCGGAAGTATCAAAATCTGTGTTATGCGATGAAGATGGTTTGCTGTAAGAACCACCACCGAAGGATGAATGTCCACCGCTACTTGCCGGATGAGAGTGGAACGGGTTGAAATCGGGATTGTGCGTCACCGCAGGCTCCTTCAGTTCCATGTCTTTCGGCATATTCGACATATCCATACCCGGCTCGTAGTCGAAATCGAGGCGCGGGGTCAGCGACATCTGTCCCAAAGACTTTTTCACCGTGGAATTGAGGAAACCAAAGACCAGACGCTCATCCTGCAACTTCACATCCACCTTAGTTGGACTGATATTGATATCGATGGTCGCAGGATCCACCTCCAGATTGATGAAATAGGCGGGCTTATAACCATCCGGAATCAGCTCTGAATAAGCAGTTTCCACCGCATAATTCAGCAAAGGATGGCGCACATACCGTCGGTTGATGAACATATACTGCTCACTCTTTTTCTTTTTGGCGTTTTCAGGCTTGGCAATAAAACCGGAAATATTGATAAAATCGGTCTGTTGCTCCACAGGGAACAACTTGTCCTGGAAATGGGCTCCGAAAACATTGACAATCCTCTGCTTGAAGTTGGACGGTTGCAGCTGCAGCACCAATTTGCCATTGTGATACAGCGAAAAGGCCAGTTCCTGATGCGTCAGCACCACCCTGTTGAACTCCTCTTCGATATGGCCGAACTCCACACTGTCGGACTTGAGAAAGTTGCGTCGTGCAGGCACATTGAAGAAAAGATTTTTTACCGAAATGGAAGTGCCGTCAGTGGTTGCTATCGGGGTATGTTCTTTCACCTCAGAACCCTCAATCAGCAACAAAGTACCCGTACTGTCCTCAGCCATCTTGGTGCGCAATTCCACATGGGCAATGGCAGCGATAGAAGCCAAAGCCTCGCCTCGGAAGCCTTTGGTAGTCAGGCGGAAAAGATCGTCGGCGGAGCTAAGTTTGGAGGTGGCATGCCGTTCGAAGCACAGGCGGGCATCGTTAAAACTCATGCCCTTGCCATTATCCACCACCTGTATCAAGGTGCGTCCGGCATCCTTCACAATCAGCTGGATATTGTCAGCACCAGCGTCCACAGCGTTTTCAAGCAACTCCTTCACCACGGAGGCAGGCCGCTGGATGACCTCACCGGCCGCAATCTGATTGGCCACCGCATCGGGCAGCAGATGTATGATATCTGTCATTATTTATCCATGAATTTCATAAACAAGTAACCTAGTACCACTACGATGAACATCAGCCAGATCACCGTTTTGAGCGGAAATTTGTTACGGTCCTGCTGACTCATGCGTTTCGAGGACCAACTGCGGTGCAGGCGGTCAGCAAACTTTTCAGGATCGAAATCCTCGCCTGATTTATCCACAGGCTTATCCTCCGCAGCTTGGTAAAAGCGAGGTTTGTAGCGGAATTCTCTTTTTTCGGGTCGTTCTGTCCAGTTGAATGCCATGATAATAGGGGTTAGGGGTTAGTGATTAGGGGTTAGTAGTCTGGGGAGTTTCGAGCTTTGCTCTCAAGGGGAGTCTCGCTTCGCTCGAGGGGAGTGCTACGCAGGGGAGTTTAGATTCCCCTTCTATCAGAAGGGGTGGCCGAAGGCCGGGGTAGTAAATAGGAGTTAGTGATTAGGAGTTAGTGATTAGGGGTTAGAAGTTAGGAGTTTAGGGTTGAATTTTGTTTTATTTATTAGAAGGCAAAGATACAATAAATTTCCGTAATTTTGCCCTTTAATTTGAACACATGATTAAGAATATTATTTTTGATTTAGGCGGAGTGATTTACGACATCCGCTACGAGAATATCGCGGAGGCTTTTGCACGAATGGGGGCGAGTAATCTGGTCGCCCTGTACTCCAAGGCACAACAAACCGACTTCATCGACAAGTTTGAAGAAGGACTGATTTCGACGACCGAATTCTGCGAGGAAATCCGTCGCTTGTCGGAGGTGCCGCTGACTGATGCACAAATTGAGGAAGCTTGGAACGCCATCCTGATAGATGTGCCCGCGCTAAGAGTGGACTTTCTGCTGAAACTGAAAGAAAAGTACAAGCTGTACCTGTTCAGCAACACCAACCAATTCAACTATGAATGTTTCACTGCATATCTGAATAAAAAATACGGTTTCGACTTTTTCGGCACCATTTTCAAGGCCGCCTATTTCTCACACACTTTGCATCTGCGCAAGCCCAAGGAAGAGGGTTTCCAGCGGATTTTGCAGGAGCAAAGGCTTCGCGCCGACGAAACTCTGTTCATCGATGACTCGCCGCAGCACATCGAAGGTGCCCGCCGTTGCGGCCTGCAAGCATATCATTTAAAAGATGAAGAAAAAATAGAATCCATAAACATTTGGAACTAAGGGAAAAAACGTAAACACACGAAAAACTCAACAATTGGCACATTTGCTAATTAACTAATTTGCTAATTGAAATTTTTCGTATCTTTGCACCCCAAATTTTTGAAGAGTAATATTAATATTAAAACCTTATAAGAATGAACATTAAAAACGAAAAAGTAAACGGAGACGTTCAAGAACTGACGATTGAAATTACGAAAGAAGACTATGCTGGCAAGGTGGAAACCGCGTTGAAGAAATACCGCCGTACCGCCCAAGTGCCGGGTTTCAGAGTGGGTAACGCCCCTATGGCCATGATCAAGAAGATGTACGAAAAGAGCGTCACTTACGACGAGGTCAACAACATGATGTCACAAGAGCTGTACAAATATCTCAGCGACAATAAGATTGACATTATGCTCGAACCCATCCCCGTTGAGGACAAGTCAAAAGTGGATTTCGACAACCCCGACAATTTCGTTTTTGTATATGAATACGCCCTGCAACCGCAGTTCGACATCGATTTCAACAAGCAGGTGACCAACTTCAAGATTACCGCTTCACAAGAGGAAATCAACAACCTGATTGACCAGATGCAGCGCAGATATGGCGAA
Organism: Bacteroidales bacterium; assembly: GCA_017964255.1. Lineage (GTDB taxonomy): Bacteria > Bacteroidota > Bacteroidia > Bacteroidales > WCHB1-69 > RUG11690. Next base: position 15,041 of record JAGCSI010000052.1, on the reverse strand, counting down.
TATACTTCTCCCGAAGAAGTTGGTGAGGACGACTACATCTCTGCCAAAATCGACGATAAGGACAGCTTCTTCTTCACCAAGGAACTGAACGAAGAAGGCCGCAAGGCATTCACAGGCAAGAAGGTCAACGACACCGTACATGTTGCGCTGAGAAAAATCTTCGAAGATGAGAAGAATGTACTGAAAGTGTTGAAGATTATGGATCAGCAATTGGAAGAAGGCAACCAGTACGAATATGATGTGACCATCAGCAGCATCGGCCGCATCACCCCTGCCGAACTCAACGAGGACTTCTTCAAGAAAGCTTATCCCGATGGTAACATCACCACCAAAGAGCAACTGGAGAAAAGCTGCGCAGAGCAAATCGAGAAACAGTGGAAAGACTATACCGACCGCCAGTTCATGAATGACGCTATCGGCGTGCTGCTCGACAATGTCAACATCAGCTTCCCCGATGAATTCATCAAACGTTATATCTTGCTGACCCAAAAAGATATGACTGCTGAAAAACTGGAAGAGAAATACGCTGACTATCAGAAGTCTTTCAAATGGCAGCTGATTGAAAACAAGCTGGTGAAGGACAACAACCTCAACGTAAGCCAGGACGACGTAAAGAACTACGTTCGCAACTTCTTCATGACCAACTACTTCAGCAACTTCAAAGAAGAAGACATCAAAGACAGACTGGACAGCCTGGTAAACGACGCCCTGAAGAAAAAAGAAGACGTGAAGAACATTTACGACCAGCTGTATGACGTGAAGATTATGGATGTTCTCCGCAAAAACTTCATCATCGTGGAGAAGAGCGGCAGCTACGAAGATTTCATAGCTTTCACCAGCGGCAAGGAAGTTGAAGAAAAACCCGCTGCCAAGAAGAAAGCTCCCGCCAAGGCCAAGAAGGCTGAGGAAAAAGCCGAAGAAGCAAGCGCCGAAGCCGAAGCCAAGCCCAAGAAAACCAGAGCCAAAAAGGCCGAGGCCACCGAAGGCGAGGAGAAACCCAAAGCTAAAACCACAAGAGCAAAAACCACTAAAAAAGCCGAGTAATCCATGAACGAATTTCAGAAATACGCCGTCAAACACAGAGGCATCAGCAGCCTGCGCCTCGAACAGTATTCCTCTGTTCTCAACGATTATATCACTCCGTACATCATCGAGGAACGCCCGATGAACATCACTCAGTTGGACGTGTTCTCCCGCTTGATGAAGGACAGAATCATCTTCCTGGGAGTTCCCATCTATGATGATGTGGCCAATATCATCCAGGCCCAGCTGCTGTTTCTGGAATCACAGGATTCGGAACGCGACATCCAGATTTATCTGAACAGTCCTGGTGGCAGCGTTTACGCCGGTTTGGGCATTTACGACACCATGCAGTACCTGAAACCCGACATTTCCACCATCTGCACGGGTATGGCCGCTTCCATGGCCGCGGTACTGATGTGCGCCGGTGCCCAGGGCAAACGCTATGCCCTGCCCCACTCCCGCATCATGATTCACCAGCCGATGGGTGGTACCCAGGGACAGGCCTCCGACATTGAAATCGAAGCCCGCGAGATCCAGAAACTGAAAAAGGAACTGTACGAAATCATTGCCTTCCATTCTGGCAAAGATTACGAACAGGTATGGAAAGACAGCGACCGTGACTACTGGATGACCGCTGCCGAAGCCAAGGAATACGGCATGATTGACGAAATTCTGAAAAACGACAAGGGCACGAATGGCAAAAAATAGCAAAGGCGGAGATTATTGCAGTTTCTGCGGCGAACAAATTCCTTACAACAAAGTGCTCATTCACGGTTTGAACGGAGCGATTTGTGAGAAATGTGTCCAGGCCGTCAATGACGTCTTGCTCGACATCCGCCAGGAAGAGGCAGAGAAAGAGCGCAAGGAAGTCAAGATCAAACTGCTGAAACCCAAGGAAATCAAGGCCAAACTGGACGAATATGTCATCGGACAGGATGAGGCCAAGAAGGTGATTTCCGTGGCCGTTTACAACCACTACAAACGTATCCTGTATGACCAGCAGGATGATGTGGACATTGAAAAATCCAACATCATCCTGGTGGGCGAGACAGGTACGGGCAAAACCCTGATTGCCAGGACTATTGCCAAGCTATTGGACGTGCCCTTCTGTATCGCCGACGCCACCGTCTTTACCGAAGCCGGCTACGTGGGCGAGGATGTGGAAAGCATCCTGACCCGCCTGCTGCAAGCCGCCGACTACAATGTGGAGCGCGCCGAACGTGGCATCGTTTTCATCGACGAAATTGACAAAGTGGCCCGCAAGGGTGCCGACAACCCCTCCATCACCCGCGACGTATCGGGTGAAGGCGTACAACAGTCGCTGCTTAAGCTGCTGGAAGGCTCCTTGGTGAACGTTCCCCCTCAGGGCGGCCGCAAGCATCCCGAACAGAAATTCACGGTGGTCAACACCAAAAACATCCTGTTTATCGGCAGCGGTGCCTTCAACAGCATCGACAAAATTATCGCCGAACGTATGAACACCAACGTCATCGGCTACAACAAGAAGAAGCACGATATCGACAAGAAGAACATGATGCAGTATATCTCCGCCCACGACCTCAAGAGTTTCGGACTCATCCCCGAATTGTGCGGCAGATTCCCTGTCATCACTTACATGAACGCTTTGGACGCTGAAGCGCTGAAACGCATCTTGATTGAGCCCAAAAACGCCCTGGTGAAACAGTATGAGCGTCTGTTCCAGTTGGACGGCATCGACCTCAGCTTCGACAACGAGAGCCTGGATTACATTGTCAGCAAGGCCGTTGAGCTCAAGCTCGGTGCCCGCGGACTCCGATCCATCATCGAGAAAATCATGACCAACGCCATGTACGAGTTTCCTTCTTCCAAACAGAAGAAGATCAGCATCACCGCTGACTATGCCAAGCAGCAGTTCGAGAGTTCCATTTTTTCATTTTTAGACTGATTTTAGTTTCTTGTTCTTGAAATTCTCCATCAGTTTAATGAGCAATTCCGAATCTATCGGTTTGTCTAAAAATGCCGAGATGCCCTTGTCTATGTGATGGCAGATACTTTCAGCATATTTCTCCATATTTTCCGTTATCACAACAACATGCGGCAATTCCTTCAGCTGTTCAAAGATCTCAAATCCAAGCATATCAGGTAACACAAACTCAAGGAACACCACATCCACCCTATTCTCCTTCAGGTAACATATCGCATCTGAAAGATATGAGAAGTTCTGCTCAAAATGAATCCAGCCATAATCCTGCAAGGTACAATTAATAAACTTGTAAACCGACTCATTATCATCCACCACCACATAACGAAGAAGAACTTCATCAGTAAGTATATCTTCCATTGTACTAATGAGTTTGATTATGTTTGAAGTTCATACAGCAAACTTACGAAAAAACACAATAGAAAATTGTGTAATTCGAAATTTTTATGTAAATTTGCATGATAGAAGCTATTTTGAAAAAATGAACCCCATTCAAAGCATACTTGAGCAGTTTGATTTCCCTGTGTATCTGGCACCTATGGAAGAAGTGACGGATCCTCCGTTCCGCCATATCTGCAAGGAGTTTGGCGCGGACATCCTGATTTCGGAGTTCATTTCGTCGGACGCTCTCTCGCGGGAAGTGGAGAAAAGCATCAAGAAAATGCACTTCGAAGAGGGTGAAAGGCCTTTCGGCATCCAGATTTTCGGACATGACGAGGATTCGCTGATTGCGGCGGCGAAAATAGCGGAGAGCGCATCACCAGATTTCATCGACATCAACTGGGGCTGCCCCGTGCGCAAGGTGGTCACCAAAGGCGCAGGTTCGGCCATCCTTAAAGACATTCCCAAGATGGCGCGCCTCACCAAGGCGGTAGTGGACGCGGTGAAGCTGCCCGTGACGGTCAAGACCCGCCTGGGCTGGGAGGAAAGCGACAAGCCCATTGTGGAAGCCGCTGAAATGCTGCAGGACGTAGGCATCAGCGCCATCACTATCCATGGCCGCACCCGTGCGCAAATGTACGGAGGAAAGGCCGACTGGACCTTGATTGGACAGGTGAAAAACAACCCTCGCATGACCATCCCGGTGATTGGAAACGGAGATATTGACAGTGCCGAAAAAGCGGTGGAATGCCGGCAGCGTTACGGAGTGGACGCCATTATGGTGGGACGTGCCGCCATTGGCAACCCGTGGATTTTCAAGCAAATCAAAGACTTTCTGCAGGGCAAGGAACCTGCCCTACCCAACTATGACGAGCGAGTGAAAGTGTGTCTGCGGCATCTGAAACTAGAGATGGTGTGGAAAGGGGAGCGCAGTGGCATCCTGGAAATGCGCAAACACTACGCCAATTATTTCAAAGGCATCCCCCATTTCAAGGAGAAAAAGATACGCCTGATGAGTGCAATGAGCTATGAAGAATGTCAAAACATTCTTATAAATAGCTAAATATCAATAATTTAAAACTAACCCGAAGAAAAATATCAAAATTTGAAGACTGATTGCAAAAAATTTTGTATTTTTGCAGTCTCAAACATGGCGATTGTAGCTCAGTTGGTTAGAGTACCGGATTGTGGTTCCGTGGGTCGTCGGTTCGAATCCGACCTGTCGCCCAAAACAAAAAAACAGCAGGTATAATCCTGCTGTTTTTTTTTGTTTTAGCGGAAAGCCCCAAAATCAATTTCAGGAGCTTTCCGCTTTTTGTGAATGATATGGATGGCCATCGCTCAATGAGATATGCTATCCCATGGCTGCCGCAATGCGACAGCCCTACAACCTTTTGCTTAATCAAAGAATCCCAAGCCACTGATAGCACTCAACATACGATCGACATAGTCCCAGGTAGTGGGAGACCATTTGAAGCCCAGACGATAGAGCACTTGCGTGGTGTACGGATTGCTAACGGCCACCTCTTTGACTTTCATGCCATGGGCCATATCCTGGTAAGCGAGCAGACTGGAAAGCGTTTTGGCCTTCTGTGGGTCGTTGCCCGCACTCTCCATAGTAGCATTGTACTCCTCATCCTCCACCAAACGAATGTCTGCGCCCAGCTTGTTGAATCCGCTGAGGACATCGCCGAGGAACTGCATATGGCTGTTGTAGGAATGGAACAGACAGCACTCCTTGGGTGTGGAACTGAGCAGGATGATGGCGTGTGCCATTTCGTCGATGGGCGAGAATTCCACCTTGCTTTCGTACAGCGAATAGGGGAAGCAACCCAGCATGTTAAAGACTTTGATACGCCCCATAAAGGAGTTCGTAGAGAAGTTGATCTGGAACTCACCGTCGCTGGTACGCGCCGCCAGATTACCGACACGGATCACCTTGGCCGACAATCCATCCTCAACAATGGATTGCAGTACAATACGTTCTGCCAAGAACTTGGAGTGAACGTATTGGTTACCGAGATATTGTCCGTCGTAAAGTCTCTGCTCGGTGAAAACATAGTCGGGATCCATGGTATCGTTGACGTTGAGACCACTGGTACTGTAGGTGGAAATGTGCACCAAGCGTGCGCCAGTCTTCAAACAGAGATCAACACAACGTTGCGCACCACCCACATTTACATCTTCGATTTCTGTGCCTTCGCTGAAGTGTTTCACCACTGCGGCACAGTTGAACACCGTGTCAATTTTTGCCTGCACAAGAGTAGTCAAGTCGTTGGTAACATCTCCAAGGACAATGTGGAGACGCTTGCCGAACAGTTCATCGTAAGTGGATTCGAAATAGTAGAACAGCAGAGTTTTCAATCTGTGTTCAGCGGCATCCATGCTCTTGTCGCGTACCAGACAGTAGATGTTCTGAGCATCCGACTGAATCAATTCTTGCAATACGTGAATGCCAAGGTAACCTGTAGCACCGGTGAGCAGTACATTGCCTAAGGATTGGCGTTCTCCATTGCGGAAGCTATCCAAGGTGTTGTTACTCAGCAATTTGTTAATGCCAGAATAATCGAATTTGGTGATATCCTCATCATCGGTATCGACAACCGTACTACCCGTAACAAGTGCGGCAAGCTTTCTCGGGGTGGCGTTGGCGAAAACATCGCCGTAGGCCACGTGCATTCCCGCCTTGTCGGCTTCGATGATGACACGAGTCACCATAAGCGAGGTGCCACCCAAATCGAAGAAGCTGTCGTTAGCACCAATCTTGTCCATAGAGAGAACCTCGCTGAAGATGCGGCAGAACAATGCTTCTGTGTCATTAGCCGGTGCCACATATTCGCGGTCTGATGCCTGCATAACGGGCGTGGGCAGTGCCTTGCGGTTCACCTTCTGATTCTGGTTCAGCGGAATGCTGTCGATCTGCATCGTAGAGGCAGGAATCATGTACGGAGGCTTACGTTCGCCAATGAAGGCATTGAGGGCCTTGATGTCCACCTGCTGGTCACTGACGATGTATGCAGCAATATATTTACCACCGTTCTCGTAATCAAAAGCTTGCACAGTAGCATCCTTGATACCTGGGAACTGGCGGATTACCGCCTCCACCTCTTTCAGTTCGATGCGGAAGCCGCGGATTTTCACCTGACCGTCTTTACGTCCCACAAACTGGATGTTGCCGTCGGGGAGGTAACGCACGATATCGCCAGTTCGATAAACGCGAGCGTGTTTCGGATCGTCGTCAAAGGGATTCTTCAGGTAGGTTTCAGCGTTTTTCTCGGGACGGTTCAAATAGCCGCGACTCACCTGCGGGCCCGTAACCCACAATTCACCAGCAGCACCAAGAGGCAATCTATTAAATTGTTTATCAACAATATAAAGTCTTAAATTATCAAGTGGCTTGCCGATAGGAATATCCAGCTCATAGTCCTTTACCCAATAGTTGGTGGTAAAAACGGTACACTCTGTCGGGCCATAGCCGTTGTACATTTTGTAATTTGTCGGCGGATTGAGCGCTGACAATTTTTCACCGCCCACAGCAAAGCAACGCAGCGAATGATTCTCCACATTGGTGACAAACTGGTAGCCCACCTGGGTGGTGATAAACGAATGGGTGATACCTTGTGCATTGAAGTAATCATTGAGGTCAGGCAAGTTCAAGCGGATGTCATCACCAATGATGTAAACGCAAGCACCGCAGGTCAACGCCGGGTACATATCCATCATGCAGGCATCGAAACCGTAGCTGGCGTACGCAGCCACGCGGTCAGCTGCAGTCAAGCCATAGTGACGCTGATACCAATGGCAGAAAGCCACCAAGTTGCCGTGCTCCAGCTGACAACCCTTAGGTGTTCCCGTAGAACCAGAGGTATAAAGCATGATGAATAAAGAGGATGGGGTTGGTAGAGACGTTTCATGAAACGTCTCTACATTTTCCAATGTTGCAATATCTTTTGTCAACAGCACCTTGCCCTGATATTCATCCACGATAGAACGCAACTCTTCATCGGCGATGAGCAGTTTGGCGTTGGCATCCTGAATCATGAAGTTCAGACGCTCGGCTGGATAACTCGGGTCGAGGGGTTGGTAAGCGCAACCAGCCTTCAATACGCCTAACGAAACAATGGCCATCCATTCGCAGCGCGGAATCAACACAGAGACAACATCTTCATCTCCAAGACCTTGAGAGACAATGTATCCTGCAATGCGTTCCGAAATCTCATCCACCTCTCGATAAGTGTATTTATGGTCATGATAAACCACCGCCAGATTGTCGGGCGTTTGCTGCACCTGTTTGCGGAATAGCGAAACGATGGTCTGGGTGTCGTCGTAGGGCACATCGGTCTGGTTGAAACTGTCAAGCATAGCGGTCTGTTCGGCATCCAGCAAAGAAACCTGCTGCAACGCCATTTCAGGATGGCTAATGAAAGCCTTGGCCGCATTACATACCGACTGTGCCAGACTTTGCATCAGTTCGTGGCTGTAACGACCGTTGTCGTATTCGACCACCACACCCGGCACGCCTTCTTTCTCTTGAATGTAGAAAGCAATGCGGAACTTCGGCGTATTCAGTTCAAGAGACTCTATTTCAAGTTTTTGACCCTTGACCACATATTGGTTGATTACGCCCATCTGATAGGCAAACATGATCTCGGCCGACAGGTCGTAATCGGCTGCTATCTGTGAAAAAGGATATTTCTCGTGGGTCAAAGTCTCGTCAAAGTTCTGACTGGTCTCCTTCAAGAAGTCCATCACCTTTTGATCGCCAAGCTGGGCACTCAAGGCCAAGGTGTTGACAAACATGCCCGTCGTATTGCTGATGCGCAAGTCAGAACGGCCATTGCTGATGGTGGTGATGCAAATCTGCTCGTTGTTGGTGAAACGCGAGAGCGTATAGAACACTGCTGCCAAGGTAAGGTGTGCAGGCGAGAGGTTGTTCTTTTTGCAGAATTCCTCCATTGCATTGAAGTCCATCTTGCAGAAGGTCTCGCTGACGGTACCTTGAGTCAAAGGATTGGTCAAGTCGGTAGGCACTTCGGTAACTCCTTCCACCTTGCCCAAACGCTCGTTGAAGAAGTTCTTAGCCTCGGTATAACTCGGTGTGTTTTCAGCAGCTTTCTCATCTGCCACAAAATTGGCATAGCTGATAGCCTCAGCCTCAATTTCCTTGCCATTCATCAAGTCACACAACTGGTTCAGGAACAGGTCGAGGGAGCCGCCATCGAAAATCAAGTGATGCACATCAGCCAAGAGGCAAACATTTTGCTCCGTGGTGACAATTTCCATGCGGTACAAGGGTCCTTGTCTCAAATTGAACGGCTTCACGAAATCTACCTTGTATTTCTCCAATTCCGTTTCGTTTAACTGGTTCTTGGAGATGGCCAGAGCTTGATTTTTGTCAACAATTTGTACGATTTCACCAGCTTCGCTATCAAAATGCACAAAGAACTGCGGATGCGCCTTGATGAGGGTCGCAATGGACTTTTCAAGCAACTGCACATCCGTGTCTTTGGGGAAGCGGATGAGCGTAGGAATGTTGTACACCGTAGCGGTGGGCTGTTTCATGCAGTCCACATAGACGCCCATTTGGGCGTATGAGAGGGGAGCATTTTTTAGTTGACAGTTGACAGTTGACAATTGACAGTTGTCGGAACTTGAAGTGGTTTGAGTAGCAGTGGGAGCATTGAGCATATAGTTGAGAATCTCATTCTCAATGCTTTGCAAAGTACCCGTCTTGGCTAATGATTTCGAGTCGAGAGTGACACCGAAACGTTTGTTGATCTGAATAGCCAACTTGATGGCCATGATGGAGGTCAAGCCGGCATAACCCAACACTGTTGTTACGCCAAAGTCCTCGGTATTGATGATTTTTGCAATGATGTCATGGATTTCCTGTTCCAACACATTCATCGGCACATTGCTCTCCACAACAGCTTCAGTCGCTTTCTTTTCGGGCTTCGGAAGGGCTTTCTTATTCACCTTCTGGTTTTGGTTGAGCGGAATACGGTCGATCTGCATCGTCACGGCAGGCACCATGTATGGAGGTTTCTCATCCATGATGAAGTTGTTCAGGGCTTCGATGTCAATCTGCTCATCTGCCACGATATAGGCCGCAATAAACTTGCCACCGCCCTCTTCGTCGAAGGCTTGCACGGTGGCATCCTTAATGCCGGGGAACTGACGGACGATGCTCTCCACCTCCTTGAGTTCGATGCGGAAACCGCGAATCTTGACCTGTCCATCCTTGCGTCCCACAAACTGGATATTGCCGTCGGGGAGGTAACGCACGATGTCGCCAGTACGGTAGATGTGTGCATATTTCTCACTAGAATCGAAGGGGTTGTCAATATAAACCTCAGCAGTTTTCTCGGGACGGTTGAGGTAGCCACGAGTGACTTGCGGCCCTGCGACCCAAAGTTCACCCGCCACACCCACAGGCAGACGATGACCCGCTTTATCGACGATATAAAGCTTGACATTGTCCAACGCCGAGCCAATCGGAATATCCTTCATGGACTTCGTCACATCGAAGGTGGTGATGCATATAGTGCTTTCTGTTGGGCCGTAACAGTTCACCAAAATGTAGTTCGTGGGCGGAGTCAGCGGTGCCAGCTTTTCACCGCCAGTCAGCAAGTAGTGCAGACAGTGGTTCTCAATGGAAGTGGCAAACTGATAGGCCACCTGCGTGGTCATGAATCCGTGAGTAATCTGCTCTTGTTCAAAATATTCGTTCAACGCTATCATATCCAGACGCAACTCCTCAGGAATAATGTAAATCGTGGCACCACTCGTGAGCGCAGGATAGGTTTCCATCATATTGGCATCGAAGCCGTAACTGGCGTAGGCTGTAATTTTACAGCCAGAGTCGAGGCTAAACCTGTGCTGATACCACTTGCAAAACGTGACAAGGTTACGATGCTCTATCTGACAGCCTTTGGGCGTTCCCGTGGTACCGGAGGTGTATAGCATGATGAAGAGGGATGACGGTTTCGGCAGAGACGTTTCAGGAAACGTCTCTACAGCCGGTAACGACGCAATATCCTTGGTGAACAGAACTTCGCCTTGATACTCATCTACAATGGGTCGCAGTTCTTCATCGGCGATGAGCAACTTCACAGAGGCATCCTGCATCATGAAGTTGAGGCGCTCCGATGGATAAGTCGGGTCGAGGGGTTGATAGGCACAGCCGGCCTTCAACACGCCCATGGAGACAATCGGCATCCACTCGCAACGGGGAATCAACACGGAGACGACATCCTCTTCGTGAAGGCCTTTGCCATGGATATAGGCAGCGATGCGGTCGGAAATCTCATCCAACTCGCTGTAGGTGAAACGCTTGTCCTTAAAGACCACGGCGATATTGTCGGGTGTGGACTTGGCCTGCTGGCGGAACAGCGAGACGATGGTCTGCGTTTCGTCGTAGGGGACGTCGGTCTGGTTGAAACTGTCAAGTAAAGCGCGCTGGCTCTCGGTGCAGATATCGATGTCGCGCAGGAGAGTTTGGCTTAGGAAGCCCTCCAAAACCGCCTCGTAACTCTCCATGAATTGGTCAACCAGTGTCTCGGAATATTCGTTGGATTTGTATTCCGCTTTGATATGATATTTTTTGCCGACATAGAAGGCCATCAGATAAAACGACACATCCTCGTTGTGCTTGCGGAGTTGTATGGCCTCCATGGGTTTGCCCATCAGCTCGGTGAAATCAAGAATGAGCCCGTGCCATGCAAATATGGCGTTGGTTTGCAGGTTAAGGTCGTTCATGATGTCGGTATAGGAATAGAGGTCGTGCTTGCGGCAACCGATCATCTGTTCCTCACTGGCTTTCAGGAAATCGAGCACCGTGGTCTCTTCCGTGAACTTGGCGTATACAGGCAACGTCTTCACCGTCATGCCGACGGAATGTTGAAACTTCGGGTCGGTACGACCGTTGAAAACCGTGGTGAACAGCGATTCCTGATCGTTGTTGTACTTGGCCAAGAGGAAGGAAAATGCCGACGTGAAGAAGGTACTTTTTTTGATGCCATTGGTCTTGCAGAAGGCATCCACCCGATCCATGTCAGTGCCGAGAATGCGAAGTTTACTGGCATCCGTTTGTTCGGGAATTTCGAGGTCGGGCATGAGCTGGGTGAACGTGTCACCGCAGTCGAAGTTTTGGGCATACCATTGCTTACCTTCCTCGAAAGCGGGCGTTTTGCGCATCTCAGCTTCAGCAATAGCCAGTTCTTGCATCGACATCGCCTCTGGTGCAAGCGCGCCTCCGTTATAAGCCGTCTCCACATCGCAAACGATAATATGATACGAGGAGCCATCGCTGATGATATGGTGCATATCGAAGAGCCAATAGACATGCTCCGCATCGCGCATCACTTTGGTATGAAACAGTCTGCCTCCATGGAGCTGGAAAGGCTCAATGAATTTTTTCTTCTCGGCCTCAAGGTCCGTAACCTGTTCAACGGAAAGGCTGAATTCCTCTTTTTCCAAATCAATAGTCTGCAAAGGCTCTCCCTCATCACTCAGCTCAATGCGTGTAAAAAAAACGGGATGAGCCTGTATCGTCGCCTCTATGGCGCGACACAAACGGTCGGCATCAATACTGCCGTCAAAAACATAGAGAAAAGGAAGGTTATAAAAAACTTCATTTTCGTGATGTACACACTCGGCATAAATACCAAGCTGCGATTGGGACAAGGGAGCGGATTTTTTCATACTTTTATAATGATTTTGATTTTTATCAATTGACTGGTTGTCAAAATTTAACCTTTAATTCTTGTTTTTGTTTTTCTTCTTATCATACCAAATGGTGGTGAAAATCGTTGGGGTGACAGACAGCATTGCCCAAGCCCAGTGAAGCTGGCGTTTTTCGGAGACACGCTGGAGTATTTCCATCGTCTTTGTGCCATACATAAAACTGTAACCGGCACTCACGGTGACAAAGTTTGCGAAAGTATAGCCTATATTGAGTTCAGCTTCATGTCCCAATGCTTTCTTCAGCGTTCCAAATTGACCATAACTAAGATCGGCAGAAATGGCGTAAAAGTGATAAGCGGCATTGATTTTCAGTCCTTTGACAGGACTGACATTTCCTCCTACATAGAGGTTTTGCAAACCGGGGGAGAAATTGTTCACATAACTGTCCATGTAGAAAAAATCCATGGCACCATAAAATTCGTGGTGAGAACCGAACAATGGAGTAAAACCTCTGGCCTCTTTATGATAAATAAGGCCCAAACTTCCAACCGGAACGGGGAAGTTATCACCACTCAGGTAATCATATCCAGCATACAGGTTGTAAATTTCGCTGGGAGTGACCTTAACTTTCGCACTTCCCATGAAAGCGTTCAACTTCATACCGTGTTCCTCCTTACCCATATTGTAGTAGAAGGATCCTTCCATAGAGACTATGCTGGGCTTTATCGTCACGTATGTTCCGAACAACTGCTGATAGAAAGTTTTATTAGGCTCATCATATCTCTGGCTCTGTACTCCGATATTCATGCCAAGCACGGAAAAACCAAACACAGACTTGGGTGTTTCGTAGTGATACCAAAGCGTTTGCATAGTCTTGTATGGCTGTATTCCTCCGGAATAGTAGGTGGTGCCGGCATCTATATTTTCCGGATTCTGGTTATAGGCAAGTAAAACATGTATTTTGTGACCAAATCCCTCGTAGCCGAATTTCAACGCATCATGGGTGGGAGCTGTCATTGTCCAGTCATCATAACCCAAAATACGTTCATCATCGTATTCAAAAACCTGGCGACCTATTTTGCCGAAAATCCCCGACTTATGTTTCATGCACAGCCAACCTTCGGACAGGCTTAAGGTGCCGCCTGCTTGCCCCCAAACTCCTGAAAATTGCGGCGAGAGTCTTATTTCCAACCAGTCGTCACGTTTGTATCCTAAATTGAGTCGGTATTGACCCATGATGAAATGGGCCATTCGCACTTTTTCTTCTTCTGTCTTAGGGTCGAACCCTCCCATACGAAGTTCCCAGCGGGTGTTCAACTTGGCGTCAATAGAAAACTCGTTTTTCCCTTTATTCTCTTTGTTTTCCTCGTTTTCCTCATTGGCCTCCTGCGCCCGCAAATTCAAAGGCAATAGTAAGCCAACAAACAAACAGATTCCGAGGAGGAATCGTTTTGTAAAAATACTCATGTGGTCAATTTTTATTTATATAATTTCGAAAATATCATCCAATTTGGTCATCTTGAAGACCTGCTTCACATCATCATTGACGTTCCGAAGGCACATCTTACCACCCTTTGCCACCGTTTCCTTACGGATTTTTATGAAGATACGGAGTCCCGAACTGCTGATAAACGGCATTTTCTCGCAGTCGAGAATAAGGGTCTTGTCCGCATTTTGCATTAGGGGTTCAATAGTTTCCGAAATCTGTTGTGCAGCCACTGTGTCCAAACGGCCATCGAATGTGGCAATAAGCTGGTTGCCTTCTTCAGTAATGGTAATGTTCATAGTTCTAAATTGATTTTTTATTCTGATTTTGATTTTGTAAGTGCAAAGATATAAAAATATCCTAATTCCATACCTCGTCAACTGTTAAATTTCCCTAATCATCGTCAGTATATTTTTCCCGTCTTTATACTGGTACTCCACCTCATCCATAACCTCCTTGATAAGATGGATACCCAGCCCTCCTATGGGGCGCTCCTCTATAGAACTGGAGAGCTTGGCTTCCGGCTGCTGGAGCGGATTGAACGGCGTTCCTGCATCACAAATGCATGTTTGAATCAAGCCTTCTTTCCTCTCAAGAGTAAGCTCCACTGTGCCCTTCTCCCCTTCCGGATAGGCATACATGATAACATTGGCAACTGCTTCCTCCAAGGCAAGGTCCATTTGTGACAGGTGAGACCTGTCAATATTTTTCTGTTCGAAAAAACCTTTCAGAAACGGTTCAAGTTTATCCAGTTCATGAATATCATTATCCAAGACCAAGGTATAGCCGCAACCCAGGAAACGTACGGCCAGCATGGTCAAATCATCGCTCTGTTCAGCCTCTCCCACAAAATGCTGCACCGCCTGATGCATGGTGCCGATTTGCTCTTCCGCCGTTATTTTACCGAAACCACCAGCGACCTCCAATATCTTTTGTTCACCAAACAGTTTTTTCCACACATTTTCAGCCTCTGACAAACCATCAGTATAAAGGAACAAGGTATCACCAGCCATCAGCTGCAGTTGATGCGTGGTATAAGAGATTCCCTTTTCGATACCCATAATCATGTCTGGCTCGGAGTCAATAAATTTTGTCTCTCCACTATGAATCCATACCGGCGGATTATGGCCGGCATTGCAATAAGTCAGAATTCCTGAATCCAAATCAATGACGCCCAAAAACATGGTCAGGAACATGCAATCGGGATTGTTATCGCTGACAGTGTCGTTAAGGGTTTCTGCAATATGGCTGGGATCATCAACATTGGCTGAGATAGCACGGAAAAGGCTGTGAGAGATAGACATCAGCATGGCGGCAGGCACCCCTTTTCCGGAGATGTCTCCAATACAAAAAATCAGTTTGTTATCGCGCACATAATAGTCGTAAAGGTCACCTCCCACAAATCTGGCCGGCTGCAGGAATCCACTGACATCCAATTGTGAAATCAGCCCTTCCCCTTCTATTTTGGAAGGCACCAACGACATCTGAATCTTTCTCGCGATAGCC
>JAGCSI010000051.1 GCA_017964255.1 Bacteroidales bacterium | reverse complement strand
TTATCGCTTGCGAATCTCTCAAAAGTCTTTTTGAGCCATTTGCTACATCATTCCATTCTTTCAAAGAACTTCCCAAAACTCTCTCTTTTTCTCGCGCCCCGTTCCGTTCGTTTTGGGATTGCAAAAGTACTACCTTTTTTTTATCTGGCAATACCTTTCCTAACTTTTTTTGCATTTTTTTACTATCTTGCTGATTATCAGTGAGAAAAAATTTTATTTTTTAAGATTTTTATGTTCATAAAAAGTATTTTTGGGGCTTTTTTTGGCATAACAAGGGCATTTTTTTCGGAGTAATTTTGAAGATTTCGGAGAAAAATGGATTTTAATACGCAAAACATGAAGTTCGACACCCCAAAAAACAGCCCAAATATATACCCCTCGTATGCGAAAAATTCGTACTTTTGCATCCTCAAAAATAAAAACATTGCGAAAGGCCCTTATATATATAATATTGTCTATGCTGATATTGCCTCTTTGGGCAACGCACCAGCGCTCAGGTGAAATCACCTTCGAGCACCTTTCTGGTCTTTCGTATCGCTTTACTATCATCACTTACACTTACACTCCCAGTCCAGCTGACAGGCCTGAAATTGAAGTATATTGGGGAGATGGAAGTTCTTCAATCATTCCTCGCCAAGCCAAAAACAACATGGGCAACGATATCAGCCAGAATATATATGTAGGCGACCACACTTACTCCGGCAATGGTGTCTATACCGTTTCTTTTGAAGATCCAAACCGGAATGCGGGTATTGTCAACATTCCCAATTCCGTAGGTATTCCTTTTTATATAGAAACCACACTTATTATCAACCCTTTCTTGGGTAGCAACAGTTCTCCACAACTGCTGAACGCCCCCATTGACAATGGTTGTACGAACACTCCCTATTACCATAATCCGGGAGCCTACGACCCCGACGGGGACAGTCTGTCGTTCAGTTTGATTACTTGCCGAGGATTTGAAGGAGAGGATATTCCGGGTTATACCCTACCCGCAGCTTCCAATTATATCAGCATTGACCCACAGACTGGCGACCTTACCTGGGACAGTCCCATGATGGTAGGCGAGTACAACATCGCCATCCTCATTCAGGAATGGCGGCAAGGTGTGCTGATTGGCAGCGTGGTTCGCGATATGCAGATCACTATTGCCGCCTGCAACAATCATCCTCCGGTAATTTTGGCTACAGATACCTGTATCACCGCCGGTGAAGAACTTTTCCTGCCTGTTACCGTCACCGACCAAGATGGTGGAATAGTAACACTAAGTGCGACTGGCTCCTGCTTTCATGTGGCACCTTTCCCCGCAATATTCAATGACATAGAAGGAGCACCACCCATCAATTCCTTTCTCAGATGGCAGACGGGATGCCAGCACATCAAAGCATCTCCCTACAATGTATTCTTCAAAGCCAGTGACAATGGTCCACAAATTCCTCTAAGCACCTACAAGACTATTCATATCACAGTAGTGGCCCCAAAACCTGAGAATTTGGACGCCATTCCTGTGGGCAATAGCATACACCTCAGTTGGGACAATTACCCTTGTCAGAACGGTGTTGGTTTCAAGATATACCGAAGAGACGGCAGCTATCCTTTTGAGCCTGATCCTTGCGAGACAGGCATGCCAAGCTATGCCGGTTATACGCTCATTGGCAACTGCAATCATATCACTGACACCAGTTTTATTGACGATGGCTCCACCCGTCCCTTGTATCATGGGCACGAATACTGCTATCGTATCACCGCCTATTTTGCCGACGGCGCGGAAAGCTACGTGTCTGATGAAATCTGTGTCCGCCTTGCCAATGACGCACCTCTCATCACTCATGTTGATGTGGAGGAAACTCATCCCTCCAATGGAGTAATTTACGTATCCTGGCGCAAACCCACGGAATTCGACAGTTTGCAATTCCCCGGTCCCGAATATCAATACCGAATTTTCCGAAAAATTCGCAACTGTTCTAATGCTTTTATCCCCATTGACACTACGTTTTCTATCAATGACACCAGTATTACTGATGTAGGATTGAACACTACCGAACAAGACTATTTGTATAAGGTTGAATTCTGGGGCATGTCTGCTCCATGCATCCTTGAAATGCAATTTATTGAGAGTTCCGACATCAGTTCTTCGATATATTTAAATATTGAGGAACTGGATAAAAAACTGAAATTGACATGGGACGAGCAAGTGGCCTGGGAGAACCAAAACTATACCATTTTCAAGCTAAACGAAGACTTGCACAGCTGGGATTCCATCGCTGAAACCAGCGAACGGTTTTTTTATGACGAGAATTTGGAAAACGGGAAAGAATACTGCTATTATATCCGTTCTACGGGAGGCTATTTTGTACCCGACAGCTTGTATCCTTTGTACAATCGTTCGCAAAAAAATTGTGGCATTCCCATTGACAATGTCCCACCTGAAATCCCAGAATTTTCAGCCACTACCGACTGTCAATCTGTTACGCTGAATTGGGAATTTTCCAGTGCTGAAGCGGCAGCAGATGTGAAAACCTTTTATATTTTCTACCGCCCAACGCTCAATGATGAGTATACGATAATTGACTCACTAGACAATTCGTATTGCCAAGATGAACGATGCGAATACACCTTGGCAGATCTTCCCTTTGTCACAGGCTGTTTTGCATTGGCTTCCATTGACTCAAATCTGAACATGTCCAACATGACTACCCCCGTTTGTTTCGATGTGGATGATTGTATGGATTACCGTTTGCCGAATGTGTTTACGCCCAATGCCGACGGGGTCAATGACCTTTTCCAACCCTATCAGCCTTATACTAATGTGGAAAAAATCGATATGACCATCTACAACCGCTGGGGCCGGAAGGTTTTCCACACGGAAGAGCCCAATATCAACTGGGATGGCAAAGACTATCTGTCTAAAGAGCGATGCTCCGATGGCACCTATTTTTACAGCTGCGACGTATATCTGCATTCGCTTACAGGCACTGTTATCAGGCCACTGCATGGCAGTATCACCCTGATTACAAGCAGATGATTTTAATTGGCGCAGGCCAGCGTGACCACACTGACACGAACTCCCTCTATTTTCAACAATTGCGTGATTGCTGCCTCCATGGTGGCACCCGTTGTCAGCACATCATCGCAAAGCAACACATGTTTGCCTTTCAACTTTCCGACATCAGCAGTGGCAAACACGCTTTTCACATTTTCCCATCGGTTGAAACGGCTCTTTTTCGTCTGCGTTTCCGTGAACTCGCTTCTATACAGCACATCCGTAAAATAAGGGATATTCATACTCCGGCTCAATCCCATCGCAATCCACTCGCTCTGGTTATAGCCACGCATCCTAAATTTCTTTGGATGCAACGGAATCGGTACAATGCAGTCAACGGACTGGTAATACATACTTTTCAGCAACTGCCGTCCATACAGCTCGCCCAAGAAACGACCCACTTCCTTGTTTCCCTTATATTTCAAGGCATGTAGAATATGCTGAACTTTGTTTCCTTTTTTATAAAACAACATGGAAGCCACCTTCTCCACGGACACTCTTCCCTCAAAAATATAATCCAAAGGAGAATGCTCCATCAAATGATAATTGGTTTCCGGCAGATGCATCAGGCAAGACAAACAAAAATGAGATTCATTCTGCATCAATGCATTACCACAAGCCACACAGGAACGAGGATAAAATATCGAAATAAAATTTTTCAGAAGTTGTTTTATTTTGTTCATAGAGCACAATAAATTAGTATTTTTGCGTTTTAAAAATGAAGATTCAAAAATACTGAAAAATGGAAAATAATAATCAAGAAAAAGAAAAAAATCCCTTAAAAAAATGGGTTATCATTTTAGGTGTCTTGTGTGCAGTGCTTTTATTCACCACCCTATATTTTGGATTCTTTGCAAAACCTGTATTTAATACCGAATACACCCAAGTAACGCAAGAAAAAGAAAACCTCCAGGCGGAACTGGACGCTCTGTTGGCCGAGCATGAGCAAATCAAGAGCGAATACGGAGAACTTTCAGAGCTACTGAGCGAAAAGGACAGCACCATTATGGCCAATGCCGCTGAAATCCAGAAACTGATCGCGTCGCAGGCCGACTACAACAAAATCAAGAGACAGCTCCAAAGATTGCAAAAT
This sequence comes from Bacteroidales bacterium, assembly GCA_017964255.1. Taxonomy (GTDB): domain Bacteria; phylum Bacteroidota; class Bacteroidia; order Bacteroidales; family WCHB1-69; genus RUG11690. The sequence goes on along the minus strand of JAGCSI010000051.1, from coordinate 10,846 downwards.
ATTGCCCAAGAGTACGTCACCGAGATTGACCAATTATACACTGAAAACAAGGCTTTGAAAGAGGAGAACACGCAAGTGAAAGAAACTTTGGCGCAGACCCGTGAGGAAAAAGCCGCTTTGGAGAGACACAAAGACAGCTTGAGTACCAAAATATCAGGTGCAGCTGTTTTCAAAGCCTACAATATCAAGAGCAAAGCTGTGTATTACAAAGCCAAAGGCGATGAAGTGGAGACAGAGAAAGCCTCCCGTGCCGAAGCTCTGAAGACCACGCTGACATTGGCAGAAAACTCACTGTTACCAAGCGGTCCAGTAAACTTATACTGCCGTATCGCCTTGCCTGAAACAGGAAGAGTACTGACCCCCGGTGCAGGTGACGCCTATACTTTTGTCAACGATGGACAGCGCTTGCAATACACGGCAAAAACTACTGTCAACTACGACAACAGGGCCCAGAATGTCACTTTGAAATGGGACATCCGCAACAACGACAAAGCCATCAAAGGAAAATACATCGTTCAGGTATTCACTGACAACGCCTATTTGGGTGAAAGCTATATCACCTTAAAATAAAACCCTAAGACTTAAGGGTTTTATCTCCACCAGTAAATCTTTATCCATCATCATAGGTTCGCCGTCGATATTCACGACGGCGTTTTTTTTGCGCTGCACAAAAATCTTTTTGGCCTGTAAAGACTGGAAATAGGGGGAAAAATGAATATGTCCCGCCATCAATTGAGTAGCCACAAAAGGAGCTGCAGGAAGAATAGGTTTCTTCAGGATGCAAACATCCAACAAACCATCGTCCAACACTGCTTTTGGGGCAATTTTTGCTTCGTAGCCAAACTGATTGGAATTGGCGAAAGTGACCATCAGTGGGCGACAGTCAAAAGTAACATTATCATTCAAAGTAATGGTGCAACTGCCAATCTGCGTATGAAAATATTTCTCCACCGCAATCTTGGAATAAGTGATAAAACCCCGATGCCCGTCTTTAGCGAAGGCATCTGCCGTCTCAGCATCCAGACCAAAACCTGCAATACTCACAAAAGGAACTCCATTGACAAGCGCAGTGTCAATATATTTTGAACGGCATTTATTAAGTACATTTTTGATGGCTCTCGGCGGTTGCAACGGAAGATGCAACATGCGTGCCAAACCGTTTCCCGAACCAAAAGGGATGATAGCCATGGCGCAATCTTTTCCTATCAATGCCTGGGAAACCTCATTCACCGTACCATCTCCACCTACTGCAGCCACCACATCGAACCCCTCAGCTGCCGCCTGTTCCGCTAATTGCATGGCATGTCCTTTGCATTTGGTGTACCATATTTCGTAATCGTAAAGAGAATGATCCAGCAAATCCTTTACCCATGAGGGAAATTGCTCTTTCTTTCCTCTTCCCGAAATCGGGTTGACCACAAAAACAATTCTTTTCTTTTCCATATCATTACGATAATGCAAAGGTACAATTTTTTCCTGAATGTAAAACAGTCTTTTGAGATTTTTCTGTAAAGACGTTTCATGAAACGTCTCTACTAACACAAAAACAAGACTACCGAGGAAAATAATTTTTCACTTTCGCATAAGGTAAATCAAAAAAAAAGCTATCTTTGCATGAATATATATACCTGTTGAAATAAACTGGAAAAAGATGAAAAAATTTTTTCAAAACGACTTTATAGTACTGATTTTCAGATTATTAATTTTATATCTTATTCTGTTAATCACTCAGGTTGTTTTTTATTTTTACAACCAAAGTATTGTCGGAAATATCCAACTGTCGGCCCTTCCCATGATGTTCAAGGGGGCAATGAAGTTCAATACCATCTCCATTCTCTATCTCAACACGGTTTTTCTCGTTCTATCTTTGATACCTTTTAAGTTCAGAGAGAAGAAATGGTATCAGAAAATGATGTTTTGGATATACACTATTTCCAACTCCATCGGCATTATAGTGATGAATCTAGTGGACACAGTCTACTATCGCTACACTTTCAAGCGCATCACCTCCGAAGAATTGCACTTTTTCCGTGAAAATGACAACACAGGCAACATCCTCCTGAAATCCATGGGTGAGAACTGGTATCTAATTCTTATTGGCATAGCGCTCATCGCCTTGATGGTATTTCTCTACAAAAAAATACCATATTCAGGATCCAGCATCAAAAAGAAAGGCATTTATTATCCGCTTCATTTCATTTTATTGGCTATTGGAGTTCTTTTCTACGTATTCGGCATACGTAGTTCTTTCGACCTCAAGGCAAGACCCGTGACACTTAGTTACGCCGCCTTCTACACCCAATCCGCACCTCAGACATCAGTCATTCTCAGCAATCCGTTCTGCACTATACGAACCCTAAGGATGAAAGACTTCCAAATTTTAGAATACTTTGACGAGGAAACGGCGGAAAAAATATTCACGCCTTATCATTACCCTAGCGGGAATTTCAAGTACCAGATTGGGAAGAAAAACATTGTGCTGTTCGTATTGGAAAGTTTCAACAGGGAGCATTCCAAATTCATGATGCCACATCTCATCAAAGGCGAGGGCTACACACCGTTTTTGGATTCGCTAATGCAAGAAGGATATGCGTTTACCAACACCTTCAGCAACGGCAGGAAATCCATTGAATCCCTGCCATCAATACTGGTTTCCATTCCTTCCTACAAGAAACCGTTCCCCTTATTGCCTGAATCCGTAGGCGAGATGAAGGCTCTGCCCTCCATCCTTGAAGATTATGGCTACAGTACGCATTTCTTCTGCGGCACCACCGAGAACCAGATGGGTTTCGAGGCCATCGGAAAAATGGCGGGTATCCGTAACTTTTACAACCGCACGCATTTCGAGAAACTTCATCCTGGAGAGAACCGATCCAACGAATGGGGTATCTGGGACATGGATTTCCTCCAATTCTTCGAACAGGAACTCAACCGGATTGACACCCCGTTTTTTGCCACTTTCTATACGCTCACTTCCCATCACCCCTTCAATCTTCCTGAGGAATACCAAGGCAAAATGCCCAGTGGCGTAAACCCCTTGCAACCCTGTGTAGCCTATACCGACCTCTCCTTACGGAAGTTCTTTGAGGCTGCCCGTACCGAACCGTGGTTTGACAACACCCTGTTCATTTTTGTGGCCGACCACGCCAGTAGCTACAACGCCTATAAGGAATCACAGACCACCAAGGGCAGCACTGCCATCATCTATTTCCTCTACACTCCCGACCACTCGCTGCAAGGTCGCAATCATGAGGTAGTGCAGCAACTGGATATTATGCCCACCTTATTAGGTTTGATGGGTTACGAAAAGCCCTATTTCGCCTTTGGACGAGATGTGTTCAACGAACCCGAACGCAGAGCCATTACCACCAACTGCGTCAATCAAATCTACCAATGTATCACTGATTCGCTGAGTATATACATGGACGATGAGCAAACACTGTATGCATACGCGGCCACTGACACCCTGCAACAGCACGATATTTTGGATTTAAACAAAGCCGAGCAAAGAAACCTCAATGATTACTTCAAATCCATTTTACAGGCTTACACCACACATGTCCACAACAGATCGTATGTGGTTCCTGACAAAAAATAATTCAAGACATTAACTATTCAACATAAAACTTGATGAAGAACATAGATCCCCAAAAGATTCAAATCGCCAAAAACATACTGTCGCCCAAGGTGGACAGCAAACTGGTCACCCACCTGAACTCATGCGTGCACTGCGGTTTGTGCGGCACCAGCTGCCTATTTTACAAAAGTTACGACGACCCGAAATTCATTCCTGGAAAGAAGGTTGACTTGGTGGCATCGATATATCGCAGGTATTGCACATTTATTGGCAAAGTGGCCCCTCAACTGGTTCATGCCAGAGACTTAGATGATGACATGATTGCCGAGATGGTGGACTCGCTATATGGTGCCTGTACCATGTGCGGACGCTGTGTGAAGCACTGTTCTATTGGGGTGGATATTCCCTTTGTGGTGCGCACCGGTCGCCGTATGTTAGCCGCTATGGGCTATGTGCCCAAATCGCTGCAAGCCACTGTGGATGCTGCCATCAACACGGGCAACAACATGGGCATTCCCGAAGAGGAATATGTTGACACCATCCAATGGATGGAAGAGGACCTGCAAGATGAATTGGAAGACGAAAACGCCCGCATTCCTTTGAATGAGGAAGGGAAAGAAATGCTCTACACGCTCAATCCCCGCGAGCCCAAATTTTTCCCACTTTCCATTGCCGCCGCTGCTAAGATTTTCTATGCCGCCAAAGCCGATTGGACCTTGTCATCAAAAATGTACGATGTGACCAATTACGGCTATTTTTCGGGCAATGACCAGGAAGCTACCCAAATCGCCAAAAATATGTTTGACGAAATGGAGAAATTAGGCTGTAAAACCTTGGTATTGGGTGAATGCGGCCACGGCTCCAGAGCCCTGCGCTGGGAAGCCCCCAACTATCTGAAAAACAAACCGGGCTTCAAAATGATCACCTTGGTAGAACTCATCGAGGAATATATCAAAAGCGGCAAAATCAAACTGGACAAGACACTGAACACCAAGAAATATACCATCCACGACCCCTGCAACATTACCCGTAACGGAGGTTTGTTCAACTCATTGCGTTTCGTGGTAAAACAGGCGGTGCCAGAGTTGATTGAGATGGATCCTTACGGCAACGACAATTTCTGCTGCGGAGGCGGAGGTGGTATGCTGGCCATGAGCGAATACAACGAGCGACGACTCAAAGTGGGCGAAATCAAAGCCAACCAAATCAAGGCCACCGGCGCCAATGTAGTGATTACGCCCTGCCACAACTGTGTGGACCAACTAATACAAATCAATCACCACTATAAACTGAATGTGGAGATTAAATCTATTGCAGAGGTGGTGGCAGATGCTCTTGTAATTAGCAAATGAGCAAATTAGATAATTAGCAAATTGGTTAATTAGTTAATTAGCAAATGAAGATATAGGAAATTAGCATATACAACAAATTTATCACTAAAACATAAAATTATGAAATCAATTGACCAGACCAATTTCAACGGCAAGAAAGTGTTAATCCGTGTGGATTACAATGTGCCGTTAAACGAGCAATTTGAGGTGACCGACACCACCCGTATCGAGCGCACCAAAGAAACCATCAGCAACATCACCGAAGAAGGTGGTATTGCTATTCTGATGTCTCACCTCGGCCGTCCGAAAGGAGAAGTGAACGACAAGTATTCTCTGAAACACATTGTGAAGACTGCTTCAGCCATTTTGGGCAAAGAAGTACATTTCTTGGGCGATGTTCTGGATCCAGAAACTCCCAATAAAATCGCCGCTTTGAAACCTGGTGACATCGGTCTGTTGGAGAACCTCCGTTTCCATGCAGAAGAGGAAAAAGGCGACCTGGAATTCGCCAAAGCTATTGCCAAATTAGGCGACTGCTATGTGAACGACGCTTTCGGAACAGCTCACCGCGAGCACGCATCCACCGCCACCATCGTAAAATGCTTCCCCGGTAAGAGCTACGCTGGTTACCTGCTGTATAACGAAGCCGCCAACCTCGACCATGTACTGCAGAACCCTGTCACTCCCTTCACCGCTATCATCGGTGGTTCTAAGGTTTCCAGCAAATTGAACATCCTCAACAACCTGTTGGATAAAGTTGACAACCTCATCATCGGCGGCGGCATGGCTTACACCTTCCTGAACGCCCTCGGAGTAAAGATTGGTAACTCACTGTTTGAAGAAGACATGGTGCCCGTAGCCAAAGAAATCGTCAAGAAAGCTCACCTGAGAGGCATCAACTTGTATCTGCCTATCGACAATATTTGCGCTGACAAATATGCAGAAGACGCAAATACCTACACCACTACACAGAACCACATTCCAGACGGTTGGGAAGGTATGGATATCGGTCCGAAAACCATCCGCATGTTTGCCGACATCATCAAGAATTCCCGCACCATTCTGTGGAACGGTCCTCTGGGTGTGTTCGAAATGAAGAAATTCTCCAATGGTACCCACGCCATCGCTTTGACGGTAGCTACCACCACTATTTCAGGTGCATACTCACTCATCGGCGGCGGTGACTCTATCGCAGCCATCACCAAATTCGACCTGGGCGACTACATCTCTTACATCAGCACTGGCGGCGGCGCCATGCTGGAATACCTCGAAGGCAAAGCCCTTCCTGGCATCAAGGCCCTGAATGAAGACGAATAATGTATAGTCCTTATAAAGCAAAAGGGGATGTTCTTGCGGACATCCCCTTTTTTATTTCAGAAAAAAGGAAAATTATTTCTTGAAATAGCGGTTGAACAAACCTTCAAAACCTTTGCCGTGACGAGCTTCATCCTTGGCCATTTCGTGAACGGTATCGTGGATAGCGTCCAGATTCAGTTCTTTGGCACGACGGGCGATACGCATCTTGTCTTCGCAAGCACCGCATTCGGCCACCATACGTTTCTCCAGGTTGGTCTTGGTATCCCAAACCACTTCGCCCAGCAATTCAGCGAAACGGGCGCAATGGTCAGCTTCTTCGAAAGCATAACGGCGAAAAGCCTCAGCGATTTCGGGATAGCCTTCACGGTCGGCCTGGCGGCTCATGGCCAAGTACATACCCACTTCGGTAGCCTCGCCCATGAAATGAGCGTTCAAGTCTTTCTTCATTTCATCGTCGGTATCTTTGGCGATGCCAATCACATGTTCAGTCACAAAATTCAAGCCTGCGCTTTCGTCCAAAACTTTCCATTCAACAATCTGTTTGCACTGGGGGCATCTTTCGGGAGCTTCGGTACCTTCATGAACATAGCCGCAAATGGGGCATACAAATTTTTTCTTCATAAATCAGTCTTTTTAAGGGTTAATGTTATTAGGTTTTTTATTGAATTACATATCTTGCAAAGATACAGATTTTTTTTGAAAGAAGGCATACGGTTGAAAAAATATTTTTGGCTTTTTTGGGTTTCCCAACAGATACAAAAAATTATTATTTTTGCCGATTATTAATCCGTTATTATGCGAAAGATTTTTTTACCGATAATCCTATTGATGATGATGACCGTATCCGCACAACATGATTATACCCAGTATGTTAACCCCATAATTGGCACCAATGGGATGGGTCACACTTTCCCAGGGGCGTGCTACCCCTTTGGCGGCGTGCAGGTGAGTCCCGACACGGACACCATCCCCCACAATATCAACGGCATGTACCAGCCGGGGGTCTATGACTACTGCGCTGGCTACCAGTATCGCGACAAGACCATCGTGGGCTTCAGCCACACCCACTTCAGCGGCACCGGCCACTCCGATATGGGCGACATCCTGCTGATGCCCTTCACCGGCGAGGTGCAGCTCAATCCCGGCACCGCCGACAATCCCGATGCCGGCTACCGCTCACGTTTCAGCCACGAGACCGAGAAGTGCTCGCCCGGCTATTACGAGGTGCGCCTCAGCGACGACGACATCCTCGTGCAACTCACCGCTACCCCACACTGCGGCATCCACAAATACACGTATCCCGAGGGCGAAACGCAGAAGCTCATCGTCGATCTCAACCACGCCATCTACAACTACGATGGCAAAGTGCTTTGGGCCTCCCTGCGCATGGAAGACCGCCACACACTGACGGGCTACCGCATCACCAACGGCTGGGCAAGGGAAAATTATGTATATTTTTCCATTCACTTCAACAAACCTGTGGCACACTATGGCTATCAGGATTTCGGAAAGCAGGACTACAACGGCTTCTGGCGGCGCTTCGACCTCAACCACGACTTCCCCGAAATGGCGGGCCGCAAGGTGGTGACTTGGATAGAGTTTGAAAACGACAATGATCCCGTGTTGGAGGTACAAGTGGCACTTTCTGCAGTGAGCACAGAGGGTGCTACAAAAAATTTGGAGGCTGAATCCCTGAGGCCCTACCAGCAGCAGAATGCTAATGGCACAACGATAGATGCCTTTCACCGTCTCTCCTTTGATGAGATTCTCCAGAACACACAGAAAGTCTGGAACGAAAAACTGGGCATTTACGAAGCAAAAGGGACTCCCGACCAACTCGTCATGTTCTACACTTCGCTCTATCATACCATGATTAATCCGTCTATTTATCAGGATGTTGACGGAAAATATCGTGGAGTGGATCATAACATTCACCAAAACAACGAAGGATATGTCAACTACACGATTTTCTCCTTGTGGGACACCTATCGTGCCGAACATCCGTTGCTGAACATCATAGAGCCGAAGGCCGCCTGCGACATGGTCTCTTCCATGATTGACCATGCCGAACAAAGTGTGCATCATGTTCTTCCGATATGGAGCCATGCCGGCAACGAAAACTGGTGCATGATAGGCTACCACGGTGTATCCGTAGTAGCTGACAATTATCTTTGCCATCATCCCAACTTCTATGGGGATAATACGAAGATAAATACGGTACTCATCAACACAATCTATGATTTGGTCGAGAGCGCGAATTTGGATTATTACGACCATACGGACACCTACAAGAAAAAAGGTTATGTGCCTTATAATCAATCCGCTGTCGGCACATCCATCACCTTGGAAAACGCATACGAAGACTGGGTGATTTACCATCTAATCGATGAGGTTAAGATTGCTTTAGGATTTGAGAACACGAAGGAAATCTATCGTCAGCGCGCACTGAACTTCAAGAACGTCTTCAATCCGGAGACAGGCTTCGCGCAAGCGCGTTACGAGGATGGCTCGTGGAAGACGCCCACCGATCTGCTCTCCACCTCCAACGAGGGCTTCATCGAGGGCAACAGCTGGAACTATTCATTCTATGTGCCGCACGATGTCAACGGACTGATTCAAATCATGGGCGGCGACAAGGTATTCGTACAACGCCTCGATCAGCTGTTCGAGATGTATGTCCCGGACGAGTTTTTCGCTGAAACCGAGGATGTCACCCGCGAGGGCATGGTGGGCGGCTACGTGCACGGCAACGAACCCAGTCATCACATCCCCTACCTCTACATGTGGACCTCCCAACCATGGAAGACGCAGCAGCGCGTGCGCGAGGTGATGAACAAAATGTACAAAAACAACATTGACGGGCTGTGCGGCAACGACGACTGCGGACAGATGTCGGCGTGGTACATCTTCAGTGCGATGGGCTTCTATCCCGTCTGTCCCGCCAGCGGTCAGTACGTCTTCGGTGCACCCTATCTGCCCGAAAACATCCTTCATCTGCAAAACGGCAACACCCTGACTATCAAAGCTCCCAACGTCAGCGACCAAAACTGCTACATCCAATCCATCACACTCAACGGCAAACCGCTCCATTGCGCTTACATCACCTACGAGCAAATCATGGCCGGCGGCGAACTCGTCTTCACAATGGGAAGCAAACCGAATAAGAAATGGTTTACGGAGAAGCCGTATTCGCTGGAATAAAAGATGTCTCCTCGTTTTTCCACGCAAGCAATTCGCAAAAACAGGATTAGGGTAAAAATTTCCATGCGGAAATTTTTGATGGTTTAATAATTGGAGGCTGACTAAAAAGTCTTTTCTGACATTTTTTTATTCGGGTACCTATCTGTAGTATTTTTGGATAAATGCAGTGATAAAATTCTTGTATTTTCGGATATTTTATATAAAAATCGGATATGGGATTTGTCATTCACCATTAACGGACTTGCGTTGAGGTTTTGACGAATTACCACAACATTAACTTCTCCACCGGCAGATTCAGCTTCGAGAAGGCGAAGAGTTTTTTGCCAGCATCAGCAATATCGATTCATCGATATAATTATTTATTAGGATAATATGGTTCTTAGCAGACTTGACTAACATGCTAAACAAACACGTCTTTTTCCACCCACGATGATATAGTTTGGAAATAATCCAACAATATAGTTTAATTGTAAAAATTTATTTGTATATTTGCAAAGTTATTTTGTAATATTATAAAATAAAATTATTAACAATTGAATTATGAAAAGAGAAAATCTAAACATCAACCTGCTGACCGATTTCGGTTTCAAAAGATTTTTCGGCACCGAGCCTTACAAGAAATGTCCTTTCTTTTAATAGATTTGACTAAATTTGCAGGCGAAATAAATTTCGAACAACTCACTGATGAGGTTCAGAAATGGTGCTATGTCATCAAGAACATGTGGAGACTGAAAGAGAGTGATATCCCTGCAGAGGAGACGGTTTTCAGGGAGTTATATGAGAATTGCAAAATATCAAAATTGAACGCCATGGAAAAACAAGAGTATGAGAAAAGCGTACTGGAGTACGAAGATGTGAAAGATGCGATGGAATACCACCATCGGATGGGGAAATCTGAAGGCATCAACGAAGGCTTCATTAAAGGCTTCGAAAAGGGAGTGGAAAAGGGAATGGAGAAGGGAATGGAGAAGGGGAGAGAAGAAGCTATCATTCAGACGGCAAAGAATTTATTATCCATGGGAATGTCCGTTTCCGATATCGCAAAAGCAACGGGGTTGACAGAGAATGAGGTAAATCAGCTTGAGCAGTAAAGCATTAAGCTATGATAATGCGTGCGCTGGCAAGGCCGACTGCAATTGGGAATGAGACGGGGCGCGTCCCGTCTCTACAGTGAACCTCTGCGACTGCGAGAACGCAGTCGCCTCCATAAAATCATAGGCACATTTGCTAATTAACTAATTTGCTAATTGAAAAATTTTGTATCTTTGCGGCTTCAAAAAAAGTATCTTTAATTTTCAAACCGACATACTATGGGAAGAGCATTTGAATTTAGAAAAGCAAGAAAATTTAAACGTTGGGGTAACATGGCCAGAACCTTTACCCGCTTAGGAAAAGAAATCACAATGGCGGTGAAAGCCGG
>JAGCSI010000050.1 GCA_017964255.1 Bacteroidales bacterium | reverse complement strand
GTTTAGAGAAACCCAGGCTTAAATTCAATCTTACTGCTTTTCGTCTTACTTTCTCACGATCTTCTTATACTCCTTGCCGTCCATGGTAACCACATAGACACCCTTGGGCAGTGTATTCAGCACATTGTCGACATTGGGATCGCCTGTGCTGCCGTCATACACCAGTGCGCCGTTCAGACCATACACACGTAGGATGCCATTGTGGCTTTCGGATTCGATGAAATCAAGATCGTTGGTCTCCTCGTCATCGATCTGTAGACGCTCGGGCGCCTCAACCTTGAAATAGGGTGGAAAGAGATAGCACTTGTGCGGAGTGATAGTTGGCAAGTCATCCGGGATAACCTTGCGGAAGCATACCACACCTTCAATCTGCTGCATCACATAGCTCTCTTCGGGAACTTTTCCCGTAAAGATCGTGCCGGTCAAGAGTCCCATGGTTTGTTTATCCCAGTCATCCTTGACACTATAACCCTTGATTGCATAGGTACCCCTCTCGCCGTTCACCAGATAAGGAGTGTACGCCTCAATCAAATCGACCTCTTCCTTCACGAGTTTATTGCCCTCGGTACCAGTCACAATATATACTTTCAACCCATTGGGGATCTCAGCAGCGAATGGGATATAGAGTGTAGCCCACTTCGCATCGGAAATAGTCAGTTCATAGGTGTCCTCTTTGCAATTCAGTTTATTATCCATCCATGGAATACGAAAGCCAAGATAAGTCTTCAGATAATCCACCTCTGCCTGATAGGAACCACGAGCTATATAATTCTGATGAACTTGAGAATTCAGGATGTCCCAACGAGTAAAATTCATATCTTGAGCCACGCCGCCCAGCATATAGTAATAACCATCGATCACACTGTATAATTCGTCCAAGTCCACGGCCTTGGTGCAGCGCAATCGTGCCCATTCAGCCCACATCTTATGCTCTGCTATGGGATCAGCAAGGATATAATCCCAAAACTTCTGTGTATTGGTTGAACCAGCAGAAGAGGGTGCTGAGCGACCATAACTGGACCCATAATTATATGACCAACCCATATTATTGGTGTTTGACAAATATGTGTGAATTCGTTTATCATTGTCGAAAGCCAGGTCATGATCCCACACCGGACCCGTCATCAATTTTGAACCGACACCACGCGGCTTATACATGAAACAGCTCCAAAGGGCATCGGTATTGCCAACAAGCTCCTGATGGAGGTGACGCTTCAGGAAACTGGGCAAGTCGAGATACTTCTGATATCCTTCTTCGACATCATAGTTCTTGATAAATACCAGTTCCTCCATCTGGTTGAAATAATCAACAATATATTTTTGCTGTTTCTCCACCTGTTCCGCTACTACTGCTGCATCGTCGGATTTCTCGGGTGACTTGATGGTGACAGGGATGTTCTTGTTTGACATAAAGTACCAATCCTCATCTTTGGCATAAGCATCGATCTCAAGGAAGTATCCGCCCGTCAAGGCTTCACCTTCCACATCTCCTTCTTCCATTTCATCAATATTGATTTTGTTCTTATTGATTTCAACCTGGTCACAAAGCTGGTAAACGCCCTTATATTCAGCATTCAAAAATACGTGCACCATTTGATGGAATGGGGTATAAGGCATACCAAAACGTTCGCTAATATCTAGTGCCAATTGGTTACGTATCAACGTCTTGTCGCCGTAATTCGGGATCAACGTCCACTTCTTGACTTTGGCAGGAGAGCCAAAGAATTTCCTTTTCTCATCGAACTTGATACGATATGATTTCTTCGGGCATTCGTTGCTTGAAGAATAATTACCCCTAAGTCGAACGGTGGCGGTATCCTGAATGAAATTCTTTCCATCGGGCATAATCCCAGTCACAATCGATGTTAACTCATTTTCCTTGTCATAAGGATCAATACCGTCAAAACATCTGATTGATATGATAGGAATATTCATTGACGAAAACATTTTTTTATCATCTCCCACGCCTTTATTTCCATAGAATTCCAATTCAGCAATTCTGGAATAGTCGCCCAACGGGCCCATGTAGCGCACATAGCGAACACCTAACGATATGTTCACTTTGACCTCGTTCCATGCCCCCATCTGAGGTTGGTCGGTAATCCAATAGAGGGGTATGGCATCGCTGAAATCTGCACTGTTGGCACCTTCAATCATACCTCCCTTCATATTTGTTTCCTTCCACGAAGTACGCATGTAGCGTAATTTCGTAATCACACAGGGTTCGCCAAAGTCATAGCCGACCCAGCCTTTCTCACTCTTTGAAGCGAAATAGGTATTAGAATCACCATCGAAGGCATCTGCGATCTCATGGGTATCTGATTTACTAGACCAGATATAATCACCCGTCAGCTTAGTTTCATCTTGAGCTGACAATGCAAATGTCAAAAGCGAAAAAATAGTTAAGTATAGATATTTCATAATATAAAGATTAGTGATTTTCTTACATTGGCTGACAGTAACTGGTGACAGCGATTTTGTTTTTCAAAATAGGTGCTGCAAATATAAAGTTTTTTTTTCACTTTCCAAAACTCTGACTAAAAAAAAGCATATTTACCCAATTTTTTTTTCAAATCATCCAATTTATATGTTTGATTTATACAAAAAACAATGTTAATTTGCAAAAAAATCAAAAAAAGAGCAGAAAAATGACAAAATAATTTTCTTAATTCGAAATAAGCACTATCTTTGCACCGTATTATTTGTCCAAGGATAGTTCATCCCTTAAATCATTGTCTTATTATGAAAAAAAATTACATTCAACCAAACATCCTTGTTGAGAAACTCGATTCTTT
>JAGCSI010000049.1 GCA_017964255.1 Bacteroidales bacterium | reverse complement strand
TCCGAGCACAGGCGGTAGAAACAACTGTGGTAAAATGACGATGCGAAACCGCGGTGGCGGTCACAAGAAGATGTATCGTTTTATTGATTTCAAAAGAGAAAAAGATGGTATCCCGGCAACCGTTAAGACCATTGAATACGATCCGAACCGTTCGGCCCGTATCGCTTTGGTATTCTATGCCGACGGCGAAAAGCGCTACATTGTTGCTCCTCACGGTCTGAAAGTCGATCAAGTGATCGTTTCAGGTACGGGTGTTTCTCCCGACTTGGGCAACACGCTTCCACTGGGCGAGATTCCATTCGGCTCCGTGATTCACAACATCGAATTGCGTCCGGGTCAGGGTGCTAAGATCGCACGTAGTGCAGGTTCTTACGCACAGCTGATGTCTCGTGAAGGCAAGTATGCCGTTATCAAAATGCCATCCGGCGAAACCCGTATGATCCTCTGCGCTTGCAAAGCCACTATCGGTATGGTTTCCAATATCGACCACAGCTTGGAAGTTTCAGGTAAAGCAGGTAGAAGCCGTTGGTTGGGCCGCAGACCCCGCGTCCGTGGCGTTGTGATGAACCCTGTTGATCACCCCATGGGTGGTGGTGAAGGTCGTGCCTCCGGTGGACATCCCCGCTCACGCAAGGGCTTGCCAGCTAAAGGTTACAGAACCCGTCATCCGAAGAAAAATTCCGATCAGTACATCATCGAAAGAAGAAAAAAATAACCTTAAAGTAGAATATCATGAGTCGTTCATTAAAAAAAGGTCCATATATCCATTACAAATTGGAACAAAGAGTGTTGGAAGCTCAGGAATCAGGCAAGAAAACCACTATCAAAACCTGGTCACGCGCTTCTATGATCTCCCCCGATTTCGTCGGACTTACCATCGCAGTGCATAACGGCAACAAATTCATCCCCGTTTACGTTACTGAAAACATGGTTGGCCACAAATTAGGCGAGTTCGCCCCGACACGTATCTTCCGTGGTCACGCTGGTCAGAAGGACAAAGGTAAAAAATAATTTTTTCCTTACGCCTTATTCTTATAAATGAAAAGCCCCTCCGTTCGAAGGGGCTTTTTTCATTTTTGTTCTGTGACAAGTATCTTTATAATAACGTGGATTCTATATCGTAAAAACTATCTGTCCCCTTTGGAACAGTCGCAAAACGAGGTGGTGAGAATATTCGTGTTGGGCAACAGTTTCTCCATCTGGTCCAACTCAGACTGACGGATAGCTACCTGACGCAAATCAAAAATCTTTAAATTTTCGGCCAAATTGGTAATCGATGCTGGCAACACATACAAGGGATTATCCCAGGCATCGATAATCTCCAATTTCGTCATCTTTCCAATGGATTCAGGCAATTCATAAATCTTATTTCTGCTAATGACCAAACCCTTCAGTTCCTGCATATCGCCGATAGTCTCCGGCAAACGTACCAGTCGGTTACTGCTCACATTCAGATAAATCAGTTTCTTCAACTCACTGATACGGCGATTCAACACCTGCAATTTACAGCCCTTCACTGTCAATTCCCGCAGATTGGTCAACTGGAAAATCTTCTCCGGCAGTGAGTCCATTCTGCGCTTGTTCACCAACTTCAGACGATAAGCCCTGTCGGCATTCAACAAAGCCTCGTCAATGGACTTATACACCGTGCCGTCATCCTGCTGGTCGTAGCCATACCGCACCTTCTGCGCACTGGCAGTATCGGGAATAAGACCGACAAACAACAAAAGAAGACTAATTGCGAAATAATTCAGATATCTCATCTTTGTCTTTTTTCAATTGAGAAATAAGTTCCTCCACCGAAGCGAACTTCTGTTCAGCCCGTATTTTTTTTCCGATTTTAAACTTCACCTCAGCGTCATAGCAGTCTTGGTCAAAATCAAAAATATTGATTTCAAGCGTTTTTTCTTGTAACGAAAGGGTCGGACGAGTGCCAATATACAACATCCCCTTGTATTTGTTCCCTTGAAGTAACAGCTCCACAGCAAAAACGCCAGTATCTTCTACCGAACAATGCTCGTCCAACGCAATATTGATGGTGGGGAAGCCAAAAGTACGGCCGTTCTGCAGTCCCCGCACTACCCTGCCCGACAACCACTGTCCTTCGTCCATAGTTTTATACAATTTGCCTGATATATAATAGCAAAAAAACAACTGTCAACTGTCAACTATCAATTGTCAATTCTTTGGGCAATCTGGTATTTGTTGCGGTCGTTGGAAGAACGTGCAATCATTTCACCCAGGAAGCCGGCAAGGAACAGCATCAGGCCGAAAACCATGGCCAACAATGCGATATAAAACAGCGGTTGCTCCGTCACCTGGCGGAAATGGGCCACCTGGCGGTGCAGATTCACCAGTTTCTCCACAATCAGCCAAATGGTGATCACACCACCTGTCAGGAAAGAAAGAGTACCCCAGAGGCCGAAGAAATGCATAGGTTTCTTGCCGAATTTGGACACGAAAGAAATGGTCATCAGGTCAAGGAAGCCGTTGATAAAACGGTCCCAACCGAATTTGGTCACACCATATTTACGCTTCTGATGGTGTACCACCTTCTCCCCTATTTTCGGGAAACCGGCCCACTTGGCAATCACTGGAATATAACGGTGCATCTCCCCATAAACCTCTATGGACTTCACCACATCCTTACGGTAAGCTTTCAAACCGCAGTTAAAGTCGTGCAACTGAATGCCCGACATACGGCGTGTAGTCCAGTTGAAAAACTTCGAGGGTATATTTTTGGCCAATTTGGAATCATATCTAACTTTTTTCCAGCCCGACACCAGATCATAACCTTCCTCTGTGATCATACGGTACAAGTCGGGAATCTCATCAGGACTGTCCTGCAAATCAGCATCCATCGTAATCACCACATCGCCTTGGCAAGCCTCAAAACCTACATTGAGGGCTGCGGATTTACCATAATTTCTTCTGAAACGGATACCTCTTATGGCAGGATTCTTTTCGTGCAATTCCTCAATGACTTTCCACGAATCATCGGTGGAGCCATCGTCCACCATCACCACCTCGTAAGAGAAATGGTTTTCATTCATCACACGCTCTATCCAAGCGCTCAATTCCGGCAGCGACTCTGCCTCGTTCAACAATGGGACTATTACTGAAATGTTCATAGTTTGTTAGGTTATAGGGGTTAGGTTTTAGTGATTAGGGGTTAGGGATTAGTGTTTAATGGTTAGAATGGTTAGAAAGGTTAGGAGGTTAGAAGATTAGAAGGTTAGAAGGTTAGAAGGTTAGGAGGTTAGGAGATTATGGATTTTGAATTTTGAATTTTGAATTCTGAATTCTGAATTATTAATTGTCAATTGTCAACTGTCTCCTGTCCACTGTCCTCTGCGGCCTGCTCGCTTTCTTTCTTTTTCGTCAGGTAGAGGGCGACGAAAATGGCCAGGAACAATCCATAAAGTAGTACCGAGACCGCGTAGGACATGGCCACCGGGAAAATGGAGGTGTAATGCGGAATACTGTCCTTCCTCTGCTGATAAGCCTCCTCCATGATATTCACCTGGTCCATGCCATTCCGGGAGTTGTTCACCAGCATGGACAGCGACTGGTAGCAACTGTCACCCGCATGGACACCAGACAGCAGATTCTGGTAAACATCCAGAAAAACCCGCTGGGCGTATGCCGAAAACTGGGCGTAGGTGTTAAATGAAGTGTCAATCTTGGGACGAAGCATCACCCTGTCGTTATAGGCAGTCAGCATGCTTTCCATCTGCTCACGGGTAAAATCGGCACAACCCTCTTCCAGCATGTCATTCTGTAACATATCCGTATAGGTTGACCGCATCACCGAATCCGTCTTGTCCAGATATTTCCTCGCATCCTCTTGGCTCACCGTATCTTTCTCCAGTCTGGCATAAAAAGTCTCCACATTCTGCGTGTTCAATCTTTCCAAACCGTTTTTATCTATATACTGATAATGAACCATCATGTAGGCGAAGACCACCACAAAAGACACCGCAATGATGGCAGCACCGACACCAAAAGCTTTGGGGAAACGAATATAGCCGTCGAGCACCTCATCGCGGTACTCTTTGATACCCGCATACAGGAACACAATGATGACGATGAGCAGCAAAATGCTGAACACCGCACCGGCATCGTAGTTGATATCGCGGGCAGCCATCTTCACCAGCTCACAAACCGCCAGTGCCGCTCCAAGGAACGCACCCCATTTCAAAGCCACCAGCCAAAGATTTTTCTTCATATTAATGATTTAAAATGCAAAGATACAAAAAAATTCAACCCCTTACACACCTAATTCTCTCAAAGCTGCCTCTCGATAAGCAGGACCAATAGGCAGTTCCACGCCCGCCACCGTCACACTCGCCACATCCACAATCTCCACATGTTTGGCAGAGACAATATACGATTTGTGAATCCTGACAAACTGTCCCTGCGGCAATTCCTCCATCAGCTTTTTCATGGAGAAATAGGCGGTGATTTTGCGCTGCTTGGTATGAAAAGTCACATATTCCTGCTGTCCCTCCATATAGAGCAAATCGTCAAACATCACCTTATACGTGCGGCGGTCAGCCCTGAGCATCATAAAATCACGGGGCACCGCCATAGAATGCGCATTGACGACGGGCTGCACCTCTTGTGAAGTGACGTTGGACGCAGCCTCATGCCTCATTCCTTCCGAAACATGAGCCTCGGCCGCCCTAATCAGCTTGATTCTGTCAATAGCCTTATTGATAGCCTTGACAAAACGGTTGAAGGGAATGGGTTTTAACAAGTAATCCACCACCCCCAAATCGTAGCCGTCGATGGCATACTGCGAATACGCCGTAGTGAAAATGATGCTGGGACGATAGGGCAAATTCTCCACAAATTCAACCCCTGTCAGTTCTGGCATCTCAATGTCAGTCAGCAAGATATCGATTTCTTGCTGCCGCATGACTGTCATGGCACTCATGGCATTGGAGCATGAGCCCGCCAACACCAAATCGGGCAGCTTCGACACATACTCTTCCAGCAGGGTTCTTGCCAGATGCTCATCGTCCACAATCAACACTTTGTATAAGCCATCCGCTTTTTTCTCAACATTTTGCATCAATTCCATCATCTCAAATCAATTGTAAGTTTCACCTTATACACCCCGTCATCTTCCCCCATGGTCAGCGAATGTTCATCAGGGTAATACAGACGCAATCGCTGCTCCACATTGTCGATGCCAACACTGCTTCCTTTTTGGTGTTCCTGATGACTGTGTGACTGGGCAATACTATTTTCCGTCTGAAAAACAAGCTGTGCATTTTTCACCTCAAGACGGATGTGAACAAAACCCTCCGGATTCGTGGTTAAATCACTGTGCGTAAAGCAATTTTCAACAAAAGGCTGCAAAAGCATCGGAGCTATCGAATAAGACTGCGAGTCAAACTGGCTCTGATACGTGATATGCTCATTCTGTCCAAATCTAAGTATCTGAAAGTCTATATAATTTTGAATATAAGCCAATTCCTTGTCCAACGAAACCTTCTCCTGCTGACCGAAATCCGTCACATAACGCAGCATATCCGACAGCTTCAGCAACGCATCGGGAGCAATATCGTTTTTGGTATAAACCAAGGCATAAATATTGTTGAGGGAATTGAACAGAAAATGTGGATTAATCTGTGACTGAAGCAATTGCAGCTTCATCAGTTTCTGTTCCTGTTTCAGTTCCTCGGTTTGTCGTAAGGTGAAAAGGGAATACTTATAAATCGCTATACATAAAGCTGAAAGATTCAGAATCAGCACTTTCAGGAAATTGGCCAAAGTGATATACGGCAGAAAGTCGCTGTTAGGCTGAGGCCTTTCAATAGGAGTGTAAATATGCACAAGATACTCTATGCTAAAAAGCAATTGGCACGCAAAAACCATAATCAGCATCACCACGACGAATCTCAGGGCCTTGCTTTGGAGCCATTGGGGAGGCTGGATCAGCAATTTGCACAGGAACTGGTACAGAACAGCAAAAAACAGCGTATCCACAGTGGCGTAAATCAGCGACATGGCTGTGCTCAATTTTCTGCCATTGAAAAAAATCAAGAGGAAAATCAGCACATACACAAAGAAGTGCGAATAACGGAGTACGAACCTGTTAAACTTTACATTCATGAATTCCTATCTATGCAAATTTCATGCAAAGATACATAATTTTTCTGAAGTACAGATTTCAGCCAGCGTTTCCCCGATATTGACACTGGTGAATTTTGAGCGGGTATGTATTCTTTTTTTAACTTTATTATCGAATTGATTCACAATAGATTTAATCATTGTTGTGAGTATTTCTTGACTCTTTTTGATTGCTATAGCGATTGCTTTCCTTTTAATTTTATCAATCAATTGATGATATAATGCCTCTTGTCCATCCAAATCTGTAGCCCAGATAGGAGTATTGCTGGCAAACTGGAACGGAGTTAGCATCGGATAGTTTTTCGTAAGCGGGTCAACGCCCCAGAACCTTGCAATACGAGTGTCATACATACGAAATCCGTAGTTCTGAAACCCTCCGTTTTCATACACTTCATTATCACCCTCTTGTCCGTTGAAAAAGTACCGATATTCCCCGATATTGGTATCAGGTGATTTTGGACGGTATGTGAAGGTGTGTTTAATGGGGCAAAAATAGGGAAATTACACTTCTTTCGAATCCATGTCGTCAGAAAAATTTGTTTGAAGTTCTGTGTTTTTATTTCCCTTTTCTTGACGTTCCAATTCCATCCGATGTCGTTCCTTGTCTGACAATTCTGCAAGAGAAATTGGAAGAATTACTATAACACTACCAATTGCAGCACCAAAAATATAATATAATTCATCAAAAACTTCCGCCCATGTGGCAATATGAAAATTAGGTGGTGCAGATCCTGGGGTTTTATTACCGACAGGCCCCAAGAGTTTCACTCGCATAAAACCAATGAGCACTATGATAACGAATATACATAAAGATCTCTTTATTGTTTTTTTAACAGTGTTTTTATTTACAATCATGATGGATATAACTATCTCCTCGTTATTCTTTCAAAAATTTTCCAAACATAGTACCTGTTAACAAGCCATAATCAAAGAAAAAATAGCCTGTTGAAAAATCTGGAGGCAAATCTATAAACTTTAATTCACCTCATGTGCCAATTACAAAACCACTTATTGTTTGTACATAAGGAATTCCCATCACATAATTTGCAAAATTGATATTCGTCAGAAAGACTTCATCAGTTGTGGCTTTAATATAAAAACCATATCCTTTGGTTAACGAGAACTTGATTCCTTGCTTGGCCAGCTGGGCTCCCTGTCTGACACCCTGGACTGTTATGCCAGTCAATTCGGGTATTGTTATCACAGCATCCGCTATAATCGGCTCTATCACGGGGGTAAATGCAGGAGTCATACCTGCCAACAACATCGTACCAAATGAGCGGTCAAAGTCACGCATCCATTGAGATTTTGTCGTATTACTCCATTGGAAGTTACTCTTATGATACCACAAGTTGGGATTGTCTCTGTTTTCATTGAATACTCTAAACGGTATAGACCCTGGACGGTATGGATTCTTCGGAAATTGGAAGTCACTATTTCTTGCAGTGCCGCCAGATGATTCCCCTGATGACATCGTCACCTCAATCGCTTCTAACTTAACGACATGTTCTTCGCATGATGTTTTCACTCTGTCTATAATATCACCATGTTTGTTCAGGGAAATCGTGTCCAAACCTGATGGGTCTGCAAACCAGACAGGGTTATTGGCAAATGCGGCATAATTGCTGGAAAAAGGTTTGTATATCCAGTCCAAGTTCCACCGTCTTCCCAATCTACTGTCATACTGCCAAAATTCAGCAGTGTAATTCGCCACTTCTCCATACACCTCATTATCACCCTCTTGTCCGTTAAAAAAGTACCGATATCCCCCGGTATTGGTACTTTGTGGTGTAAAAGATTGGTAATGAGTTGTTTTTGCGGTCATTTTTGATGCAGTTGTATATATTTTTCCAGTTTTTAAGGCTTTTTTGACGCATCAAAAATACAAAAAAAAAATGACATGGAAAACTTGTTTACCATGTGACTACTCTGTCCACTTTTTTTTTTTTCAGTGACAATCATCACAAAGTCACAAAGTAATTTGATGATTAATGGCAAGAAATATTTCGATGAGAAATGTTTTTAATTTGGATTTATTTTGTATTTTTGCAACTGAATTACAAATATTGACAATAAAATGATATTAGAACTTCGTTTAAGCAATATGTTTTCGCTGCGTGACGAGATGACGCTGAACCTGCAGGCGGCCAAGATACAGACGCAAAAAAGCCGGGCACTGGAAGGCAACCTGTTTACCGTGGGTGGTGAGCAGATGCTGAAGAGCGTGGCGTTGTTTGGTGCGAATGCGTCGGGTAAGAGCAACGTGGTGAAGGCCATCAGGGCTTGCGTGGAGATGATTCGCGAATCGCACAACTACAATGAGGACACGGTGTTTGGCTTTGCGCCATTCAAATTTGGCGGCTACGACCAGCAGCCGAGCTCATTTTACATTCGTTTCCTGATGGAGGGCATCGAATATGAATATTCGTTCGCGATGACACAAACGGAGATTCTGACAGAACAGTTGTACTTCTACCCGAACGGGCGGCGGTCGCTGGTGTTCAGTCGCGACGAGCGCAAGGGACCGGAGAAGAAGCATGTGTATGAATTCAAGCTGGTGCTGAAGCGGCCCATGGACGTAGCAGCGAACACGTCGAGAAAGACCTTGTTTATATCGCGGGCGAGCCAGATGGACAGGGAGCTGGCCAAGCAAGTGTTCCGATTCTTCTGCGACGAGGTGGTGCTTGACTATCGGTTGCCACAGACGGTATCGGTGGAGCAAATACTTCAGGAACAGAAGACCAGGCTGCTGGAGGTGCTGCGGACGGCTGACAGCGACATCGTGGACATTGAACTGGCTGGCGGTAGGCTGAAGACCTATCACAGGAACAATCCCAGGGTGGCGTTCGACTTTGAGACGGAGGAGAGTGAGGGTACGAAGACGCTGTTCAGGATGATGCTGAGCATGATGGATATCATCCAGAGCGGGAGGTTGCTGCTGATTGACGAGATTGACACGAGCCTGCACACGCAGCTGGTGGAGTTCATCATCGGGATGTTCAACGGGAGTGAACGGGCACAACTGGTGTACACGTCGCACAATACGCACCTGTTGAACACGGACTTCCAGCGACGGGACCAGGTGTATTTCGTGAACAAGCGCGAGGACGGCAGCAGCGACCTGTATTCGCTGTACGACTATAAGGACTTTCGCGACACGCTGGACATGGAGAAGGCGTATCTGCAAGGACGTTTTGATGCGGTACCGTATCTGGGTAAAGCAAGGATTTAAACTATGGCGAGGAAAGAAAGAACATCGAAAGGCAAGACAATGCGGCCCAACTACTTCGTGTTTTGCGAAGGCGAGACCGAGGTGGCGTACACGGAGATGCTGCGCACCAGGTACAGGCTGCCGATACATATCATTGCGAAAAAGACATGCATGCATGTGACCCCAGCACTGGTAGAACGCTGCAAGGCGTTTTATGTGCAGACAAAGGACGACAAGACCTATCTGATGTACGACCTGGACGTGGCAGGAGTGCTGGAGAAGCTGCAGAAAGTGCCTGAGGCCATATTGCTGTGCTCGAATCCATGTTTTGAATTGTGGCTGTTGTTGCACTATATAGCGCAGAGAGGTGCATTGACGAGCGATGCTTGTGTTTCCAAGCTTAAGAAGCATGTGCCGCAGTATCGAAAAGGAGTGCTTTCGGCAGAGGTGCAAGCTTGGCTGATGGAACACGTTGGGGAGGCTTCGAGGCGTGCGCAACAGTTAGAAGCATACGGAAATCCATGTACAAATATTTATCAGCTGGTGGAGGAGTTGGAAAGTCTATGTATGACACATCAACACTGATTGCACACTATGAATCTGATTCATTAACTGTTAAAATACCACTATTCTCCAATGTCGGCACTGGTTAATTTTGGGCTATATGTGAGGGTGTGGTTCATGGGTGCAAAAGATAAAACAAATTATATTACTCTATTCTTTCTTTATCTATTATGTGATCATAAATTTCATTTTCTCTGGTTTTGATAGAATCCAAAATTAAAACAATATAACTGTTTTGCATGAAAGATTCATGCTGTTCCACAAATGACATAACATATGCTGAATTCAGCATTTCGATATTGGAATCCACGCGAGCCAATGAACAAAAATCATCAATAAGTATAGCAGCTTCTTTTTTTTCATTGAAATTAAATCATAACCTTGATTTCCTTGGAGAATGTGAAAATAATATAATTTTAACAATATTATTACTAGAAAGTTATTGTATTCCTTTTGTTGACGTGTAGCCCTCCCCAAAAAACGGACAGGTTAAAAGTGGACAAAAAGTATTATTTTTGTAACGCAAAAACCGAAAGAGATGAAGAAGTCAAAACATTCAGACAGCGAAAAGGTAAAGGCTGTCAAATCATTGGAGAATGGGGC
>JAGCSI010000048.1 GCA_017964255.1 Bacteroidales bacterium | reverse complement strand
TTTTTTATTTGCTAATTAACAAATTTGCTAATTTGCTAATTAAACACTATTTTTGCAAGCGAAAAAAAGAACGATGATCACGCTACTTTCAACGGCCTATCTGCCCCCTATCGAATACATCCTCAAGTGTATGCAAACCCCTGTAATGCTGGAGGTTTGTGAGCATTACATCAAGCAATCATACCGAAACCGGGCGTTGATTGCCACGGCCAATGGAGTGCAGGCATTATCCATTCCCGTGGTGCATGTTTCCTCCAAGATGCCCATTCTGGATGTCCGCATCGACTATGCCACCCCTTGGCAACGGTTGCATTGGAAGACCTTGGACACGGCTTATAACGGAAGTCCGTATTTTCTTTATTTTCAAGATTATATAAGACCTTTCTACGAGAAGAAATATGAATTCCTTTTCGATTACAATTTGGAGTTGATGCAAGTCATTCTAAAGCTTTTCGGGAAGGACTTCCAACCCCAGCGCACCAGCGAGTTTATCGCTGATTACGGGCAAGGGGAAAACTGCGGTGAAAAGCAGAAGGATGTCAACGGTAATCAACGGAAATGCGACGAGCGACAAGGAGACATTGAGGACCTACGCAATGCCATACATCCCAAGCGTTGCAAAGAAGAAGGATATCCCTTTCCGCATAAACCATACACCCAAATTTTCGAGGACCGCATCGGTTTCGTGCCCAACCTCTCCATCGTGGATTATCTGTTCAATGAAGGGAACAGGTTGATGTGCTAATTTTTAGTGATCAGTGATCAGGGGTTAGGGGTCAGTGAATAGGGGATGTCAATGTAGGCAACTGCGTCTCGCAGTTGCGGGAAATGAAGTAAAGGGAGAAATTTACAGGGATCAGGGGTCAGTTAAGTTGACAGTTTTTAATGTGCTAATGAGATAATGTGCTAATTAAGTTGAAAGTTGAATTTTGAATTTTGAATTCTGAATTCTACAACATTTTGGCAGGAGCTTTATTTCTTCATAATCTTCTGGGTGGTTATGCCATTGTCGGTATGAATGCGGACGAAATAGATGCCGCTAACATACTGGCTCAATGACAAGATCATAGTCTCGTCGGTAGGCACCACGGTGTTCAGCAACTGACCGTTCATGGAGAACAACTCTACAGTTCTAGCGTTCAAACCTGACAGATTGAGAGTCACATCGCTGGTGGCGGGGTTAGGATAAACGTATGCACTCGCTTCCGAAAGGAAATCCGATACATCCAACCATTCCTGATAGTTAACCGTCGCCTCATATGTATATGGAATACCCGTATTAGACTGAACTTCACAACGATAATAGGGTTTATCCATATCGGGATAAAGAAGAAGATGATATTTATTACTACCACGATAAACTATTGGACCAGAAGTGTTTGAAGGATCCTCAGGGTCAAAATAGACACAATTACTAGCATCTGTCCCATTATACCATCTATACGATACATCACTATTTACATCAAAACCCCACGGCACGTTTAATTCGAGCGTATCGCCTCCGCAATATTGCACCTGCATTGTTACTGGCACCATTTTTGCCGTGAAATAGCAATATGCCCAATGGTAACGGGCTGTACAGGAATTCACCCTAACCCGAAAATCTACCGCTTGATGGTTCATTGCCTGCGTTGACAAGTCGAATGACAAAGTAGTATATGGAAAAGTTGCCACTGGACGACCTACGTTTTGAGTGGGACAATTTTCGCTGACAGCAACAAATTGAGGGACAGTGTTGATAGGGGTATTCTCAGGATCTTCCGGATAATGGTTAGAATTCGACGGCGTTCTATACCAGTATCTGGAATAAAGATGGGTAGCATCATAATTGCCCAAATCCAAATAACTACTGTTGTCAGCATAATTGTCACTATGATTCAACACGGAAAATTCTACCGCAGGATTACTAGTATAAGCATGTTGTCCATCTTCGGTAACAAATGCAAAATTGAGCAATAACATCGGGTTATTAGTATCGGGCACAAAAGAATAGATAATCTGCTGGGCAAAACAACCTGACGGATGTATACTATTGGGACCGATTTTACCCATTTGAATTATTGTGTCCACAAATGTTCCTGGATACAGACCCGAATTCCAAGCTCCAGCAAGTACTGGATAATTGGAAAAATTTCCTCCTATCTGTTGCCTGAAACAATCATCGTCAGCGGGAGAAACAGTAGAATCACTTCCTCTGACAATAAAGCGGTGTGTAAAATTCTCACTGGTATCCACTCCCATGTGGTTGGTAAAGTTAAAAGTCTGTCCCGACCCGGAACCCTCATAACTGGGTTTTACCCATGAATTTTCCCAACCCCCTGCAGGAGGTGTTGTGGGCAGGAACATAAAGCTGGTTGGAGAACCTTGATAGACTCCGTTGATAACTTGCTGTCCCATGACCATAGTGAAGAAAAAAACGAATGATAATAAACAAAGTAATTTTTTCATTTTATCCTTTTTTATACGATGCAAAAATACATTTTTTTTTAATTCAATGATCAAGGATACACTCTTCGTGTTTTCAACAGTGAAAAAAAGATAAAACCTCGCTGCAGTCAAGAAAAAGGCGGGCCTGTTGGTCCGCCTTTTTTGTTCTAAAGAGATGCTCCATGGCGCGTCTCTATCTTTTATTTCTTCACAATCTTTTGGGTGGTTATGCCCTTGTCGGTATGGATGCGGACGAAATAGATGCCTGCGGCATACTGGCTCAGCGACATCATCATGGTCTCCTCTGTAGGCACCACCGTATTCAGCAACTGGCCGTTCATCGAGAACAACTCAACAGTTCTGGCGTTCAGACCTGACAGGTCAAGGGTCACATCGCTGGTGGTGGGATTGGGATAGATGCTCACCTGCTGTTGTGCATCCTGAATTCCACAGCAGATTACGACATAATAACTTTCCTCTGCAATATCGCTATTCGTCATACCATCTTTCACTGCGTATGCTTTAACCACTTGGTCGCCATCAGAATAGTCATTCAATACAAATGGTTCCGTATAAACAGCGTTCTCTATAACAGTATTAACAGACCCATCAATGTGGGAATGTCTTTCAACTGAATAATATATAGCAGCATTTTCCGTGGCACAGTCTATGCTAATTGTAACAGTATTACAAAACGATTCATTCACTTCATCGTATGTTACAGAATCTGCTGTAATTACCGGCATAGCCACTTGCTCCATCGTCTGGATAGTGAAGTCATTGTCATCGCGAGGATACAGTTGCACCTGACCATTGAAAGTTGCCAAGAAACCGGTAATAGAACCCATTTCGCCAGCTTCTGGATCATTGGTTATGGAAGAGAAACGATTGTAATACTGCAGGGTATCGGTTCCATTGACAAATTTCTTGTTACCGATAAAGGTCACATCATTGATGGTCACCAGACGGCTTTCGAGCGTGCTGTATTGTGACACCAAAGTCGGGATAGTAACCACCATAGGAGTAATAGTCACAGGAGTGCCCGTAGCAGCAGGAGTATTCTGGGCAGGAATCATTTCCACCATGCCATTATACAGCGTGTAAGAGCCGAAAATGCCACCGCTGATTACATCACCTTCGTTATAAGTGGTGGTGATAACAGGATTGGTGGTATTGTTGTCATAAATCAACAATGCGGCTGATTCATCTTCAACATACATGTATTTGGTGCTGCGGAAGACGAAATTCACATCACCTGTAATCTTGTAAACCGTAGTGTTGGTAGCAGTGCTGGCAGCCTTGAAAGCGGCGATATTGGCCACTTCGGGCGGGAAGTTGTACGTAGCGGTGGCCACCATACTGGCTTCCATACCGGTCTTCCAGGCTTTTGCCTTCAAAGTAGTGGTAGTGTTGATAGAAATAGGAGCTGAATACTCGGTAGATGTTTCAGTAGGCTCTGTTCCGTCAAGCGTATAACGAATGACTGCATTCTCCGTAGGACAAGTGATAGTAGCGTCAAAGGCATCGTAATAGGTACCGCCATTGGGAGCAATGACCGGAGTTTCCACCACATTCACCACCACACCGGGAACACCAAACACCATCACACTGTCGATCACCAGCTTGCTGGTGCCTGAAGGAGCGGGAGAAGGCAAAACAACAGCAAATTTCAGACGGACAAAGTTATATTCACCTGTCTCGCTCACATTGAAGCGATAATTATGTCTGCCACTGGCAGCAATGGTATAAAGGGAGTCTCCTACGAAAGTATTACCACCATCAATCGAGTATGAAACATTCAGTTTCAAGCCATTGGGAGACTTGGCATCGAAAGTAACATAAGTTACATTACGGATGTCAAAGTTGGTGAAAGTATAGCCCAAAGTGCTGGCGGCACTGGTGTACCAGCGCATCTGCATGGACTGAGCACCGCAAATATGATCGTTTGTGGCGGGAGTGCCATACACGGTACCCCATTGCTGGCCTTCAGCGCCAGTATAAACAACACTCGGGTTGTTATAGGTCTGTGTGGCAGTAAAGCCTTCTTCAGCCTCGAAGCCAACGGAATACATGATGGTGTCGATACTCGGCACAATAGGAGCCACCACAGTATAAGTAGCGGTAGTGATATCGCTGTTCTCCCAACCTTCCTTCACGGCAATAGCCTTGTAGGTATAAGTACCTGGAGTATTCAGCGTAATAGGTTCGCTGTATAAACTGGAAGCACTCGTGGGTTCGGAATTATCAGTGGTATAATAAATAGTTGCACCCGTCACAGTACTGCTCATAGCCACGGTAATCAGGGTATCTGAAGTACCATCTGCCGGAGTAATCGCTGGTGCTGGCAGCTGGGCGGTAGCCACGAGAGCAACCTGTGCACTCAAGCTGCCGCTGCTCACGGTAACAGTGCCCGTTGCGGGTTCCTGACCATCGTAAGTAACTGTAAATGAAGTGTTACCCGCATTAGCCGGGAATGAGGTTTCCGATAAGGTAAAGTGTGTATTGTCACAGCTGATGGCAATAGGAGCGGTTAAAGAAGCGCTATTGATACTAACCGTACCTGTAAGCTGGGTCGAGCTGAATGTCAAGCTGACCGGATCAACTGTCAAAGTAGGTTCTGAAACTATCGTATAAGCGGCCTCTGCCACTGGGCTGTCCTCCCATGACACATTGTTCATGAAAGCTTTGGCCTTAACGGTGGCACTGGCATTCAAGGTGAAAGGATTCTCGTATAAAGCGGAAGTTGCCGTCGGAACAACACCATCGGTAGTATAACGAATCTGAGCACCAGGGGTAGCACAAGTCATGCTAACCTCCACGCTGTCGGTATACATGCCTGCTTCCGGACTGATTACCGGAGTGGCAGCAACCGGAGCGGTTACCGTAAAAGTAACAGTTTGGGAGACAGCAGGAGTCAAAGCAGCCTGGGTCATATCCACCAAAGAAGCGGTAACCGTGTGATTGCCAGCAGGAAGCGGTGAGAAAGTCTGAGCCAAGAACATAGCCAAGATCTGATCATTCATATACGCTGGATTGGTCAATCCCATTGTGGTAAGCAATTCACCTTCAAGTTTTAACAAACCATCAGTACCCAAGATGAAATTTTGGATATCAATATTTACCTGCAGGGTATCAAGTGTTGAGAACTGTTCGCCATTGAGTGTAACGGTCAACGACGGCATGCCCGGCAGAGGAGCAATGGACAAGTCAGAATTGTAACGAGGATAAATCTGCACAGCATTGTTGTATTTTGCGGCGAAACCTGTCACATTGGTTACAGCACCCGCTGCCAAATTAGTATCAATTGAAAAACGATTATACAAGACTACAGAATTACCGCCTTGTTCAATAGTGGTTTCGGATCCTGTAAATCCACTAGGGAAAACTACATTCTCCAGCGTAATCAGCTGAGCATCATAGTTATTATAATTGGCTAACAAATCAGCTATAGTCACCACTGTGGGCAGGACTGCACCCGTGTTCTGAGTCGAAGCGGCAGGATTTTGGGACGGCACAAATTCTATCTGACCATTATACTTGGAATATTTGCCATGCAAGCCACCAGAAATCACATCACCTTCATTATACTCATTCGTAATGACTGGATTATTATAATCATAAATCAGCAATCCCGCGGTAGCATCCTTCACATACAAGTATCTTCCGCTGCGGAACACAAACGTCACATCTCCGGTAATGTCGTATTGATTATTATCACTAATTGTATTACTTGTATTATCAGCATGAAGCATCTTGAAGTCCGCAATATTGGCAAAAGGGAAAATGTAGGTAACCTCACTTATGAAACTGGTGTCAGTTCCCAAAAATGCCACTGCCTTCACGGTGGTGGTGGAAGAAATAGTCAAAGGAGTGCTATACATCTGGCCATTGGTAGCAGGATTACTGCCGTCAGTAGTATAAAGTATGGATGCACCGGCGGTAGCACAGCTAATGCTCACAGTCTGAGGTTCAGTATATGAACCGGCAGCGAGGCTGAACTCCGGAGCTGCCACAGCAATCTGGACATCCTCATAACGATAAAGTGTAATAGGCTGTTGTCCTGAACCATAACACGAGAAAATATCGCTACCACTATTATAACGCATAATTTTACGAGCTGTCGCTGTTGTTTGAGCCACAATACTTTCAATAGCGCCATCATCTGAAAAAGAGATAAGCCAATTGCTTCTACCCTCATTATCAAGAGTATCCTTTGTTTTCAAATGGTTACTGCTTCCTGTTCCTGCCGCATACAAATACCCGCCATTGGAGCCTTGATTAGGATCGAAAAAAGCGAATGTACCCGGTTCATTGCCTGCATGAACAATAAATATTTGCGCTGAACCTATCGAAGTAATCATATCACCACTTCTCACAATATTTACCGCAGAACGGTTGTTGCCACCTTGTGTACTCATCGCCTTATCCACAGTAAGGGCGGCAATAACAACCGTGTCACCTACCGACAAGTTGGAATTGTAGGTTACTTGCACCCAGCCTCTGTCGGCGAACACATTCCCGACGGTCACGAGCATGGTCAGCACGACCGCCATCATGATTTTCAGAACGTAAAATTTTTTCATAGTAATTTGTTTTGATGAATAAATTATTTTGATATATATTTGATTTTCAGTATTTTAATTGCAAAAAGTCACAATACGCATAATCTGCAAATGTACAAATAAATAAATTGAACAAAGGTGAATAGGTGTTAAAAGTTATGAATAGTTATCAACAGCAGTGAATAGGACTCACGTCTGGGGTTACTAAGATGTCGCCTCTTCGAGACTCAGAGATGTAGTGAGACTATCCATAACCCCAGACTCACGTCTGGGGTTACTAAGATGTCGCCTCTTCGAGGCTCAAAGACATGGTGAGACTTCTTCAGATTAAACTATTTGCTAATTAACTAATTTACTCATTTGCTAATTGAAAAAAGATTTGTATCTTTGCAGATTAATTTGAATAAATCAATAATATTTTATATGGCGAAGAAAATCAAGGTAAAAGCAGAAGTAAAAGAATTCGAAGGAAAAATTGAAGAACTTATCATTCAGGCACTTATAGAAAAACAAGGCATTGATATCGTGAGCATCGACCTCAAGAAAATCAACCACGTCTTTTTCGACTATTTCATCATTTGCAGCGGCAACTCCAAACCGCATGTGGAGACTTTGTGCGATTTTGTGCAGGAAACCACCAAGCGCTATGCCAATACCCTGCCCAAACATGTGGAAGGAACAACCAACGGCGAATGGATACTGCTGGACTATTTCAATGTGGTGGTTCACATTTTCCAGCCCGAAGCCCGCGAATATTACAAGCTCGAGAATCTATACAGCGATGCGGAAATCCAACGGATCAATTAGTTAATTAGCAAATTAGTTAATGTGCTAATGAGACAATGTGCTAATGTGCTAATGGAATTAAGAACTAAGAATTATAAATTGAACTTTGAATTCTGAATTTTGAATTCTAATCACTACCCCGGCCTTCGGCCACCCCTTCTAAGAGAAGGGGAATTTAAACTCCCAGTAATCTCCTAACCTTCTAACCTTCTAATCATCTAACCATGTAACCCAAAACAATCCATGGCAAATCAAAAAACACAAAATAAAAAAAAGAACAACAATTCGGCATTTTTCGGTGGACCGAATCCCAGCAACGCCAACAACAAGAAGCCCAAATTCACATTGAGCTATATCTATCTGATTGTGGCGGCAGCACTGCTGGCCTACTGGTTCTTCACAGCCGAAACACCGGCCACCGAAATCGACAACAGTCGCTTCAACAAGATGGTAGTGGCCAAAGACATTGACAAACTGGAGTACGTCAAGAAAAACGACCGAGTCAATATTTACCTGAAAGAAGAGGCTATCAAAACGAAAAGCGACTACGAGAACCTGCGTAAACAGAACAACTTCACAGGACCGCAGTTTTTTATTGTCACAACTGATTATCAGGTATTTAATGAAAATCTGAAAGCCGTACAAGAGCGAGCCATCAATAATGTGCTGGCCAGCGACAGCACTCTGACACGCAGCCAGGTGGAGCAGGAATACGAGATTTCCACTACCGAAGACAACAGCAAAAGCTGGGGTTTCGAACTCATTTTCTGGATACTGCCCACAATGCTATTGCTCGTACTGTTCTTCTACTCTACCCGTTCCATGCGAGGTGGTGGAGGAGGCGGCGGCATGGGCATCTTCAACATCGGCAAATCCAGAGCACAGCTGTTTGACGAAACCTCACAGCTGAATGTGTCATTCAAGGATGTGGCCGGTTTGGAAGGAGCCAAATACGAAATCGAGGAAATTGTGGATTTCCTGAAGAACCCGCAAAAATACACTGTTTTAGGTGGCAAAATCCCCAAAGGAGCCTTGTTGGTAGGCCCTCCAGGAACAGGTAAAACCCTGTTGGCCAAAGCCGTGGCCGGCGAAGCCAAAGTGCCTTTCTTCTCGCTGTCGGGTTCCGACTTTGTGGAAATGTTCGTCGGTGTGGGTGCTTCACGTGTGCGCGACCTGTTCCGTACCGCTAAAGAGAAAGCGCCTTGTATCATCTTCATCGACGAGATTGACGCCATCGGCCGTGCCAGAGGCAAAAATGTCATGAGCGGAGCCAACGACGAGCGTGAAAGCACACTCAACCAGTTGCTGACCGAAATGGACGGTTTCTCCAGCAACACAGGCGTCATCATCCTCGCCGCCACCAACCGCGCCGATGTGCTGGACCGCGCCCTGCTGCGTGCCGGCCGTTTCGACCGCCAGATTCATGTGGAACTGCCCAACCTCAACGAGCGAAAAGGTATTTTCGAGGTACATGTGCGCAAGCTGAAACTCAACCCCGATGTCGATTTGGACTTCTTCGCCAAGCAGACCCCCGGCTTCTCGGGCGCCGACATTGCCAACGTTTGCAACGAAGCCGCTCTGATTGCCGCCCGCAACAGCAAGAAGGATGTAAGCAAAGAAGAGTTCCTCGCCGCTATCGACCGTATCGTGGGTGGTTTGGAAAAACGAGGCAGCATCATCTCTCCGCAGGAGAAGAAAGTCATTGCCAACCACGAAGCGGGTCATGCCACTGTCAGCTGGTTGTTGGAGCACGCCTCTCCCCTGGTGAAAGTGACCATTGTGCCGCGTGGCAAATCACTCGGTGCCGCCTGGTACCTGCCCGAAGAGCGTCAAATCACCACTTTCAGCCAGATGTTTGACGAGATGACCGCCACCTTAGGAGGCCGTGCCGCCGAGGAAGTCGTCTTTGGAGAAGTGTCTACCGGTGCTCTCAACGACCTTGAAAGAGTGTCAAAACAAGCCTACGCCATGGTGACGTATTATGGTCTGAACGAGAAAATCGGCAACATCAGCTATTACGACTCCACTGGACAATCCGACTACACCTTCACCAAACCCTATAGCGAAAAAACCGCCCAGGAGATTGACGAAGAGGTTCACAAACTGATTGAAAGATCATACAACAAGGCTAAAGAGATACTGATGGCCAACAAGGAAAAACACGCCCAGCTGGCCCAGTTGCTGCTAGACCGCGAGGTCATCTTTGCCGAGGACTTGGAAAAAATCTTTGGCAAGCGCCCCTTCGGCCATCAGGAAGAATTGACTAGCGGTGATGCCAACAACAACGACAAGGCCACTGCGAACAACAACGGCAAAGAAAGCATTAGTGATGCAGACCACAGCTCTGACGCTAACCAATCCAGTGACAACAAACCCAGTGACAACGAAACTGCTCAACAGCAGGCATAACATACCAACATCATGGAAACTTTAAGTACCGAAAGCAATCTCACCACCTCGAAAGAGTCCATCCGCAAGGATATCCGGCACGCCCTTTCGACCAAAGGAGTCAACAAGTATCCGAATCTGGATTTGTCCGACGACTTCCTACAGCCCAGCGATGACCTGGTCAGGGATTTTGTGGTTAGGTTCCGCGCCATGGGCGGCAAGTATGTACCCTGCACCAAAGAGCAGTTTGTAAGTCGATTAGTGAAATTGCTGCAAGTGCAGAATTACCCCGTATTGCTCAACACCAAGCCTCAGTTTGTCAATGTTTTGAAAGCCAACAACATCAACTTTGTGGATGCGATTGATGTGAACAATCCCGCGGATGCGGCCATAGTGTTCAGCGATGCCCTCATCGCCCATAGTTGCAGTTTTGTCTTCTCACCCCGCAACTCGCTCTACCCTTCGGTCAAAGGAATCGCCTCCGACCTTATCATCGTGGCCTTTGCCAACAACATTGTCCCCGACATGAAGACAGCCCTTGCCTTACAGCAGAGTCGTAACGAAGGCAACCTGTATGAGCTCAACGAGGTGATCTGCCCTACCCCGCTCACCGTCCGCGACAACCAAGAGATCCGCACTCCGCTTACACCGAGGTACATATTAATGTTAGTGTTGTAAAATGAGCGACAACCCTTTAATCTTCCCCTGGCAAACGCCATACCAGACTCCGCCGTTCGACCTAATCAAAACGGAGCATTATGAACCTGCTTTCCATCACGCTTTGGAAGTGGCAAGACAGGAAATACAAGCCATTGCTGACCAGCCTGAAGCTCCGACCTTCGAGAACACTATGGCCACCTTGGACCGTTCGGGCGAATTGTTAAGCCATATCTCCGACATATTTTTCAACCTGCTGGTATGCAACACTTCCAAAGAATTGCAGGAACTAGCCCAGAAAATACAGCCAGAGCTTACTGCTTTTTATAACGAAATCACGCTGAATGAGAAGCTGTTCAAGCGGATTAATGAAGTCTATGAACATCGTGATTGCTTAAATGAAGAAGAGCGGATGCTGACGGAGAAAAGCTACCGCAACTTTATCCGCCACGGCGCCAAACTCAGCGCTGAAGACAAACAGCAATACAACCAGCTGACCATGCGCCTGTCTCAGCTCACCCTGCAATTCAGCGACAACGTGCTGGCAGCCACCCACGCTTTCTCCAAGCATATCACTGACGAGCAATTGTTATCGGGACTGCCGCAAAGCGCCCGCGATATAGCCTCCACCATGGCCAAAGCCAAGGGTTTGGACGGTTGGCTTTTTGACCTGACCATGCCCAGCTACCAGGCCATTATTAAATATGCCGATGAACGTGAACTGCGCAAGGAATTTTTCATGCATTACTCCTCACGCTGCTTCCGCGACACCCATGACAATAGTACACTGGTTTATGAGATTGCCTCATTACGCAAACAAATCGCCAAACTGCTGGGCTTCAGCGACTATGCCTCCTACGTACTCACCGAACGCATGGCCAAGGACAAAGCCCATGTATATGAGCTACTACATACACTGGAAACCCCGTCCCGGAAGGCTGCCGAACAAGAGATGCAATCGATGGTAAACTTCGCCAGAAATACGGGATTCGAAGGAGATTTCGAACGCTGGGACATGTCGTATTACGCAGAGAAACAAAAAGAAAGCCTTTTCAATTTCAATGAGGAAGAACTGAAGGTGTATTTTCCTCTTGACAAGGTGATTAGCGGTGTATTCGGCTTAGCGCATCAGTTATACGAGCTCGATTTTTCAGAAACTTCAGAAATACCTGTCTATCAAGAAGATGTAAAAACCTATTTCGTCTATCGGAAAGGGCAAATCATCGCTGTCTTGTATCTGGATTTCTTCCCTCGCAAAAACAAAAAAGGCGGAGCCTGGATGACCTCCTTCCGCGAGCAGCACAAGACCGCCGAAAGCGAAAACATCATTCCCTTGGTGTCATTGGTGATGAACTTCACCCCACCCACTGCGGATAAGCCTTCATTGCTGACTTTCAATGAACTAACCACCTTCATGCATGAATTCGGTCATGCCTTGCATGGAATGTTGTCGGAAGTAACCTACACCAGCCTATCGGGTACGAGCGTGCCCCGCGACTTCGTGGAACTGCCTTCACAAATCAACGAAAACTGGGCTTCGGACATCCATTTCCTGCAATCCTTCGCCCAACACTATCAGACGGGCGAGACCATCCCCGAAGCGCTGATAAAGAAAGTGAAAGAGATGGAGAATTTCCAAGCTGGTTACCTCTCTTGCAGACAATTGTCTTTCGGTTTTCTGGACATGTGCTGGCATGACGAGGCTGACGTGAATCCCGACTTGGAAGCCCTTGAGCAAGAGGCCATGAAAGTAGTCGACTTCTTCCCACGACCAAAAGGATGCTGCACAAGTACTGCCTTCACCCACATTTTCTCCGGAGGTTACGCTGCCGG
Organism: Bacteroidales bacterium; assembly: GCA_017964255.1. GTDB lineage: Bacteria > Bacteroidota > Bacteroidia > Bacteroidales > WCHB1-69 > RUG11690. Next base: position 437 of record JAGCSI010000048.1, on the reverse strand, counting down.
CTATTACGGCTACAAATGGGCGGAAGTATTAGATGCCGACGCCTTCTCGCTGTTTCAGGAAACGGGTATCTTCAACAAGGAAACCGCAACGAAATTCCACGACTGTATCTTATGCCGTGGCGGCAGCCGCGAGGCCATGCGGATGTTTGTGGATTTCCGCGGACGGGAACCGATGGTGGAAGCGTTGTTGAAGCGCAGCGGATTGTGTGCCGTCGGCACACAATCCTATTAACCCCTTACAGCTCTGCTGTATGGGGTAGAGGCAATCTGATAAGTGTATGCGTACCATAGGTACGCTACAACACTTCATCAGTAGCGTGTCTCCGACACGCAGGAGCAGCATAGGTCACCGCATACCCCACACTGCGCTACGCTTGTGCGGGGTTAATAGAATAACATGCCTTCAGCATGTATGTCAAACTCAAAAGAATAACCTT
>JAGCSI010000047.1 GCA_017964255.1 Bacteroidales bacterium | reverse complement strand
TCTTTGATAATTATCGGATTCGCCTCGGAGAGGTTCACCCACAGCTGCACCTTGCGGTAGACAGGATCGTTAGTGCTGGGCCCCCGGAAGCCCAACGTGATATAGCCCTGGGCAGGATGATTGTTGGTGCTGGGGATGGTGACCGTAATTAGGTTGTTGCTGGGAGTCGTCCCTATCGACACACAATTGCTACCGCCCACACGTTGCCAGCTGCCGACATCGGCATAATTCAACGTGAATTGGTGCGACACCGTATTGTAGGTCTCTTGATCATACAATTGGGCCCTCATGGCAGAGGCATTGGAGAAGGTGGTGTTGAGGTTACGGATGCCTTGCAATTGGGGGTAATAGTTGTCACTATAATACCATATATTAGTACTGGCGTTTTCGCCCCAGAAGGTATTATAAAAATCGTTGTCTCCCGTTCCCATCGTATTAGCGGTAGGCATTCCCTCGGCCGTGCCCGCTTGGTCGCTGCCGTCGATACCGCCAGCAGGCGACATCTGATTGTCGTAGCAACAATTGATAATTGATAATTGATAATTGAGAATTGAGCCGACGATGGAGCCGAGGTGGGTACCAGTAGAGCGTACGGTGTTGGAAACGTAACAATTTTGAATTATGGGTGATTGGTTATTGGTGATTGAGCCGTCGATGGCTCCGCAGATACCGCCGACATATTTGCGGTTCTCACCATTCACAATACCTGCATTGTAGCAATTTTCAATCCTCAATTCTCCATTTTCAATTTTTCCGACGAGGCCGCCGACGTAGTTGTCGGCATAAGAGTTGCCGGGCAGTGCAGTGATAATGCCGGTGTTGAGGCTGCTGACGACGTTGGTATTGCGTCCGCTGATGCCGCCGATATAGGGACAATCGGCCTTGCCAGTGACGTCGCCCGCATTGGCGGAGTTCCTTACATTGCCGCCCTCGGCGATAATACCGCCGATACATTGGATACCCATGACATCGACGTAGTTGAAGCAGCCGATGATGCTGTCGTTTGCGGTCAATGAGACACCGGCGATGCCGCCGACGGTAACACCGTACAAGTTGTCGCTTATATTATTATGTTTTTTTACAGAGCAGTTCTCAATGCGGCCGCCGTTGAGAATGGCGCAGACGGCACCGGCAGTGTCGGCTCCAGTGATTGTGTTAACAGTGATGTTGAGGTCGTACACCTTGCCCGTAAGGGTGCCTAAAAGGCCGACCACAGACCGAGTTGAGTTAAGTTGGGTGAGGGTATGGTTATTGCCGAGGAATGTGCCCGCGAACCGTTTCGTGCCGATAGGAATCCAGTTGGATGTGATATCGGACAGATTAACGTCGTTGGTGAGGCTGAAGACAATGTCCTGCACATAATGCGGAAGGAGATAATCTTTATAAATCACCATGTAGTTCCCGTTCACGATGTTTCGCAGATTATTCAGATCATGAAAGTTGTCAACGGTCATCGTGTCGGGCAGCGGAAAACTGTCTAACGCTAATCGGGGAGTGCAGGCGGCGATGGCGTCCATGCGGACGGACGAGCTGTCAGTCCAGCCCAGTCGAGGGTAGCGTCCCTCCTCGTAGATCCAGTCGTCGTCACCCATATACTCTCTCACAAGGGCTTCGGGACCGATGAAGTAGCGCGTGGCCACCTTTGTCGCCCCTTCACAGGCGGGATTGACATGGTAGTCGTTGTAATACGTCGTATTCGCTGATTCCACCTCCACTTGATTGCCAGTAAGCACACCGGCATTGTAACAATTGGTATAGATGCGGTGCGTCGTGGATCTGGAATGACCAACCAGGGGATGCACGACGCCACTGACGACCGAGATGTCGCCCGTGTTGAAGCATCGTTCGAGGATGCAGGTGTCGGCGTTCACATAACCCACCAAACCGGCAGCGTGGATGTTGCCGCTGTTGATAACGTTGGCAACGGTGCAACTGTTGTAACAGCCCGTGATGCGGATGCTGCTCGGCTGCACATTGTCTATTTCCACCGAGCCTATCAAGGCGGCACAGATGCCGCTGTAGAAGGTGAGTGGCTGGGCGGTTGAGTCGCTGAGTGCCTGGGCGCTATAGGTTACGGCGCAATTCTCGAAAGAACCTCCCCTGACGTTGGTGGCCAAGGCGGCCGACGAACCTCTGCAGCCGGTGATGTGCGGGTCCTCGAGGACCAAATTGCTTATCTCGCCTTTGCTATATACAAAGAGTGCGCGGTCGGTGCCGTTCGTCATCGTCAGGTTCATCAGCTTATGCCCCCGGCCGTCGTAAAAACCGGTGAAGCAGGTGTCGGCGTTCTTGCCGATGGGAATCCAGTCGCCCGCGCTGGCAAGGTCGATGTCGGCGGTCTGTATCCAGTGGATGTGCGGAAGGGAATCGCGGGGAATCAGGAAGCGGTGGTAGACGAAGTCCTCGTTTGCGTTGATGCCGTCGCGGAAGGCGAGGAAGTCTTCCAGATTGCTGATGAGGAAGGGGTTCTCGGCGGAACCGACGTACGGGGGAATGTTGACCACCGCGTCGTAGTAACGGGTGCGTCCAGCCACCTCTACGGTGAGACGCACCACACCCTGCTTTTGCAGATAGACATTCCAGCTGTTATCGGGCGCATAGAACTCTCTGCGGACAGCATCGGGCCAGAGACTGTCAAAGGTCCACGTAATATCCAGACTGTCACACCCTTTCCACAGCACGAACGACTCGGTGAGGTCGGAGAGTTTCATGTGCTTGCGCTCTTGGTCATTCATGTTGTTGATGGTACTTTGGCCGTTGCCATTCGGTTTCATGAAGACATCGAGAAACGGAACGAGGGTGGCGGTCACAATGGAATCTTGGGGGTAATCCAATTCGAGGCGGTAGGTGACATTTATCGGATCGTTGAATGGATCCGGGTAGGGGTAAACATTGCACAGATAGGTGTTTTTCCACAAGCTGGGCTTCTGATTTTTGATGTCGAAATACATCATGCTGTAATAGGTCATGTCGTAGGTGCTGAGGGCTGCGGCACCTCTATTGTCCCGCCAATCTGCTGGCACCCATGACGACCCAGGAATTGACGGAAGGTCGCTCATCTGCCAGTCGAAGTAGCAGGTATCCACCCGGATGCTATCAACATCCGGATCATAGCTATTGGTGCCGAAAGGGGAAAGCGCGTAGCCGTAGATGCCGCCTATGTGGTTGTTGACAATGTCTTCGTCCGTGCCGATACCGCCGTGGGTCGGGTTTGCACCCGAGAGGGCTGTGCCGACCATATCGGTGGTGCGGACAATCATGCTGGAGTAGCACTGACGTACGGTACCCTTCTCCACCCTGCCGACAAGTCCGGCAACATAGTCACCGGTGCAATCGACATGCCCGGAAGCGAAGCAAACGCTGACTTCGGGCAATAGAGTAGAAGACTGCGCCCCCGCAGTTGGATCATCATACGCTGTCATCAGTCCGATGAAGCCGCCCACATTGCTGCCGTTTGTGCGGATGCTGCCCTCGAAGAAACAGTCGTTGATATGGCCTCCTGAGAGTTCGCCCACAATACCGCCGATGTTGCTGGCACCACCCCTGATGTAGGAATTGACAATGCCGAGTTTTTCGATGTGTGCATCCCCTTCCATTTTCGAAAAGAAGCCTACACCCACAGCGTTGTCCGGACGCTCGATATACATACCGCTGATCGTATGCTTATCACCGAGTATGTGGCCTTTGAACACACCCGTCTCGGGCCAGACCGTCCATGCTGGGTCAATCTCACCGTCGCAGGCAGCCAGATTTCCCTGGTTGAGGGTGATGTCATTCGGTATCAAGAAATACTTGCCTTCGCCGTAAGCGGGAATGGTGTCGTAGGTACCGCTGGTGGGAGGCGTTGGACTACATATCCAATCTTTGCTGTAGCCATATTTATAATAGTAGAACTCGTTGCCAGTACTGAGGCAGTTGGCAAAAGCCACTAACTCATTAGCCTTACGGATCCGGTACGGATTATTGGGCAAGCCATGACCCTGTGCAAAAACGGAGTTGCCGCAGAATAAGAAGGTCAGCAACACGATGACAATCAGGATTTTGGTGTTTAGCCCGCCGCTGTAAGGCCAGTAGGTCTCTTCGGGGTGATTACGGTGATAACGCCATGCGCGGACAAGCATCCAAACGAGAAGTCCAAGGGCAAGTGCGCCAACTGTCAGTAGGATAATCAGTTTCGTTGTCATAATAATCGGAAATTTAGCGGATGCAAAGATACCATATGTTTATATAATAAAATTTCCTCTAATGGAAAATTCCACGAGAGGAAAAGAATTTTTCGGGGAAAAGAAAGGAATTTAGGGAGGGGAAAAGGGTGGGTGGAGCTAACTGCGTCCCGCAGTTATTGCGTACATCTGCGAGGACGCAGAAGCCTCCCTATGAGTGCCATTTCGAAGACAAGAAAAAATAAGGTTACATTCCCCTATACGTTGATGGCGTCTCCTTACCTTGCGCCTTGAAGGCCTTGGTCATGGAGGCCTGAGAGGAGAAGCCGCATTGCTCGGCGATGTCGGCGAGGCGCTCGTCGGGGTGCTGGTGGATGAGGCTGATGGCGTGGCGCACGCGGTGTTGGCTGATCATGTCGTAAAACGACTGGTAGCCGCTGCGGCGGATAACCTCGGCAAGGTACTTGCTGTTAGTGCCCAGCTTCGTGGTAAGTGTATCGCTGGTGATGTGTGGCTCGGTGAAGATTTGCTCTTCCGTAAGCAAGGCTTCCAAGCGGCGGGCAAGGTCGTCGAAGCGGTCGTCAGCGAGAAGGTGAGGAGTGTCGGGCTTATCTGAACCTTCTTGATTCTCAGTGTCTTCACCATTTTCATGGTTCTCGGAGACGACGATTTTCCTCCACGGATTCAGCGTCAAGATGCAGAACCACACGTTGGCCCCAATGAAGAGGATGTCCCTGCCAAACTTTACCCACGGGTCGTCGGCGTAGAAGTTGATGGCTAGGAGCAGGAGAACCAGCGTGGGCACCCAACGGATGAGATTGGCGAAACGCACGGGAAAGTCGTCGCTGTCAGCGTACTGGTCCTCGTTGGCACGTCTCACAGCATTCCTGATTCTCAGCGCCATACGTACAGAGAGGGAGAAGTAGCCGCAGAAAAGTATGCTCACAGCTCCCACCGCCCATACACGCCACCCTTCGGGCAGGCTGATGAGGTTCACGGCCTGCAAAAACATGGGCAGCAGTGCAACGATAGCTGGAATGAACAGCCAGTAACCCTTTAGTCGGTGCTTGATCTCGGGGAAAAAGTAACCTTCGCACATGATGAGCATCTGGATGGAGAAGCAGAGTAGCGAAAAAGCATTGACATAGAGTAGTGCATCGCTATCGCCAATTTGCAGCAGATAAGGCAGTTCGAATATTTGCAGTAGGTAAATGACCCCCACGGCACGTTGAGCCGGAAACAGCTCGTGAAAGTGCTCTTTGTAGGCCTCGGGCTTGTAAAACCACTTCAGCAGCCACCCGTAAAGATGGGTGACGATGAACGCCAGGTTGGCAGAGTAGAATATGGTATAAGCCGTGTCAGTCATTCATTAAAATTTGCGGCTGCAAATTTACACAAATTCACCGAAATAGACAAAATTCCAAAAAAGTGTATTATTTAGCGGCAATCTCCATGGCTGTCTTCAGCCCATCCAGGGCTGCACTGACAATACCACCAGCGTAGCCAGCCCCTTCGCCCACGGGATAAAGGCCAGGGATGTTGCTCTTTCTGGTATCGTCCCTGAGAATTCTGACGGGAGAGGAGGAGCGGCTCTCAATGCCGGTCAGCACGGCATCGGCATCGTTGAAGCCGTGCATCTTCTTGTCAAACAACGGAATGGCTTGCCGTAATGCTTTTACGGCATAGTCGGGCAGACAGCGGCCTAAGTCGCAATAGACCACCCCATGCGGATAGCTGGGCTTCACCTTGCGATGTCCTGTGGCAATCTTGCCCTGCAAAAACTCTCCAACCAAATTGGCAGGGGCGCGGTAATCCCCGCTGACCTCGAAGGCCAGCTTTTCGTATTTTTCTTGATAGTCTAAGCCATCCAATGGACTGTTTTTCAGATAGTCTTCGGGATTGATGCCCACCAGCAGGGCACTGTTGGCATTGGCCTTGTCGCGCTTTTTCTCGCTCATGCCATTGGTTACAATGGTTCCATCCTCGCTGGCAGAGGCCATTACTACGCCTCCAGGACACATGCAGAAGGTATAGACACTGCGGTCCTTCAAGTGCACCACGCCGCGATAAGAGGCCGCTGGCAGTAATTTGGCACTCTTGCCATACTGCATTCGGTTGATGTCGCTTTGTAGATGCTCAATGCGCACGCCCATCGAAAAAGGCTTGGCTTCCATGCGTAAACCTTTGGCATACAATTGTTTTATGGTGTCACGGGCCGAATGCCCTAAACACAATAATACGTGCTTGCTACTGATACTGAATCCGTTATGGCATTTTATCCGAATGATTTCCCCTTCTTGACTATAGTCCTCGAAAGTGGTGTTAAAGTGAAATTCTCCGCCAAAACTGATAATTTCTTCCCGGATATTACGCACGACCTTTTCCAGATAGTCTGTGCCTACATGGGGATTGGCGGCATAGCACACATCTTCGGTAGCTCCGTGCTTGTAAAACTCCTCTAGTATAAAACTGATATAACGGTCGTTGATATTGGTGGAGAGCTTGCCGTCAGAAAAAGTGCCAGCTCCTCCTTCGCCAAATTGTACGTTGGAATTGGGATTTAATTTCTTATTTCGCAGGAATTCAGCTACATTCGCTTTGCGTTCCTCAATGCGGCTGCCACGCTCAATAATCACGGGCTTGGCACCGCAGCGGGCTAAATACAAAGCGGCAAACATCCCCGCAGGACCAAAACCCACCACCACGGGCGGTAATTCTTCCTGCCATTGAGGATAGTTGACAGGCTCATGAGCCTTGTAGATACTGATATTGTCCAGTTGAAGCAAATCATCCCGATCATTCTTCAGCTCAACATAAATCTGATACAGATAGAAGATATGGTCTTTTTTCCGCGCATCAATGGATTCCCTCAATATCTTGAAATCCATAATCTCCTCATCTGCAATGGGGTAGGAGTGTACCAACCGCTGCCGCAAATTGGGTGCTTGTCCCACCGGAACCTTGATATTGGAGATTTTCAGCTGCATGTTGTTGAGATTTCTATATTATGCTGCCTTTTGCTTGCCGCGAAAGTGACTGCGCGCACAGATAAGCACTCGCCCAGGCAAAAAACAGGTTATACCCGCCACAAATCCCATCTATGTCTATCATCTCGCCAATGGCATAGATCTTAGGGTACTTCTTCAGCTCAAAATTATCATTAATTTCCTCTACCGCAATGCCTCCTGTACAAACTTGCGCAAATTCAAGTTCGTAAGTGTCCGTAATCTTAAATCTTAAATCTTTAATATTGAATTGTTTACGCTCATACAACCGATTCAGTTTCGGATGCAACAATCCACATAAATTATGATGTTTCCGCAGATGTTCCTCCACATCATAATCAGTATCATCATACATGAAGTTAAAGCCGACAGAACAATTTTGTTTGTCTTTAAGTCTATTGTATCTTGCTGATAGATTTAAAATTACAATACCTGAAACGCCATCATCCTTAAGGGTTACTTCGCCAGCCTCCTGATAAATGGCTTTGTTTTGCTGGTATAATGTGCAGATGGCTTTGCATCGGCAGCCTGACAGAAATGCAGGATAATCATCTAATTTAAAACCGACCAAAGAGGCTTGAAAATCTTTCCTCTGAAGTTTAAAATCTGTTAAATAGCGGTCGAAATGTTTGCGGTTTTTGGCTATCATGCCTGCCGGTGAACCCGATGCCAGCACCACCGCATCGAAGGCTGTCGTTTCATCATTAATATAATAATGTATCCCCTCCTTGCTGATCTGCTGGACTTCGGTGTTGTAATGAAACTGAACCTGCTCTGAAATGCCATTCAATAGCACATCCAATACGGTTTGGGAGAAGAAAGTGCTGGGATAAACCCGGTTTTCTTCGTCAACGCTCATCTTGAGTCCCATTTTCTCAAACTCATCATAGATGGTCTGATAGTTGACTTTGGATAATAAATTAGCGATGAATGTCGCATTGTTGTAACATTCACCGCTAATTTGGGTATTGAGTATGTTGGCTTTTCCGCCTCCGGAAGCCTTGACCTTGTAGCCTGGCTTGCCGGTTCT
>JAGCSI010000046.1 GCA_017964255.1 Bacteroidales bacterium | reverse complement strand
TTAGAAGTATGGCTGTTAACGTGGAATGCTCTGGCACTTTGATTGTTGATATAACGGGCCCAAGCCTGTTCTGGATTATCTTTGTACTCTGTGCAACTCCATACGTATGCGAACGAACCCAGGCCTACTCCGCCAGGAGATCCGCCGTATGCTGTCCCTGCGGGCATCAAACCGAAATGCGTGGCATTGTTTAAACTTTGGTCGTTACCAACGGAATAGGTGTATGAACTTGATTTCCAGTGTGTTGTTGAGGCAAGAGCTTTGTCAATATAACGGATGTCGTCGCCGACCACATATTCGGGATGGCTACTGATGGTGTCCGCAAACTCTTTCCATTCTGCGTCGCTGGGCACATGCCAGCCGTTCGGACAAATTCCTTGCACCTCGCTGGGATTCGCTTCACTGCTAGATTCTCCATTCATCACCGCACACCAGTTGTAAAGATAACCATAAACTTCAACATCTGCTGTTCCAACATTTGGCACATATCGGTAAGGCTCGGTGGTGCTTAAATATGAAGTGGAATATCCTTCTGTCAACGGAATTTCCTCTCCGTTGGCAAAATGGGTGGTGCTCAGATTTTCTGTCATCCATACCTGATTACCAATGACCACCGCATCATAATGGTTCCCGTCATAGTCAGTGACTGCATTGTGAATCACAGTTCCCGTGGATAGGAATGTGGCGGTGTTGTCATCGTTCTCGGTAGGGGCTTCTGTCGGTTCCATGGTAGGCTCTTTTTTACAAGAAGTTAGCACCAATATAACCGCAGTCAACAATGACAAGGCGAGGGAAATAAATCTGTTTTTATTCATCTTCTTGAATTATAAATCAATAATTATCGCTGCAAAGATACATAAAATAATGATTTAGAATGACAATGTCTTTCTTTTTATGGAAGCTGCGGGAAACCATAATTTGCTAATTTGCTCATTAGCTAACCCGCTAATCGAAAATTTTCGTATCTTTGCATTTTAATTCATATTTGTACGATTATGGCAGAAATTGAAATTGGAAACAAGAAAATCGAATTGGACGGTGACGGTTTCATGGTAGATCCCACCCAGTGGAACGACGAATTGGCTACTGCTATCGCCAAAGCCGATGGTATTGAGGAACTGACAGAAAACCACTGGAAGGTGGTCCGCATTATCCGCAGCAATTTTGAAGAAAAAGGTTTGGCTCCGATGGTGCGCACCATCTGCAAGGAAACTGGCCTGAAACTGAAAGATATTTACGAACTTTTCCCGCTGGGACCTGCAAGAGGAGCCTGCCGTGTGGCTGGTCTGCCCAAACCCGACGGTTGCGTATAGTAATCATCAAAAATTAGCGTCATGTTAGTCACTCAAATTATTGCCTTGATTGCCTTGGCAATCTGTTTTGTATTGATGTGCGCCCATTTTATCCGGATTGTCCGCTTGGGAAAACCCAAGGATTTTTCGGAGAAAAGCGGCAGTGTTGCCAAGGGGGTAGCCTATTCCAACACGGTGGCCATGATGCCACAGAACAAGGAGTCTGCGTACTTGCACCTTCCGTCATACGCGCTGGGCATCCTGTTCCATATCGGCATTTTCTCCTGTATGCTCATTTTTGTGCTGTCATTCTTTGATTTTTTCAATCAATGGCTTATCAATGACAAGGGTATACATTACTTGTTACCCGCTCTGACGGCTGTTACCGCTTTTGCAGGTTGTTGTCTTTTTGTCAAAAGACTGGTTAACAGGAATTTGAGAAACCTTACCAATCCTGATGATTACTTGTCCAACGGCTTCACGACATTGTTCCAGATAGCTACAACTTTGTACCTGTTGATGCCAGCCTGCAGCTGTATGGTCAACACGTATTACATCATGGCGGCCATCCTCTTCCTGTACATGCCGGTGGGAAAACTGAAACATGTGTTGTACTTTTTCTCTGCACGTTACCATCTGGGCTTTTTCTATGGCTGGCGTAACGTGTGGCCTCAGAAGAAAGACGCTTAATGATTACTGAGAAAAATATTCAGATTGCTGATTTTGACTATGAACTGCCAGAGGAAAAAATCGCCTTTTTCCCTGTCAGCCAACGAGATCAGTCCAAATTATTGGTTTACCGTGACGGGCAGATTACTGATGCCTGCTTTTCGGATTTGCCAAATTTCCTTACTCCGGATTACCGGCTGATTTTCAATGACTCGAAGGTGATTCACGCACGCTTGCTGGTCCATAATACCACGGGTGCTGCCATTGAGATTTTCTGTCTGGAGCCTTTGCAGCCGACTACAGAAATTGCCAAGGCTTTCAGCCAGACAAGTCCTGTAACATGGAAATGTCTGGTGGGTAATGCCAAGCGCTGGAAGCAGCCGTTGAGTTTCCCCGTGGTTTTTGAGGATAAAACTTTGATGATTACCGCCACTAAGGGCGAATGCAAGGATGGTGCTTTTGAAGTGACCTTCTCTTGGCCGGATGAGTCCATCACCCTGTCCGAATGGCTGGAACAGTATGGCAAGATGCCGCTTCCGCCTTACATCAAACGTGCCGCCGAGAAAGATGACGAGCAGCGTTACCAAACGGTTTATGCCCGCTACGATGGCTCTGTGGCAGCCCCGACTGCGGGATTGCATTTCTCGGATAAGGTGATCAAAGCCCTGAACGATAAGGGTATAGACACTGATTATGTAACCTTGCATGTGGGAGCGGGCACGTTTAAGCCGGTGTCTTGCGAGCGTATTGGCGACCATTACATGCACCGGGAACAGATTGTTATCAGCAAAGCATTTGTGGATAGTCTGTTAACTGACAGGAGAAAGGTTGTGGCTGTGGGAACCACGGTGGCCCGCACGCTGGAGTCTTTATATCTGATTGGCGCCAAACTGAAGTTGAACCGACCGGCGCCTTTCGAGGTGGAGCAGTGGGAGGCTTACGAGGATGAGGAACTTACGAAGGTGGATGCTTTTGAAGCCTTACGGGAAATTCAGAATTATATGGAGCAGCATGGTCTCAGTACCTTGTATGCCGCTACCCGTTTGATGATTGTTCCGGGTTATCAGCGGAAAATCACCCAGGCCATCATCACCAACTTCCATCAGCCTAAAAGTACTTTGTTGTTGCTTATATCTTCGTTCTTAGGCGATAAGTGGAAAGAGGTTTATGCCCATGCGTTGAGCCACGGCTACCGTTTTCTCAGTTTCGGAGATTCAAATTTATATCTGTAAATTTTATGAAAAAGAATATTATTTCTGTCATCGTCATGCTCATTGCTCTTATGGGGAGTGTTCATGCGCAGGAGGCTATCAAGCGTGTGTATAACGAGGATATAAACCCTAATGAACAAATAGACAAGGCTTTGGCGACTGCCAAATCAGAGGGCAAATTTGTGGTGTGTCAGGTGGGAGGCAACTGGTGCCCTTGGTGCCTGCTGTTTGCGGATTTCATCAGCAAGGATAGCACCATTATGCAGGTGATAGATGAGAATTTTGTTTATATCCATGTGAACTATAATCCCCGTCAGTCGGGCGATGCCGCTAAGGCACAGCAGGCGACTACTATGCTGAAACGCCTGGGCAATCCGGCCCGCTTCGGCTACCCTGTGTTTGTGGTTCTGAATGAAAAAGGCAAGGTAATCCATATCCAGGACTCCAGTTTCCTGGAAGAGGGCAAGGGGTATAATCGTGATAAGGTGCTGCGCTTTTTCCGCAACTGGACACCGGAAGCAGTTAACAATTGACAATTGATAGTTGATAGTTGACAATTGACAGTTGATAGTTCAGAATTCAAAGTTCAAAATCCAAAATCCATAATCCAAAATCCATAATCTTCTAACCTTCTAACCTTCTCACCTTCTAAACTCTAATCACTAACTCGTTATATCTTCCAATCACCGAAGCTACTGCAAACCCTTAGCAGGTAGTCTTTTCGTTTGGTGACGCGTTCGGCAAAGGCTTGCTGGCATTCCCAGATGACCGATTCGGGAAATGAGTCCGACAATGACAGCCAGCTGAAGTTACGGATACAGGCCACCACGCTTATCTGCTCTTCCCGATGGGCAATCATTTCTTCGCTTTCTCCTTCAAAATAATAATGCATAAATTTCTGCCACAGTTGCTTGCCGTATTCGCGGGGCATGCCGATAATGGCGTCATAATCGCCCAACAAGGTCACCAAAGAGGAATAGGCGTGGCCGAGGTCTTGGAGAGGGTGTCCATAGCCCACTTCGCCCATGTCAATCAGCATCAGCTCTCCATTTTGCATCAGCACATTTTTGGTTTGCAGGTCGCAGTGCAACAGACGGTCTCCGGAGGGAATCGCATGTACAATCTGCAACAGCAGGTCAATAGATGAGGTGTCGAAATACCGATTGATATAACGGATGGCTCTTTCCTCGCGTTCCATCGCATTGGGGATACGGCCTCCTTGGGGTACATGAATGCTGTGTATCTGGCGAAATAGCGTGGCATATTGGCGGGCGAACTCGTCCAAGCGTTCCGGTTCGCGTTTGATACAGTCGCTCAGCGTGTCGGCTTTCAGCAGTTCGTACACCAAGCCGTAGCGGTTACCGACGCGGACCACATCGAAGGAGATGGCGGTGGGCATACCTAGCACAAAGGCTTCTTTGGACATGCTAATTTCATTCTGCACTTCCTGGATGGTGCTGCCTTCGCGGAACACTTTGATGATGGTGTCGTCGTCCAGTCGATACACAACTCCTACACCTCCACGGCCAATGATATCGCAGCCAGCCACACTCACGGTTCGCAGTGCTCTTTCCACTTTCATCACCTGTGTAAATCCGGTCAATTCAAGCACTTGATACACCTCTGGTTGTGCCTCCAAAATTCTGAAATCCTCGTATTTCTTGGCCAGTTGCAGCAAAAGCCGTAGCCCTGAACTGGAAATATAGGACAACTCTGCTATCTGACAGGTTAGGCTGCTAATGGGCTCATTTTTAGCCAAGAGCCTTTCGCAAGTTTCTGTCACCTGCTGAATAGTATTGGTGTCCAAGCGTCCGGCCATGGTCAGTATAGCCTGTCCTTGGTTATAGCTTAGTGTAATATCCATGCAATCAGTGTTTTGTGAAATAAAGAAAAGAAACTACAAGCACCTTCTGGAACTGTCGGCTTATTTCAGATTGATAAACGGAACCGCGTCGCCGAGCATATATTCGGGAAGTTTGCCATCCCATTTTTGCACGGCCTCGTAGCTTACCAACTTGGGGTTGGATTCCAATGCATGGGCTTTGATACGCATAGCCTCGGCTTCGGCTTCAGCTTTGATTTTGGTCTGTTTGGCCTGTTCCTCAACCTGGATGGTCACATTCTTGGCTTTCAGCGCGTTCTGTTCCGCCACCTGTTTTTCCTTGATGGCATTCTCGAAAGCATCGTCAAAGTCGATGTCCACCAGCTGGAACTGGATATTGGTGAAGTATTCCTTGTTCAAGGTCTCGCGCAGGCGGTTCTCAATTTCCCGTCTCACGGCATCACGGTTTTCCACAATCTGTGTGGCGTTGAAATTACCAAAAGCCTCTTTCATGGCCGAGCGGATAAAGGGCACCACGATGCGTTCGTGATAGTTTTCGCCGATGTTTTTGATCAGATTGCTCACATTGGCCTTCACCAGATCGTAGTTGATGGTGTATTCCACTTCCGAGGTCTGCACATCGCGGGTGTAGGAGTTCTCGTGTCCATCGAACTTCTTCTGCTGGATGTTCACTTTGTTAATGGTCTGAATGAAAGGTATTTTGATATGCAAACCATCGGGAACCGGTGTCTCCGATATCTTGCCGAAGGTGCTCAGTACCCCTCTCTCAGTGGACTTGATGACGTAGAAGGATGACAAAATGACACTGAGGGCGAAAATGCCGACAAGCGACCAGATAATGGTTTTGCGCATGTTAAATTTTCTCGGATAATCCATGATATTTGTTTTTAAGGTTATTTTTAATAAAGATTTGATTTTACAGATGAAAGCTTATTCCTGATGCAGCATTTCTTTCTTGTTTTTTCCAATATATAGGAAATACAGGAACAGATCGATGGCTACCAATGTGGCGTTGAATATATACATAAAGATAACAATATCCCTGCTATAGAGCAGCTTATGTATGATTCCGAAGATATAACCCAGCACTACCAGCGACATGAACAGGGGGCTTTTGCCAATTACCACTTTGGTTCTCAGTGATTTGGCAATAGATACAGGCCAGCTTATCGCAAAGCAGAGGAGGAAGAGGACTTCCCAGATGCTAAATTCAGTCATGATTCGTCAGCTTAGTGTTTGTGTGTTTTTCGGATGCAAAAATACTAAAAATTACCATAGTAGGGATTCCGAAACGTACGTTTATCCGTATAGAAGGGTCTGATTTTCTTGATTGATAATGACTTGTTGTTGATTTTGCCATGTTGAAAAAATGTTATATTTTTGCAGGCTGAAATGCGAGAGGGTAGGAGCGTGAGAAAAATGGGGAATTAGCTCAGCTGGTAGAGCACTTGGTTCGCAATCAAGGGGTCGTCGGTTCGAATCCGATATTCTCCACTAAAAAGAAAAAAAGGAGGAAATTTATCGAAAAATTTTCTCCTTTTTCTTTTTGTCATTTCCGGCCAGCTTTTTTGAGCAAACGTTTTACCTTGCGGTAACGCTTCGCCAGCCAATTCTCTATCATCTCTTCTTCTGTTTCGGGCTCATTCTGAACCTCTTTTTTGCGTCTTCTTGCGTTGGAAAAACGAAGGAAAGCTCCTATGTGACGTGTTTTCTTTTCGTGGTAAATGGTGTCGAAAGGAATCAGCACGCAGGTGTCCTCAATGTTGTGCATCAGGCGGTTCACCGCTGTGCCAAACATCAACATTTCGGAAGTGATGGAAATATAGGCTGTCATGTTAGGCGGAATATTCACACCCCTCATTCTGGCCGCCGCCTTCAGCAGTTTGTAATCTTCCATCACATCCTCTTTGTTCACTACCAGATCCATCAACTCGGGGTCAGAGTCAGGCATTATATTCTGGTCATCCCATGGGCGGACAAGTTCTTCTTTATCCCCAAAATGCTTCCAAAGGAAATGATAGATCAGATTCCTGACAAGATGGTCGTAAGAAGGATATATGGTAATCTTGCCGAAGAAATAGAGCAGGTTCGGATTTTTCATGATAATGGCCACCAATCCATCCCAGAGGTTGTCCAGGGCGAAAATGGATTTCGCGCCATTTTTGGAACTTTGATAGGCTGGAGCCACAAAGTTACGGCCCAATTCCAGGACATGAGGCAAGTACTCATCGATAAACTTCTGGGAGAAGTGAAACTGATGGGAACTTGCCATCATCGGCTGTCCTTTCTCGTCGAACATCGCGTCTGAGCCAAAGAAAAAACGATAGCCACCCACAATCGCCTCGTTGTCTGGGTCCCAGACAATCAGTTGCTTGTAGGGTTTCTCCATCTTGTCGTACTCATCCAGATCTATCGCATTGCCCGTAGAGCCGCCAGCCTCGCGGAAAGTCATCTCGCGTAGCCTTCCCACCTCTGTGACCACATTGGGCGAGTCCTGCCAGGTGACGATGTAAAGCTCGTTATGGCCTTTGTTCGTGTCCTCCAATTTCTTGGATTTGGTAAGTTCCGCTTTAAGCAGTTCAACGGGTACGGGTTCGATTATTTCTTTCATTGGGATCAGTTATTATCAATCAATATTGGATGGCCATGGATTGGACACAATACCTGCCATGTCGAGCATAGCCTGGTGGGCCATATTGCGCATCCGTGCCGCTTCTTCCTTCCGGGAAGTGTTGAGGTCGGGCACGATGGGGTCTCCCACATGAATGGTAAGCAGGGGGACGCCATTGCCAAAGAGTTTACGCCATCCGGTGCGGGGGCGGAATGAGATCATCATGGGTATAACAGGGAGAGCATATTTGTAGGCCATGTTGAAAGCACCGGTTTTGAAGGGTCTGAGCGGCGCATAGTAATACCAACTGCAGCTTTCGGGAAAGATGTGTATCCATTGTTTGGAGGCGTGCAATTCATCCAGAGCCTTGTTAAACTTCCTGAGACCACCGTGGTTTTCGGGGATGGCAATGCCTCCGACGGTTTTCATCAGGAATCCGTCTTTGCCGTTGAAAGCCTGGGCGTACATCGGGATCCAAGCCTTGCGGTAGCGCATTGCAAGGGCTACGCAAATCATATCCCATCGGTGAACATGATTGCAGACGGTCATCACCCCATTGGCAAGGAGTTTTCGATTCTGGCGGATTTTCTCGCGGCCTTCAATTTTAAGGCCAAAGCGGATACGGATTACCAAGGAGGCCACAAACCAGATGATAAAATAGATGAGAGTATTTAAAAATTTGAATTTCAGCGATTTGTCGAGATAAGTGTAAGTTTCATCGAATTGTATGTCCTTGCACTTTCCACGTATGGGGGTCATCCTTGTGAACGGATTGTCGCCGGGGAATTCCGCTGTCGGTTCGGGAACATATACGCCTTTCCTGACCTTGAAATTGCGGTACGCCAGTCCAAATGATGAGTAATCCTTTGATGAATCGTCCTTTAACATACTTGAATTTTTCAAACTGACTGCGGATGTTTCAACGCTCCACAATCACTTTGCAAAGTTAGTAAAAATTTTGAGAAATCGCATTATCGCCACAGAACATCCCGATTGGCTGTAATTTACAACGGAGAAAGATTTTTGATTTTTCATTTGATATAACACAAGAAACCTATGGTGACAACATCTCGGAAGGCAAGTTGCTAATTGCTTTCTTTTACCAGATAGAGGGTTGAGGTGATTTCCTTGCCATCCTTGTTGGTATATGTCTTCCTCAATTCCATCTTGGTTCCAGTGTCGTCGATAGACACTGCGAGGTTTTCAACTTCTGCCTGTTCGGTGGCAGAGGACTTTTCTACCTCGGCGCCATAGTCAGTCCAATACTTGATGAAGCCTTTCGTCTCGGCCTCCTTGCCTGGATTGGCCTTGATGTTGCTGGCATCCAGATGGAACTTTGTGCCAGGTTCATGCACGATGCATAGAGAATTGTCCTGCAGCTCCCACGTGCCTGTTTCTGAACTAGTGAATTCGGCAATGCCAGTGAAATCCGGATTGCTTACATGGTTGAGGGCTATCATCCTGAATTCGTGGTTGGCAGTGAGTTCATAGTACACCTCCACCGATTTTTCCTTCTGGAGGTACCATTTACCCACCAATTCGCTTTTCTTGGGGCTGTGGCCAGCCTGTTCCTGCGACTTGACGTAGGTGTCCAGCTCCTCGTCGGTGATGCCCATCATGAATTTGCACTTGGTGATGGTCTGCTCGAAGTTTCTTGCGTAGTCTTTGAGTGTCCCCTGACGTCCGTAGTTACCGGTCAGGTATAACTGGACGTCGTTCCGGGGCAGGAACTCCCTTAACCGGTCAATGAGCGAGAGGCGGAACCAATGCCTCACATCTTTGCAATTCGCCAGAACGCGGTACTCTTCCTCGCTGCTGATGGGCTTGCGGAAAAAGGGGGCGCTGTTGATGTAATCGAATACCTGGTGGCGATCGACGTAGAAGTGTTGCACAGCATCAATAAAACCGGGGTTGTCGATGTTCTTCCAGGTTTCCTGGCTGCTGAGGAAGATCTTCTCGCTGGCCTCGTCGAGCGGGAATTGCTTGTGCTCTGAACTTCCTTCGACGATATATGAAAGAGCCTGCTTCAGCGTGTCCTCACCGATGTCGTCCAGTCGGTAGAAGTTCTCCCAGACGTAAAGGGCGGGCTCGGCCTCTTGAACAGTCTGCTCGCTGGCCTGGCGTAGCTGAAGAGCGGTGTTTTCCATGTCGTGTATCACCATCATCGCCATGAGGCGCGCATCGGACTTTTTCTTTTTCTGCTCGAAGTAGGCCGATCCGCCGAAGGTGAGGACGATGGAGATGGTGGTGGCGATGGTGGTCAGTAGCAACTCCCTGACTACGCTACCACTCTTACTTTTTGTCCCTATGTGGGGCATTCTGAATTTTATGTTCATAGGTTCAACTTAAACATTAAAAAAAAAACAGCAACTTTTCAGCTGCTGTTTTTTGAAGGTTTGTACCGTATGGGGGATTCGAACCCCCGATTTCCAGGATGAAAACCTGGCGTCCTGGGCCTACTAGACGAATACGGCATCAGGTTTATTTTGCGAGTGCAAAAATACAACTTTTTTTGATATCCACAACAGCTTTGTGAAAAATTATTTTTTTTCGTCCATAATATCCTGTTCAAACCTGAATCCCAGACGTTTACCAGTTCTTAAAGTCATATTCTGGTCCTCAAATTGCAGCATATCGTTGACGGTAATGATCTTCATTTCGTCGTAATTTGGGAGCAAAAGGTCAAAATTTATGGTGTATTCGATGGCGGAGCGGAGGATGCTGTGGGCATTGTCAGGGGTGATTTTGTTGGCGCTGAAATTGTTGAACACTTGTGCCAGCTCACGCTTGCCTTCCACATAATAATGACCTTCCTTGTTGATCATGATTCTGCCAATCATGTAACCTAAATCATTGACACGGTTGTATTTGAATGAGTCGGAAAGAAAGTTGAAAATTTGAATGACACCACAATAGGAACGCTCGCGGTCTTCTTTGATATAAGGGGTGCGCATCACTTCATGGTCGCGCGAGAACTCGAAAATGTTGGTGTGCATCAGGAATACCAGTATGTCGCCAGCGAATTTCAACTGAAACTCGTATTGGTTGCGGTTGGTGTAATGCACGGTAACTTTCTCGTGTTCCTCTTCGTATTTGTCACGGTAAAATTCGTCGAATTCCTTGGCTGCTTCTTTGAACATCAGCATTGAATTCATCGTTTCCTGAAATATGTTTTGTTTAAGCTCTCCTTTGTTAATGAGCAAGTTGCATAATGCTACTGTGGCTTCGTCCATGTTGTAATAAATTTGGTGCAAAAGTACGCAAAAAAAATGTAACTGAAAGGGTTGGAACGCTTTTTTAATGCGCAATTTTATTTCAGTTCAAAATCCTCCTCAATATCCCAATAACCGCGGATGTTGATGGATTTGTCGAAAAAGAATATTTCCTCTGGTTGAATTTTGAGTTTGTAATTGCCTGTGTCCCAGCGACCATTATTGTTCTGGTCTTTGACGACTTTGATTTTGTAACTGCCGGGGTCAAGGTGGGCATAAGTGACGGATTGGTTGGAGGTGATGACATGTTGTTGTATCGTATTGCCTCTGTTATTTTGCAGATAGACGATATATTGGCAGCTGGGGTCCGCGACACTGTAATTGATGAGCAGGTTGCCGTAGTCCTTTTCCGTTTTGGTAGTGAAACGAGCTTGAATGGTGTCGTTGGTCAGACCGTTATAACCCCATATGACTGAGTCACGGATGAAAACGCTGTAGGGCAGTTTTTCTTCAAAATTGTAGTCGATGGGGATGCTTCTGACAAAAGAATCCGGAATCTGAACGGTTTTGACGATGGTGTCGTTGCCGCTTTTGAGCAATTTGTATATGGTAATGTCGAATTGACCGGGCTTGACTGGATAGGAAAAGTTTAGCGTAAGAGGCTGATATATATTCTCTTTGTTACTAAGCGAGACGGAAAGCGCGATTTTTTCTTTTGCTTTTCGACGGCCTATGCCTTTGGCGTTTTTCTTGAAGGGATTTATTTTGACGGTGTCAATATGATGTCCATCTACGGTGAACTCGTACCATGAAGTATCGGTGATGGGTTCTTTCAAATACCAATATACACTGTCCTGGCTTTGGGAGATGATTTGGAAATAACTCAGTTCCTGCCCGTTTAGGAAACGTGCGGAAAAGCTGCTGAAATCGGTCTTGTAGGGGAAAACGTACAGATTTTCTGTGGTGTTGATGTATTTGGAAAGCACTTGGTTGCTGTCGCGTTCGGTAAACAAGGCCAGTTTCACTTCATGCTCATCATCGCTTGTCTGTTGGTCGGACTCACTTGTTTTGCTTTCTTCGAGCGTATCTGTCCCCGGTTTGCTCCAAGTTTCCACGGGGTTGGGCAGAAAGGCGATGCTTTCGTTGGGAAGGTCGTAGATCAGATTGTTGTTGATGTCATTGAGGGCAAATAATTTATAACTGCCAGGTTTGACATTGCTGAATATGAATTTCCCGTCGCCGTTGGTTTTGGTGAGATAGGTCGGACGCACACTCGTTGGCAAGGAGTCGATGTCTTGGTCGTAGAGAAAAACATAAATGTTTTTGACCGCATTCAAATTAAGGGCATCTTTCATGGTCCCACTGAGCATGAATGAGTCTATATAACTGCCTGTGGAGAAGTCGTAGGTGTAGATGGGTAATGGATTACCTTCCGTGAAATCTTTGATGGTTTCGGAAAGTGCAATGCTGTAAGTGGTATTGCTCTTAAGTGAGTCTGGCATTTTGATAATCACAGATTTTCCACTTATGCTCAATTCAGGAGTCTGTCCGAGCGGAGGGGAGACAATGACGGTCTGGGTAGGATTATTCAGCACCACAAATTCGTCAAAAGTGATTTTGATGTTTTTGTGGTTGAACATGGTTGAGTGATTGGCTGGGCTTTCCTTGACAATTTTCGGAGGTGTCGTGTCCTTGGGACCACCTACAGGAGTCACAATCTTGGCACAGCCTGCAAGCAGGAGCGCCAGAAACAGGAAAATGCCAATACGTTTTTTCATCAGAAAGGATTAAAAATGCAAAGATACGGATTTTTTTAATTAGCAAATTAGTTAATTAGCAAATTAGCAAATGTGCAAATTTGGGAATTAGAAGATTGATAAATTGGCTCATTAACTAATTTGCTAATTAACGAATTATTTTTGTATTTTTGCTACGAAAAAAATGAAAGAAATGACTAAAGCGGAAATTGTGGCCAATTGGCTGCCCCGATACACTGGAATGCCGGTGGATAAATTCGGCAAATATATTATTTTGACGAACTTTAAGAATTATATAGAGAATTTCTCTGAGCTGATGGATGTACGGATTCATGGGACGGACTGTCCGATGCAAAGTGCTACCAAAGATGACATTTCCATTATCAATTTTTCCATGGGAAGCCCGATGGCAGCCACGATTATGGACTTGTTGACGGCTGTAATGCCCAAGGCAGTTCTTTTTTTGGGCAAATGCGGAGGACTGAAGTCCTATATCGGTTTGGGAGAACTATTACTGCCTATCGCCGCCATCAGGGGTGAGGGTACTTCTAATGACTATTTTCCCAAGGAAGTTCCGTCTTTGCCGGCATTCAACTTGGAAAAGGCTATCTCTTCCACCATTCGTGATTATGGCCGCGACTATTGGACAGGGACAGTTTACACCACCAACCGTCGTGTGTGGGAGCATGACGATGAGTTCAAGGACTATCTGAAGCGTATTCGTGCCACTGCGGTGGACATGGAAACAGCTACTTTGTTCTCAGTGGGCTTCTACAACCGTATCCCGACGGGCGCTTTGCTGTTGGTTTCCGACCAGCCGACCATGCCCGATGGAATTAAGACGGAGAAGAGCGACAAGAAAGTAACTGAGAATTTTTCGTTGCAGCATCTTCAAATCGGTATCGACTCGTTGAAGCAGCTTATCAACAAGGGTACGACTGTAAAACATTTGAAATTCGACTATTACGAATAAAAATTGCTCCTATGGCATTGAAGTTTGAAGAGGTGATGAGCCAGCTGAAAAGCGGCAAGTATGCCCCGGTTTATTTGCTGATGGGCGAGGAACCGTTTTATATAGACTGTATTGCGGAATATATCGAAAACAATGCTCTGCCGGAGGCTGACCGGGATTTTAACCAGGTGGTGCTCTATGGTCGCGATACTCATCCCGACGAGGTGGTGGCGAATGCCAAGCAGTTCGCTTTCGGTGCAGACTATCGTGTAGTGATTCTCAAGGAAGCCAAGGATTTGTCCAAATTCGATCAGTTGACCCCTTATTTCGCTCATCCTCAGCCATCTACTATACTTGTTATATGTTACAAATATGGTAAGCTGAAGGCTGCCCAGTATAAAAATTGCGATAAGTCAACCGTTATTTTCACTTCAGAGCCGGTCAAAGATTACCAGCTGGCCGCCTGGGTGCAGAAACAAGCTACCGAGCACAATTTCAAACTCAATCAGCAGGCAGCCAATATCATTACCGAGCATATCGGCAACGACCTTTCCCGTATTGACAACGAGTTCAAAAAACTGAAAATCATTCTGCCGGAAGGTTCGGAGATTACACCCGAGATTATTGAGAAAAATATCGGTATAAGTAAGGAATATAATATATTTGAATTACAGAACGCATTGGGAGAACGCAATGTAGACAAGGCTTTCAGGATTTGTCTGAATTTTGCGCACAACATGAAGGATAATCCCAATGTGAAGACTATTGCTGTGCTATACACTTTTTACAGCAAGATGCTGGCTTACATGCTGTTGCCGGATAACTCCCCGCAGAGTTTGGAGAGGGTTTATGGGAAAATCAATCCTTACGTGATGGATATCAACCGTAAATATGCCAGCCGGTATTCCTTGGCGCAGGTGAGAAAAATCATGTCTGTTTTGCGAGAATATGACTTGAAGTCCAAAGGGGTGGATAGCGACGCTCCGGATGAAGAACTCCTGATGGAGATGATATACCGAATTCTTCATTAATTTTTAACTTGTATTAACTTTTTTAAATTGCTGAAAATAAGTTGCTTGTGTTTCGAATCGGCGATTTTTATCCCGAGGTATGATATTTATTCGTATTTTTGCACGTTTTTTTTAAAAGGTGCGTATGATAAAAATTCGACTCAATATAATTCTAACACTTATTGTAGTATTGTTTGCCTCCCAAGTCATGGCCCAGAATGTGGTGTCGGGGGTGGTGAAAGACCAAGAGGAGGGTTTTCCGATACCTTATGTGAAAATCACTTGTAACTGCTTCCCCGATCCGGTGATGACGGATGCGGAAGGCAAGTACAGCATCAAGCTGAGCAAGGATAATTGTGTGCTTACTTTCGAGGCGATGGGTTATGCCAAAGAGATTCGTGCAGTGACGTTTGTGCCCAAAAAACGCAATGTGACCTTGGATGTGAAGTTGTATGCTGAGGCCAGGGTGCTGGATGAAGTTGGTGTGGTTACCACAAAGTATGAAAAAGAACCTGAAAAGGCAACGAGTTCCATGGTGGTGATTGATCCTAAAAAGTCTGTTACCAAGAATGTTACTTCTGCTGATGCCTTGGTGAACACGGCAGGTGGTATCGCTGTGGTGGACAATGAGCCACAGATTCGTGGTGGTAGCGGTTTTAGTTCAGGTATGGGTAGCCGTGTGATGATTATGCTGGATGACATGCCTTTGCTTCGTCCTGATGCGGGCCGCCCCATGTGGAACTTCATTCCTATGGAAGGCGTGGAGCAGATTGATATCATGAAAGGTGCAGCTTCCGTAGTCTTCGGTTCTTCCGCATTGACAGGAGCTATCAATGTGTTGACGGCTTATCCGCGTTCTAAACCCAGAACCAAGGTGACCGCTTTTGCTGGCATTTATTCCAAACCCAAGGATGTGCGTGAAACCAGCTGGAACCATAGAAATCCTTTGAGATATGGGGTCAGTTTCCTTCATTCGAGGATTATCAAGAAAAATTTCGACTTTATTATCGGTGGTGAGTTTTTCAATGACGAAGGTTATATAGGTCCCGAAGAAAAAATTCAGGAGACTCGGGACAAGGATGGCAATACCAAAGGTAAATACGAAATCCGTGGTCGTCTGAATTTTGCTACCCGTTATCGTTTTCAGAAGGTGAAAGGCTTGACTGTCAGTTTAAACGGTAACTTCATGTATACCCAAAACGCCCAGTCTTTCTTCTGGAATGA
>JAGCSI010000045.1 GCA_017964255.1 Bacteroidales bacterium | reverse complement strand
GGTGGATGCCTATCAGGCTGTGCTGAGAGCTCTGAATTACACCGGTGTGGAGCAGCATAGCGTGAGCGACAGCCGTTGCCGCGTGTATCCGAATCCTGTTTCTTCCTCCGCTTACGTGGTGATAGAGAGTGATGCCAGCAATCTGGAAGCCATGTTGTATGACATGTCGGGCCGGCAGTTGATGCGCCAGACCGTGACTTCCGGTGTAAACCACCTCGACATGCAGGCATACGCCCCCGGTTGTTATTTCATCAAAATATATGACGGTAAAAATATTATCACCAAAAAGATAATAAAACAATAAATGTAGGGCTGTCATATCATGGCAGCTGCAAGAAAAATCATCAAAAAAACACGCATCAACTCATGGAGACCCCTTATATCCCGAATCCGGAACTCGAAAACAAGATGATTGTCAGAAAATACCGTGAATTGCTCAGTTATATGTATGACAAGACCACGGTTGAACAGCGCAAGCTCATCCGCAAGGCTTTTGCCCTGGCGGTGCACGCCCATAAGGACATGCGTCGCAGGAGCGGAGAACCGTATATCTATCATCCTATCGCAGTGGCGAAGATTGTCACCCAGGAGATTAACCTGGGAACAACTTCTTTGGTTTGCGCTTTGCTGCACGATGTGGTGGAGGATACCGATTACACGCTGGATGACATTCGGGAGATTTTCGGGGACAAGGTGGCCCGTATTATCGACGGACTGACCAAAATCGAGGATCTGGTCATCGACAGCAATGTGTCCATTCAGGCGGAGAATTTCAGAAAGATTTTTCTGTCCATGTCGGAGGATGTGCGTGTGATTTTGATCAAGCTGGCCGACCGACTGCACAATATGCGCACTTTGGGCTCCATGCCGCCGGAGAAACAGTGGAAAATCGCCTCCGAAACCCAGTATTTCTATGTGCCGATAGCTCACCGTCTGGGTCTTTATGCCATCAAGAGCGAGTTGGAAGATTTTGCCATGCAATATACCGACCCCGTCACTTATCGTTTCATCGCCAACAAGTTGAAACATACCGAGGCCGACCGTCAGACTTTGATTTCGGATTTTGTGAAACCGATACAGGAAAAGCTGAAAGCCGAAGGAATAGAGGCCGAAATGTCGAGCCGTACCAAGTCGGTGTATTCGATTTATCAGAAAATGAAACGCAAAAACATCAATTTCGAAGATATTTATGATATTTTTGCTGTTCGTTTTGTGTTTGACGCTGATCCGAAGGATGAAATCCGTACTTGCTGGGCTATTTATGCCATCGTGACCAGTCTGTATGAGACCAATCCCGAGCGGGAACGCAATTTCTTGGCCCATCCCAAGCCCAACGGCTATCAGTCGTTGCACGTGACGGCCATGAGCAAGGCTGGCAAATGGGTGGAAGTGCAGATCCGCTCGCGCCGTATGGACGAGATTGCCGAGAAGGGTTTCGCCGCACATTATAAATATAAGGAAGAGAACCGTACCCCCGACGAGTATGACAACAGGGTAGAGGAGTGGTTGCTAAAAATCAGGGAGGTGCTGAACAGTGACAAGACCAATGCCATAGATTTCTTGAATGAGATTAAGCTGAATCTGGAGCTGAAAGAGGTGTTTATTTTTACCCCTAAAGGTGAGATGAAACAGCTGCCGGCAGGCTCTACAGTATTGGATTTGGCCTACGATTTGCATACCAAATTGGGTGACCAGTGTATCGGTGCCAAAGTGAATTTCAATATTGTGCCGGTGAATTATGTGCTGAAAAACGGCGACCAGGTGGAGATTATCACTTCCAAAAAGCAGTTTCCAAAGCAGGAATGGTTCGACTTTGTGAAAACCTCGCGTGCTCGGGAACGCATCAAGGACGCTATTCGATTGGAACAGAAGAAGTCCACCAACAAGGGTATGTCCATCCTGAAACGTTATCTTACCCATTTGGGCTTGGCTTTCACTCCTCAGAATATCGGTATGGTACAGGCCGAAACAGGTATCAAGTCGCCCATCGAGTTCTGGGACTATGTGTCGCAAAACAAGTTGTCGGAGGACCGTGTGCGGAAGATGTTCTCCAGCGAGAGAAATAGCGATTTGGAGGAATTCCAGAAGAAGGTGACTGACGAAATCACTAACAAGCCATTGAGCCAGTTGATTGAGGAAGAACTGACGGCACACCCGTCTATGTTCATGATTGACGACACGTCGGAGAATATCCGCTACAAGCTGTCGCCCTGTTGCAACCCGATTCCAGGTGATAATGTGGTTGGTTTTCAGATGCCTAATAATGAGATTGTTATCCATCAGACCAAATGTCCTAAGGCCATCGAGCAGATGTCCAAGTTCGGCAACCGTATCATCAAGACCAAGTGGCGGAAGGAACAGAATCTGGCGTTCTTGTCGGGATTGCGTCTGACGGGTTTCGACAAGAAGGGCATGCTGAAAGATATAATAGATATTGTAACCTCCCAGTTGAATCTGAACATCCGCTCGCTGAATATTGAGACCAGGGATAATGTTTTTACGGGGACGTTGATGCTCTATATAGAAAATGTTCATGCGTTAAATGAGCTGATTGCCAAGCTGCAAAAAATCGACAATTTGGAAAAAATTGAGCGAATTGGTTACGATTTTGAGTAAAAATGGAAATTATGTTAAGGAGTCAAAAAGTTGAAAAGGTGTAATTTAACATTTTTAAATGCTTGAATGGTAAAGATTTGAATTGTGCAGTTGGCTGTTAAAAAAAGTTAATGACCATATTGAAAAAATATGGTATATTTGCAGACAAATTTAAAATGAATAACTATGGCAGAAATTATTGACAAAGTGCAAGCGATTATTGCTGAAAAATTAAGTGTTGATGCAGCCGAGGTTACCCCGGAAAAAAGTTTCACCAATGATTTGGGTGCTGACTCATTAGACACTGTTGAGTTAATTATGGAATTTGAGAAGGAATTTGGCATTCAGATTCCTGACGAAGCAGCAGAACAGATTTCTACTGTTGGGGATGCAATTAAATACATTGAAAATACTATCAACAAATAGTATTTTTT
>JAGCSI010000044.1 GCA_017964255.1 Bacteroidales bacterium | reverse complement strand
TTTCTTCACGCGGGTGGGAGAGCCTTTGAGACCCAGTTTTTCGGGAGCGATGTCAATCTTGGCGGCGGTCCAGATTTCCACTTCCTTCTCGAAAGCATCCATGATGCCGGAAACGGTCATGTAACGGGCCTTGTTGGCGGTTGCCAGCACGGTCAGCACGCAAGGCATTTCCACAGACAGCATCTGATAGCCTTCTTCCGTCTCTTTCTTCACGGTCAAAGTGTTTTTGCCGTCATATTCGAGACCGGTAACGTAAGAAATCTGGGGCAATCCCAAGTGCTCAGCCATTTCGGGGCCTACCTGTGCGGTATCACCGTCGATAGCCTGACGACCACCAATTACGAGGTCGTAATCGAGGCAGCGGAGCGCACCAGCCAAAGCGTTGGAGGTAGCCAGCGTGTCGGCACCGGCAAATGCGCGGTCGGTCAACAAGATGGCACGGTCAACGCCCATGGCGAAGGCCTCACGCAGGATAGCGTCGGCCTGTGGGGGTCCCATGGTGATAACAGTTACTTCAGCGCCGTATTGGTCTTTCAAACGCAGGGCCATTTCCAAACCGCCCTTGTCGTCGGGATTCATAATACTGGGGACACCATCGCGGATCAGGGTACCTGTTGCCGGATTAATTTTGATTTCAGTGGTGTCCGGAACTTGTTTTATACAAACTACTATTTTCATAATTTTCTTCTATTTTAATAATTTACCGGCGATGACCATACGCTGAACTTCGGAAGTTCCTTCATAGATTTCGGTAATCTTGGCATCACGCATCATTCTTTCAACAGGATATTCGCGGGTGTAACCGTAGCCACCGTGCAGCTGTACAGCCTTGGTGGTCACTTCCATAGCGGTTTCGGCTGCGAACAGCTTGGCCATGGCGGCATCTACGGAGTAGGGCAGGTGCATGTCTTTCTTGTAAGAAGCCTGACGAACCAACAGACGGGCAGCCTGTACTTTGGTCTCCAGGTTGGCCAGTTGGAACTGGGTGTTCTGGAAAGCGGCGATAGCCTTGCCGAACTGTTTACGTTCTTTGGTATATTTAACGGTCTCATCCATAGCACCTTGTGCAATACCGAGAGCCTGGGCTGCGATACCGATACGGCCACCGTCGAGGGTCTGCATGGCAATCTTGAAGCCCTTGCCGAGTTCACCTAACAGGTTTTCTTTCGGAACTTCGCAGTTCTCGAAAATCAGCTCGCAGGTAGCGGAGCCGCGGATACCCATTTTCTTTTCTTTCTTACCGATTGAGAAGCCTTTGAAGCCTTTCTCCACGATGAAAGCGGAGATGCCTCTGGTGCCCTGTGACTTGTCGGTCATGGCCATCACGATGAACACGTTGGCGTAAGAAGCGTTGGTGATGAAAATCTTGGTTCCGTTCAGGATCCATTTGTCACCAGCGTCCACAGCCATAGTCTGCTGCATGGCAGCGTCGGTACCGGCGTTGGGTTCGGTCAGACCGAAAGCGCCAATCCATTCGCCTGAGGCCAACTTGGGCAAATATTTCATTTTCTGTTCCTCTGTACCGTATTCCAAAATGGGGTTCATACAGAGAGAAGTGTGGGCTGATACGATTACACCGGTGGTGGCGCATACGCGTGACAGCTCTTCAACGGCCATGCCGTAAATCTGGTTGGTACCACCCTGTCCGCCATACTGTTTCGGAATGGGAATACCCATGATGCCTATTTTTGCCATTTTCTCGACCGTCTCGATCGGAAATCTCTCTTCTTCATCGACTTCTGCTGCCAGAGGTTTTACCTCGTTTTCGGCAAACTCGCGAATCATCTGCAAAAACAGCTGTTCTTGTTTTGTTAAACTGAAATCCATAATTGATAATCGTTATTTTTGTTTTAATCCTAAAATTTCTCTTGCTTCGGCTGAGGTGGCGATTTCGCGACCCAGCTCTTTGGCGATGCGGACCACCTTGGAAACCAACTCACCGTTGGATTTGGCCAGTACGCCTTTCGACAGGTAGAGGTTGTCCTCAAAACCTACACGTACGTTACCACCCATAGCGATGGCAGCGGCAGCCATCGGGAATGCGTGACGACCCACACCGGTGACGGTCCAGGTTGAACCAGCGGGAATGCCGTTCACCAACCAGCAGAGGTTGGCAACCGTGGCGGGGGTACAGCCGGGAACACCCAATACGAAGTTGAACTGCATGGGAGCTCCGGGAACCTGGCCCTTCTTGGCCATGTTGAGGATAGTGTCGAGGTGACCCATCTCGAAGCATTCGTATTCGGGCTTGATGCCGCGTTCCATCATGCGTTTGCCGAAGGCGCGCATGGTCGGCATGGTGTTGTCGAAAATCTCGTCGCCGAAGTTGCAGGTACCGCAGTCAAGGGTAGCCATTTCGGGCAGCGGAGTAGTGTCAGTCGATTGCAGACGTTCGTCGGGAGTCATGCCCACAGCACCGCCAGTGGACGGAATCAGGATGACATCGGGACACACCTTCAAGATGGCCTCTTCGCATTCCTGGAAACGGCCACGGTCTTGGGTGGGGGTGCCGTCGTCCCAACGGACATGCAGGTGCACGATAGCGGCGCCAGCATCAACGGCACTCTTGGCTTCACGTACGATTTCCTCAACGGTATAAGGTACATTGGGATTCTGTTCCTTGGTGACTTCTGCGCCGCAGATAGCGGCGGTAATGATCAGTTTATCCATTGTTGAATTGTTGTATTATTTGTTCTTTCTTTGGCAATCTTTCGGCGTTACACATGTGCCTGAAGCACGGCAAACCAGGATGGGCTCATCCAGTTCGTCAGCGGCTGAAGGAGAAATGTCGGGACGGGCGACAGCAACCTTGCGGGCCTCGAACATCATGTGACGAGAGGTGTTGCCTTCGCGGTCAATCCAACCTTCGGCTTCAATAAAATCACCTGCATAGACAGGGGCTTTGAATTCAATCATGTCGTATGCGCAGAACAGGCCTTCGTCGCCGTCACGCATAATCAAAAGCTCGGTAGCCACATCACCGAAGAGGTGAACCATGTGGGCACCGTCAACCAAATTGCCACCGTAGTGAGCATCCTTCGCACTCATGCGAAGTCTAATCTTTGTTCTGTATTCCATTTTTTTGATTTGTTTAATTGTTGACTTGTTGAATCGTTAAGACGTTAAGGCGTTAAGACATGCACTTCGTGCATTCGTTAAGACGAAATTCATTTCTCCGCCTTCATTTTCGTCTCCACGCCTCCACGTCTTGACGTCTCCACGTTTATCCTCTCACAATATAATTCACATAAATACCCGGTGTATGCACATTCTCCATCGGAATCTCACCGGTCTTCACCACTTCCTGAGCCTCAACGATTACCAAGTCGGCAGCGGTAGCCATCATGGGGTTGAAGTTCTGGGTAGTGCCTTTGTAAATCAGGTTGCCAGTCTCGTCGGAGATGTTGGCGCCGATCAGGGCGATGTCAGCGTGGAGAGGTTTCTCCAGCAGATATTCTTTACCGTCGATGGTGAGTTTCTGTTTGCCTTCTTCCACCACGGTGCCGAGTCCGGTGGGGGTCAGCACGCCACCTAAACCAGCGCCGCCGCAACGGATACGCTCAGCCAAGGTGCCCTGGGGTGAGAATTCAACGATCAGTTCCTTGTCGTTGAGCTGCTGGATGGTGTTGGGGTTGGTTCCGATGTGTGAAGCGATGACCTTCTTCACCTGCTTGTTGGTAATCAGCAAACCGATACCTTTGTCGGGATATGCGGTGTCGTTGGCGATGATGGTCAAATCTTTGACATCAGTTTTTGACAATGCCTCCACAATTTTGTTGGGAGTTCCGGCAGCCAAGAAACCGCCGATCATCAGTGTCATGCCGCTTTTAATTTTTGCAACGGCCTCATCTACAGTAATAAACTTATCCATAATTATTTAGTTTTGAATATAATTATACATTTTACATTAAGGTTGCAAATGTACGATATATTTTTCAAAAAAACAAGAATTTTTTTCCGTGACTTTTCTAAGGATAGAAAAGTCACCAAAAGATCCTTTCCGACGGTAAGTGCAACCGGATCACCCTCTCCACTCAATAAACACAGCCCCATTCGCCGTCTTGTCCACTATCTTCACATTCAGGCCTTCATCGGCTAAGATGGTGTGTGGAAAGTGTTTTACAGCGTGTTCCAGTAGCCATTCCTCGCTGTCGTAACGCGAGGAGAAATGACCTAGTATTAGCTTTCCGGCATTGCACTTTTGGGCGAATTCCGCCGCCTGACTTGCAGTGGAGTGGTCGTACTGAAAGGCAAGTTGCTCATCTCCTTCGCAATAGGTGGCATCGTGATAGAGCAGGTCAACCCCCTGCAACAACTTGACATATTCTTTCATCGGCTGTGTGTCGGAGAGATAGGCATAGCTGCGTGTCGGCGTCGGAGGGGTGGTCAGTTCCTCGTTGGGAATCGCTTGGCCGTCGGCGGTGGTGAAATCATATCCCATTTTGATAAGGTCAATTTTAGGGTAGGGAATGTTATATTTTTCGATGACTTCGGGCTTGATATGCCGCTTGCCTTGCCGCTCTTGGAACAGAAATCCGTAGCATGGCACACGGTGGTGCAGGGGAAAAGCGGTCACCTCAAAGTGTGTGTCTGAATGTATGAGGGTAGGTTCCTGACAGTCTATCGGATAAATGCGGATGTCATATTCAGCATGTGGCATGAAAAAGTCAATCTGCGCCCTCAGCATCTGCTCAAAGTCTGCTGGAATATAGATATTTAGGCTGCGATAGCGTGAGTTGAGAGACATGGAGGAGAGCAAGCCAATCAGTCCCAGACAGTGGTCTCCGTGGGCATGGCTGATAAAGATGTTTCCCAGCTGTCCCTCGTGGAATCCGAACTTGTGGAACTGCCTCTGTGTACCTTCTCCGCAGTCAATCATATAAAGTTCTCCTAATCTACTGACAATCTGTGAGGAGGTGTGATGCCTCAAAGTCGGTTTGGCACTGCCGCATCCTAATATTGTGATGTATAATTCTACCATAATAGATATTGCTTTTAGTTTGCAAAGATATAAAAAATAATTGAATAAATAATAATATGATAATTTTTTTGATGATAATGAATGGAGCATCAAACGACAAAAAGTACACGCATAAAAAAAGCACCTCAAAGTGAGATGCTTTTGGATTTTGGATTATGAATTCTAAGTTTATCTTCTTGGGGCATTGCCTCTTGAACCGCCTCCTGAGTAACCGCCTCCTGAAGGACGACTGCCACCCGAATAGCTGCTGCCTGAACCTCCGGAAGGTCTTGAATAGCTGCTGGGACTACTGCTTGAACTGCTATTGGAGGGTCTTGAGTATGAGTTGCTGTTACTTCTGCTGTTTAAACTGCTGGAAGAGTTATTAGAGGGTCTTGAGTAGCTATTGGGAGTGTTGCTTGAGTTGCTGTTAGAAGGTCTTGAGTATGAGTTGCTGTTGCTTCTGCTGTTAGAGCTGCTGTTAGAGTTGTTAGAGGGTCTTGAGTAACTGCCGCTGTTGTTGGAATTATTGCTGTTGCCAGCAGGTCTTGCAATGCCGTTGTTGGAGTTGTTGCTTGTTCCAGCAGGTCTTGCAGTGTTGTTGTTGGAGTTGTTGCTTGTTCCAGCAGGTCTTGCAGTGTTGTTGTTCGAGGGAGTACTGGTGGTAGCGGGAGTTCTTGTGTTCGTAGTGGGTCTGTTGGTATTGGTAGCGGGTGCTTTGCTGGAATATGGATCACCAGTGAAAGTGTTAGGCTTGGTATTGGTGGCGGGAGTTCTTGTATTGCCATTGCTGTTGTTAGTAGCCGGAGCGGTTGGGGTAGAAGGAGTTTTGGTAGCGGCACCGTTGTTGTTGACCGGAGTGGGAGAAGAAGGTGTCGAAGGGGTTCTTACAGTACCATTATTGTTGTTGTT
The DNA here is from genome assembly GCA_017964255.1 of Bacteroidales bacterium. Lineage (GTDB taxonomy): Bacteria > Bacteroidota > Bacteroidia > Bacteroidales > WCHB1-69 > RUG11690. The sequence continues at coordinate 1,420 of JAGCSI010000044.1, read as the reverse complement.
AGTAGCCGGAGTGGTTGGGGTAGAAGGAGTTCTGGTAGCTGTGCCATTATTGTTGATAGGGGTAGGAGTGGAGGTGGTGGAAGGTGTTTTTGCAGTTCCGTTGTTGTTAGTGGTCGGAGTGGTTGGTGTAGAGGGGGTTCTGTTGGCTGTGCCATTGTTGTTGACCGGAGTTGGAGAAGAGGTGGAAGGGGTTCTTGCCGTACCATTGTTGTTGATAGGGGTAGGGGTTACATTGTCAGAGGGAGCAGGTCTTCTGCTGTCCGTGTTGGTAGAGTTTTTGTTTGCGGCCACGAGAGCGTCGTATCTGTCGCTGAAGGTGCTGTTTGGACTTACTCCTCTGCCATTAGCACCAGCATTGACACCGCTGCCATAGTAGTTGGCGTATGGACTGTTGGTATAGTTGCCACCACCCATGCCGCTGTTGCTGCCGCCACCTCCATTGCCACCGGCCATGTCAGGACGATTGCCTCTGCCGTAATCGCGGTCTTTAGCTTTGCCATTGTTGACACCGTTGCGGTTGTAGTGACCGTAAGTGAACGATCTGTTACGGTCGTAGTTGTTGTGATAGTAACCAGCGTGTATTCCATCATAATAGCCGTGTCTGTAGCCATCGTGATAGCCGTGTCTGTAACCGCCAGGACCATAGTAGCCAGGTCCGTAATAGCCTGGGCCATAGTAGCCGGGGTGTCCGCAGTAGACGCTGCCCCAGCCCCACGAGTAGCGGAAACCATAGCTGCAATATCCGTAGGTGTATACGGGACGATAGTATCTCGGCCAGTACCAGTCATAGCCTAAGTATATGCTCACACCCCAGTTGCCGGGATAGCAGTCATACCAGTAGAGATTGGTGTAGTACGGGTCGTAGTAGCCCCAGCTGTAGCAGACCGGGCTGTGGAAACGTCTGATTCTGGCAGTGTAGGCATAGTCATAATAGTCATCACTGTCATAATAGTAGTTGTTGGTGATGTAAGTGGTGCCACCGCCGTCCGTATAGGTTTCTGAAGAAGAATAGGCGGGAGCGACCGCGGCTTCTGTATAATTCTCTTCATATACATAATTGTCGTCTGAAGAGGTGTTGTCGTATGTTTCTGCTGCTTTGTTGACGTTCACCGTTTCATATTGCTTGTCGCTTGAAGTAGTGTAAACGTCATCATAATAGACGCTTGAGTCTAACTTGCAGGCTGACATGATGAATGCCATTGAAACGACCGCAATTAAAATTTTCTTTTTCATGACGAACCTCCTTTTAATTTAAGTCCATAATTTTTTTATCTTTGCAAACTCAAATTTATTGACGACAAAAATACTAAAAAGTTTAGCAAATATCCATCATTATGGCAAAAGATTTTTCAACAAGAGCAGAAAATTATTCTCAATGGTACAATGATGTTGTGAAAAAGGCTGATTTAGCGGAGAATTC
>JAGCSI010000043.1 GCA_017964255.1 Bacteroidales bacterium | reverse complement strand
GGACATTCGCTTCCTTCAACCCATAGCTTTAGAAGATTGGATTCCATTCATTCGAGGCAAATTCAAAGCAAACGGACAGTCAATCAGCGATGAACAGATTACAAGGATTTGCGAAACGGTGGAGTTTCAATCCTCGTATGTACAGCAGCTGGCGTGGGAAGTGATGCTGTGTAGCAACGAGATGGTCAGCGATGCGGCAATGGATGAGGCTGTGAACAATTTGATTGACCAGAATTCGACGCTTTTTCTGCAACAGACGGAAGGTCTGTCTTCCTACCAGATGAATTTCCTGAAGGCGCTTGCAGCGGGTGTGACAGGTGATTTCACCTCAGCAGCAATCCTAAAGAAATACAACTTGGGATCTAAATCAAACATTAGTAGGATACAGGAAACATTAATAAAGAAGGAACTGATAGAGAAAGCTGGCCGAATGGTAACTATTGCCGACCCTGTTTTCCACTTGTGGATGCTTCGTGAAAACACTAATTCGCTGACATGACATGAAAAAACCACCCAGCAACTATAAGAATATGAGAAAAAATGTATTGATAATCTCCGCCTTGATAATGCTTTCGGCATGTAGTGGCAGGCAAAAGCAGGCAGAAAGTGCTGATGCAGCCGTTGCTAATTCAACAGAAGTGGTGGCACCGAAAGAAACGGACTCGATGGCGAGTCGTCACCAAAGCTATAGTCTTACGGGGACCATTGGTGAAGACAAAGCCAGCATGGTGTTGGATAAGAACGGCAACGATGTGACGGGAGTCGTCACGCGATGTGATTATTGCGTACCCATCAATGTGAATGGCACTTGGCAGGGTGACAACATCACACTTGGTGGGGTAAGTCAAGCCGGCTCACATATTGAATATAAATTGACTGTCACAGGCAACGCTGTTCAAGGTGCAGAAATATTGTCCGCCGAAGGAGAAATCGAAAAGCAAAACGTCACCATGACGATAGAACACACACAACTGGGAAAATGATTTTTTTCACGATTGGCTTGTAAGTAGTTGTAATTCGGGAAGTTTTGCAAGCATATTCCGCATCTCACGCAAAGGCCCGATGTCGCGTTTTTTTGTATCTTTGCAAAGTAAAAAGAAAAATATGGCATTATTAGACGAACAATTTCTGCCTGTCAAAGGTATTCCCAACGCACGTGACCTCGGCGGCTATAAAACAGCTGACGGCATGATAGTCAAAAGCGGGATGCTCATCCGTGGCGCTTCATTGGCTATGGCAAAAGATGCCGACCTCCAGCTGTTGGCTAATCTTCAAGTGATCAAAGTCATCGACTTCAGAACTGACTTCGAGAAAAATGGCAAAGAAAACAGGCCGTTGCCGGAGGGTGAAATTCTTTGGCGGCAAGGAGGAAGAACTGGCTGTGGTGAAAGCTTTCATTGGTGCCAACACGGAAAATTTTATCCACGCCCTTGACTTAATCAACTCGGAACATGGTTCAATGGATACCTATCTGCGCAACGTTTTGGGTTTGACCGATGCGGATTTCGAGATATTGAGAGGGCGTTACCTGAATAGCATGAAGATGCATTTTGATGAATGATTAAGCATAAAGTCGCAGTTCGAAGGCTGCGACTTTTTTTGTATCTTTGCCCCAAAATTTGAACAACAATTATGAAAGTGAAAAACATCATTATTGCAACTCTCGCTCTGTTTGTGACGGTGAGTTGCTTCGGACAAAGCAAAAAGTACAAAAACATTTACGACATTACAGTCAAGGACATCAAAGGCAACGATGTGTCGCTGGCCGACTACAAAGGGAAGGTGCTGCTGATTGTCAATGTGGCAAGCAAGTGCGGACTGACCCCACAGTACGAGGGGTTGGAAGCCCTTTATCAGAAATACAAGGACCAAGGGCTGGAGATTCTGGCATTCCCCTGCAACCAGTTCCTTGAACAAGAGCCCGGCACCAACGAAGATATCATGGAATTCTGCTCTATCACGTACAACGTCACATTCCCGCTATTCGACAAGATTGACGTAAACGGCAAAGAGGAAAGCCCGCTTTACACGTTTCTCAAATCCAAAGCTCCGTTCAAGGGCTATCCGGAAGGATATGAGGCTTTTGCCAACCAGCTTACCCAAATCCACCAGAAAACTGGCAGCGGCTTTGAGAAAGGCAACGCCATCAAGTGGAATTTCGGCAAGTTCCTGATCTCCAAAGACGGCAAAACCATCCTGCGTTTCGAGCCGATGGTATCGCCAGAAGGTTTGGAAGCAGATATCCAGCGGATGCTGACGGAGTGACCGCCGCTTTCACGGCCATGATTCTTATTCCGCTGGTCAAAAACCCCGTATGGTGGATTGCGGACTACCCCGAGGACATTCAGGAGGAGTATTTCAAAACACACGAGCGCATACCGTCAAAGTTCTTCACCCCCACCGTACTGCTAAAGAAAAGCATGGCGTTGCTCATCGCCCTCGCTTTATTGCTTGTAGTGGTCAAATTAGCCGGCGCCTACGATTTCTGGTCAGCATTGGGTGTGGGCTATGGGATATGGCTGTTTATTGACTGGTACGACTGCTTCTTCCTCGACTGGGTACTCTTCGCCAACATGAAGTCCGTGCGTCTGCCTGGCACCGAGCACATGGACGAGGCCTATCACCAGAAGAAATACCACTTCATCCAATCCTGCTGGGGAATGCTCATCGGCCTCATCCCTTGCCTCATCGGAGCGGGACTTTATGCATGGCTGTTCTTGTAACAGAATTGCCAGGATTATAATACCTTAATAGTATTACCCATGTTGATCAGATGGTCGGCGATACGCTCGGCATTCTGTGCCAATGAAAGGTACTCCGCACCAGCTAACGGGGTGCACTCACCTTGCACAAGTCGCTGAATGTGATTCCGTTCCATCTTTTTAGTCAACTCATCCACCGCATCTTCTATCTGATAGGCACGTTGCAATGCCTCGCGATCGATTTTGTGGTATGCCTGAAGAATCTCTTGATATAAGTCAACAACCAACCCTTCCATTTGGCGGATTTCCTCAATCGCTTTTTCCGAAAAAGTAACTTGCTGTGTCTGAAGACTATCAGCATACTCCACAATATTCTCCGCATAGTCGCCGATACGTTCCAAATCACTCACACTACGGATGCTCGTATTCAGATAATGAGTGTCATACTGATTCAGCTGTTTGTTGGAAAGCACTACCACATAGCGTAACAACTCCGAATTAAGGTAATTGAGTTCTCTTTCTGTTTGAGCAAATTTCGAGGCTTCACTGAAATCCATAGTAGTGATAATGCTGATAGATCTTTGGAAATTCTCCACTGCCATTTTCGCCATGTGCTCAATTTCG
>JAGCSI010000042.1 GCA_017964255.1 Bacteroidales bacterium | reverse complement strand
TTTGGAAAGCCAACTATGAAAAGAAGTGTTCGTTTCAATCTTCCGGCTATCCTCTGTAGTGGCTATTTTTGCGACAAAACATTCACTGAGGCAGGTATCGAATACTGCATTGCAAACAAAGGGATCACTTACTAAAAGGATAGGCATACCTTTCATCAAACCCATGCCGACTTCTATTTCGTTCCAAGGAGTAGACATCCACTTCTCTTTCCATACTTCCTCATTTTGAGTGCCTGGCCGATAACAGGCCTCTTGAATATGAAGTTGTTTTAGTCCAAAAGCAATCATGCCAACGGACCCCATGATTTTCTCTCTGATTTTATTAAATTGACCGAAACAGGGATAATCATCACTTTGGTAGTAGATTACTTTGTATCCGTGTTTTTCCATGACCCTCTTATATTCCTTTGTGAGCAGCTCATCTTCTTTTGACATAACGCCCGGCATAGAGAAGAAGATACTCTTGTTCTTGGATTCATGTTTTGCGGTTATTTTGCCTTTACTGGTAAAACAACCGTTTTTATCTAAGGCTTTCGAAATGTCAGGGGGAATATTTATAGCATCTTTAAAAGAAGCTCCTTCTAATATGCAGTCTTCAAAAGAAACATTGGTCAAATCAGCTCCATTGAAATTGGCATTTTTAAAGTCGCATCTTTTTATCTTGGCACAAAACAGAATTGCTTGGTAGAAGATGATTCCATGGCCTTTTATTTCCTTTAGATTTGCATATGAAAGGTCGGACAGGAATAAATCAGTTTTATTCATTTTGACTTTTCTGTATTTGCTGTCTATAAGAGCGTCCTGCAGATTTGTTTTCTGCAAATCGCATCTTGAAAGATTGACAGCATATGCCAAACCATCTGCCAGTGTCTTTTGGAATACACTCGTCGGTATTGTTCTTAAAAGGGAAGATATTACGTTAATGGTTTCTCTTTTGAGGTCAAAGTAATGTCCAAGATGAGTGTTCTTAAAATATCTTCTCAAGAGTATAGCGGCCGATAATTGAGAAGTTCTGTTATCGGAAGTGAGTTGTGACACTAAAGCATCAAAAGCACTCCTGTATGATTCTCTTTTCTTTGCTCTGAGAGTGATGAAATTTGCAATATATTTAATGACGGCATATACTATACCCGCCAATACAATGATTGCGCCAATACTTTTGGTAAATTCGTAGACCAGTTCCTTGTCGATATTCAGTTCTGACATGTCCTTTATGTTTGGGTAAGCAATTGTTGTAATGATGTAATTAGTTCACAAATAAAACAATAAAGCATTGACTAAGCAAGAAACATGTCTACTTTTGTATCACTATGAAGACAGATTGTCATTGCCACATCCTCCCCGGAATAGACGACGGGGCCAAGAATCTTGAAGAAGCCGTATTCCTGGCAAGTTGGCTTGTGAAACATGGATACCAGAGGGCTATCTGTACGTCGCACAGTTCATATCTGTATCATAATACGCCCCAGACGGTTACTGATGCCTGTAACTTGTTGCGGGAGGAGTTGGAGCGTCAAGGCATAAAACTGGATTTGATGCCGTCTATGGAATACAGGTTTACTCAGACAACGTGGCCTACGGTTCGAGCCAATAATTGGCTAATGCCCTGGGAAGGAAATCATATCCTTGTGGAGTTGCCGGTAAATAACATTTCACAGTTGGGTGATATAGATCCGGTTACTGAGATAATGGAGTTAATGGACCAGGGCTACCAGCCGGTTCTGGCGCATCCGGAACGTTACACATATCTTGAAATGGATTACATCCGTGAATTAAAGCGTGCGGGGGCAGAGTTCCAACGAAATCTGGGAGCATTAGAGGGCTTTTACGGCGAGGCCGTCAGTATTCGTGCCCGTCAAATAGATTCTGAAGGATTGTATGATATGGTAGGTACTGACCTTCACAATTACCGTTATGCCGAATTCTTTGAAAACCATGTGATTTAGTTTTTTTCTGTTTCTTTTGTTATATTCGCAACATGTTTGAACAGGAAATAGCGCAATACGAGGCATTGCTTGAGCAGTATAATGGTTATATCTCAAGCCGTATGTCTGTGGAGGACCTGAGACAGTACAATGAGGTGCTGTTTTCGGCTCACAGTTGTGCTATAGAGGGAAACTCTTTTTCCGTAAATGATACACGTGAACTCAAGGAAAAAGGGTTGGGCTTGATTCCCAAAGGCAAGTCTTTGTACGAGGCTTTTGAAATACTGGATCATTTTCAGGCATACGAGTATTTGCTTTCCCGTTTGGAGGCGCCTTTGTCAGAAGCATTACTCAAGGAGACTCACAGATTGCTTACGCTCCACACTATCTCATATCGTCATGCTGGCGCGAAACCTGGAGAATACACTACAAAGGATATGGTTGCAGGTGATACCGTGTTCGGCGAGCATGAAGTGTTGATTAAAAAAGTGCCGGATTTGTTGGCATCGACCCAAAATCAGATAGAGTTGGCAGCAATACATCCTGTAATAATTGCTGCTCGTTTCCATGGATTTTTTGAGTATCTCCATCCGTTCCGTGACGGCAATGGCAGAATAGGGCGTCTGTTTTCCAACTTCATTCTTCAGAAGATGGGGCATCCCATAATAATTGTCCCTCAACAGGATAAGCAAGGTTATATTGATGCCTTGAGGGCAATCAGGACAGAGGGGACCGATGAATACCTGGTGTCATATTTCTTTAAGACGGCTATGGCAAGAATGATGGATGAGATATCGCAAAAGAAAAAACAGTCTGGCCCCAGATTATTCATTTTTTGATTTTATGCTTTAAAGACTATAAACAAACCAATTAAGACAAAAGGATTATGAAAAAGAAATTCATCTGCACCGTATGCGGATACGTACATGAAGGAGACGAGGCACCCGAGCGCTGCCCACAGTGTAAAGCACCCAGAGAGAAATTCAAGGAGGTTGTAGAGAACGGTGATTCCCTGCAGTTTGCCTGCGAACATATTCTTGGCGACGGCCAGGTAGGATCGGCTGAGATGGTAAATGACCTGCGTATGCAGTTTAACGGCGAATGCTCGGAGGTGGGCATGTATCTGGCCATGAGCCGTCAGGCCGACCGCGAGGGATACCCCGAGGTGGCCGAGGCATTCAAGCGTTATGCTT
>JAGCSI010000041.1 GCA_017964255.1 Bacteroidales bacterium | reverse complement strand
GTGGCATTGGGGAATGCCGCTTGACCATCGAGCAGCAAGCCACCGATATGGTCGAAATGAAGGTGCGTGAGACATACAGCGGTAACCTCAGCAGGTTCAAGCTCGGCATTTTTCATATTCTCCAGCAGACGGCCGCCTTTGTCAGCCCCTATTCCGGCATCAAAGAGTATCGTATGTGGCGAATCAATGACCAGATATGCGTTGATGGCCGAACGGGAAGCTTCCGTGGGCATCAGGACCGCAAGCAGACTGTCATTGTAGGAGCCGAGGAAAAGCTCTTTGGACATTTCGTTTTCCACGTCCACCAACCCGAAAATCATGGGCTTGCCGTCCTTAAAGAGCAGCGAGACACCCTCTTTTGTACTTATGGTGAAGGTGGGCTCCTGTGGATTGTCAGTGGTTTGGGTATTGCCATTACGGCAGGAAACAGTCAGCAACATGGTTGCAACTAGCAGAAAGATTGTGTTTTTCATAATTTTTAATATTTTTGATTGTTTTATTATTTTCTCACCCCATCATTCGATACGCAAAGATACATAAATTTCAATAAACAATACCAAATAAACAAAATTACCACAAAAAAGGAAATTATGTTAATGGATAATCTTCTCAATCTTGTAATACTTCTTCCGTATTAACACCAAGCGTGCGATCCAGATGGCAAAAAACGCATCAGAGAGTATTTTGTAAAGTGGTGGCATCTGCACGAACCACGACACTACCCAGAGCACAAGGTCGATATCAAAAAGGATATTCCACAGCCGTTCACGGTCGTGGAATTCGCAGACCACCTCACCAGTTGGGGGAACTTCCACCTGTTCTGTCGATGATAGCGACATATCGATACTCTTGCCTTTTTTGCCAATCGGGATACGCCCCCCGAACTGCACCCTCAGAGCGTAGCTGCCCAGCGGCACCTCGCCCCGCAGTTGGTCGTCCTTTAGCATACCCACAAAGTAGCCGTTCAGGAAGACCGCATGCGGCAGTCTCGGCTCGAACCAATGTCGTTTGTGTCGGATGGTGAGGGTAGGCATAATTATAACCACTCAAAGTTCTCTTTTCCTGCGCCTATTTCAAAATGACACTTGGCGATACCGAGGTCGATGGGGGCGTATTTAGCAAAGAGGGCACGCTTCATGGCCTCCTCTATCTGATTGTTATCATGCAGATAAAAGGCGAACTTTTGCTGGTTGACGGCGGTTGGAGCCAATAGGGCAGCTTCTATTCCACAAACAAACCATTTTGGGAAAGGTTTTCCGTAGTCGGTCGTGCGGCAATCACCCGCTACATCAGTGATGGTCCGTTTTTGTGGATGTTGCACCCCTTGTGTGGCACCGTAGCCAAGCGAGACGACGCAAATCAGAGCCTCGTCGCTCCCCACCTTGTATTGGTCTGGCTGTTTGCGATAGGAGGCTCCTACCCAGCAGGTGTTCAGTCCGAGCATTTGCGCCAGCAGCACTACCCTCTCACCATAGTAGCCAAGATTCTCATCATCGCCTTTTTTGCATATCATGGCGATGTAGTTGCGCACGCCACGGAACCTGCTGTAATGGGCGATGATGCTGGAAAAGGCATTCGGTTCGTCAATCACCAGCTGGATATGCAGGTTTCCTTCACGGTTACACTGGTCAATAAGTTCCTGCAACTGCTGGATTTTCTCCGCCTCGATGGGCTGCTCGGTGTATTGCCGCACACTATGGCGGGCTTTTATGGCTTCTTGTATGGTCATGATGGTTTTTTTATGATGCAAAGATACAATTTAATTGAATGCCTCTGGCATTGCCTGCAGACCAGCCTGAGTCATCAAGCCTCGTTCTTTCAGGCTGCGGCAGCGTTGCAGGTTGAGTTCTGTCCAGTGGCTTTTTTTGCGGCGAGGCGACAGACGTTGGGCGCAACGACCGTCCGGCAGGCGTTTGACCGTGCTGTCAATCCAGCCGAAACACAAGGCCTCCTCCACCACTTCCACATACGGGATGCAGTCGTCACGTTCCTGCTTGCCACGGTTGACCGTCACCCAGCACTCCTTGGCTGCCAGGTGGTTTTCCATAAACCACTGCCGAAGTTCCTTACGATTAGCAAATTCAAGTAAATCAATTATTTGCATTGTATGATGGTGTATTTTTTTATGTTAGATACAAAACACCTAATTCTAAATTATCTCATCATTCCATAGCGCTTTAAAGAAATCAACCACGTAATATAAATCCACATCCCCGCTTCGACGGCTGATACGGTCGCGAGAGACAAGGATTTGCTTCACGTTTGGATGCTCTTTGGCAAACTCCGAAAGACCTTTCTTGTGACTAGTCTGAACAGAGTCAGTTGATTTGATTTCGATGGCTACCCTGGCGTCACCTATCACCGCATCCACCTCTAAATTGTCGTATGTGTGCCAATAGGTCAGTTTTTCTTCGCTGTCTTTGTAACCCAAATAAGCTACAATTTCTTGCATTACAAGATGTTCGAAGGCATGTCCGTATTCCGGTGTCTTAGGAGCCAGATGATGACGTCCGGTCAGATAATTGGCAATGCCTACATCAAAGAAATAGAATCTGGAGGCCTTAGAGAGTTTGCGTTTGATGACTTTCCTAAACGCAGGCACTTCGAAGCCCAACAGCGTATCACAAAGTATCTTGTAATAGGCTTTAACAGTGTTGGCCGAGACACCGCAATCACTGGCCACATTCTCATAATTGAGCATTTCACCGTCTGAAATGGCTGCCACTTCCAAAAAACGGATGAAGTCGTCCACATTCTGAACAGCAGCTTCCTCCATGATTTCCTCTCTCAAGTAAAGATCGATATAGGACTTGAGCCGGTTACGGGCATTGGCCACCATATAATGCCGGGGAATCATCCCGTTCTGCACGGCACGGTCAAGGTCAAAATCCGGGATTTCCGCACTGACCAAAGGAAAGAGGGTCTCTGGGATGGCACGACCTCCGAGATTATTGGCACCTCTTTTCTTCAGCTTGCGAGCACTGGATCCACTCAGTATAAAGAAAAGCCCCTTGTTTACTATCAGCCAGTGGACCTCATCCAACAAATCGGGTACTTTCTGGATTTCATCCACGATGACTATCGTTTCTGGCGGATATCGCAGCAAACTCTCCCGGAATTCCTCAGGATGCTGTCGGAAACGGTTTCTCAGCTCGGAGTTCAGCAAGTCAATGTAAACAGCCTTGGGGAAACGTTCCTTCAACAGAGTGGATTTACCCACTTGACGGCCGCCAAACAGGAACATTGCCTCGTCCAATCGGTTCTCTATATCGAATATTCTATGATACATAACAAATCAAAATTTCCTCAGTGTGATTGCGGATTTTTCAGAAAAATCCGCAATGGCGATGCAAAAATACAAAAAAATCTGAAAGTAGCTTGTTCTTGGGTGAAGAATTTTTTCCAAAGATTGATGTTCGTTCATCCGTTAAGCCCCGTTAGGGGCTGCAGACCACAGGCAGGCGGTGGAGCGCAGCGGAACCCCTGTATACGGGCGGTGAAAACCCGCATACAAACGAATGAAAAATGCCCATCCATTTAGCCCCGCAGGGGCGGCAGACCACAGGCAGGCGGTGGAGCGCAACGCAACCCCTATAAACAGGCAGCGGAACCCCTGTATACGATAAACAATGGTATTATATTAGAATTTGCGGATGTTTTCCCAATACTCATTGAATAATTGGCGGAGTTGGGGCTCATCGTCGATAATTTGGCGAAGGAGTTCCAGACGTTTGGCATTGGGCGAGTCAGTGAACCATAGTTTGAGATAACCGTTGCGGCCATATTTTTCGTGGAGGTGCTGCACCGTCCGCTCATAGTGCCCCGCCTTGTCCAATTCGGGATAGTGTTCCAGCCCAAATTGCACGGTACGACGCACAATCGTCTCGGGGTCGATAAAACGGTCGGCTTCAGCCACAATGCGCCCATACAGCGTGCGCGGAGCGTGATCCGCCGAAGCACGGTGGTCTTCCGCCGCACAAGCCATCATCTCTATCTGCTCGGGCGAGAACCACTGCAACAAGTTCTGGTCGGCACGGATAATCTTTCCTGAAACCAAATGATGCCGCTCGCGCCCTTCACACAAGCCTGTGTCGTGGTAAGCGGCAATGACATACGCCATCTCTGCGTCCGCACCCGTTTGCTCAGCCAGTTCCAAACTCTGACGGATAACCATTTCCACATGGTCACGCCGGTGCGCCGCGTCAAAGTTATCATATCGTGGCAGAATCTCACGTTCAATATAGGCTTGTATATCTTGACGGATAATATTCATTCACAGATATTTATGATTAAATCCAGCTTTACAATTTATTTCCCACAATCCGCTGCATCACAATCGCGCAGGAAGCATCGCCGGTAACTGACATGACAGTACGGCCCATGTCGATGATGCGGTCGATGCCAGCGGCCACCGCCACGCATTCGACGGGAATACCTGCCGAAGCGAATACCATTGCCATCAAGGCCAAACTGCCACCAGGGATGCCTGGCGTGCCGATAGAGGCAACGGTAGAAGCGAAGGCAATGGCCATATACTGGCTCATGGTGAGGTCGATGCCACAACAAGCTGCCATAAACACCGAAGCCACGCCCAGATAGATGGCAACCCCGTCCATGTTGATGGTCGCACCCAACGACAGCACAAAACGGCCGATGTCCTTATTAACGCCCATCTTCTCGGTACATTGCATCGTATAAGGCAGCGTTGCCACAGACGAGTCGCTGGAGAAAGCGAACAGCATGGCCGGCTGCATCTCCTTGAAGAACTTCAATGGAGAGATTCTGCCTAAGATTCCCACCGCAGAGGTATAGACAACGCCTGCATGTACGGCGAAGCAGAAATAGGCTAAAACCAACAGAGCTGCGTAGGAACCCAATACCGACGGACCATTTTCAACCACCACAGGGGTCAGCATACAAAACACCCCAATAGGTGCCAACGCCATAATGTACTCTAAGATTTTGCCCACCACATCGTTAAAACTGAGTGTCACCTTCCGGGCCATCTCTCCTTTCTCGCCCACATGCACCATAGCAATGCCGAAAAACAAGGCAATCACGATAACTTGCATCATCGCCATAGAACTTACAGGTTCGAGAATGTTGTTCGGGAACATGTTCACCAGCTGGTCCATCACCGACAGATGCGGTGTTTCAATAGTCTCTGCCGCCGCTTCCGTGCTGATACGGATGAGCGGCAATACACCTTTCAACAAGCTGGGTACGAAAAGACCCAATGCTACCGCGAAAAGGGTTGTCGTCATAAAATACAGCAAGGCGCGAAGTCCCAATTTGCCCACCTTCGAAACATCGTTCATCGACAGGATGCCTGCCATGATGGAGAAAAGTACCAGCGGCACCACAATGAACTTCAGCAAGTTCAGGAAGATGATGCCGAAAGGTTTGATGTAAGTGTTAACAAAGTCTGCGTGGTTGCTCAGCAGCACACCTGCAATCACCGCCAACACCAAAGCGATGCCAATCTGGGCGGTTAGGGATATTTTTTTTAGTTTCATAAACTTGCTGTGATAATCTCGGCGATGTCTTGCTCTGTGAGTGGTGCGTAAGCTTGATCGAGTCCTTCGTTTACGGCGATATGGTGCGCCATCTCGCCGACACGGCTCTCATCAATGCCCACTTCACGTAAATGCATCGGGATGCCGATACTCTCGAAGAACTTATAAGTCTCTTCAATAGCCTTGTTGGCAATTTCCCACTGGTCCAAAGAAGCGTCAATGCCGAACACGTTGATGCCATATTTCACAAAGCGCGGCAGCGTGTGTTCATTCAGAATATGCTTCATCCAGCGAGGCGTGATGATGGCCAAGCCCCAACCATGGGTAATGTCGTAATAGGCGCTCAAAGCATGCTCTATACCATGGCAAGGCCAGCCTGAAGGGCTGTTACCAAGAGCCAGGATACCGTTGCAGCCGTAAGTGCAAGCCAGCATCATTTCAGCACGGGCGGTGTAGTCCTCGGGGTTCTCGAGGCACTTGCGGCCGTTCACCATCAGACTGCGTAACATCGATTCGCAGAAGCCGTCGTTCAGCAAGGTGGTGTCCTCGGTAAAATACTGCTCCATCACATGGTTCATCGCATCGGCGATACCTGCGGCAGTCTGTTTTTTATTGACGGTGAATGTGTACGTGGGGTCGAGGAAAGAACAGACGGGATAAAGCAATCTGTCGCCATAACCGATTTTGTCATTGGTCTCGGTGCGTGAAATAACGCCGAAAGTGTCGTATTCGCTGCCCGTAGCTGCCAAAGTGATAATGTCCACAATCGGAAGAGCGGCTTGTGCTTTCACCTTATAGGAGATAAGATCCCACGGATCGCCATCATAGCAGGCACCTGCCGCAATGGCTTTCGAGCAGTCCAGAACGCTGCCGCCGCCTACTGCCAAAATCACATCCACTTTGTGTTCCTTGCACAGACGAACACCATCCAGCACGCTGGGGTCGTATTTTGGATTAGGCTGAATATCTGAAAGTTCCACAATATCATAGCCTTTCAGCAATTCATGTACTTTTTGGTACAAGCCGATTTTTTTAATGCTGCCGCCACCGTAAGTCAATAATATTTTCTTCCCAAACTGTGACATTACGCTTGGGAGTTTCTCTATCACGCCTTTGCCAAAGATGAGGCGTGTAGGAGTTTGATAATCAAAATTTTGCATACTGCATAAGTTTATAAAATTACTTACCTGTTGATTCTTTAACGCATCATTATTTTTTCAAGAATGAAGAAAACCAACCATACCAGCAAGGTGCTTCCACCCACCTGGGCCATCGTTTCTCCTCCTTTCAAATGACACAAGATAAAAATAATACCAACTACAAAGACAATCAGGGCCATAATGAGCAACTTGAACATAAAGCTCTTGTATCCCTGAGATGAAAATAAATTTCTAAGATTTGACATAACTTTTTCTTTTTATTGCTAATAGATACTCTCTTTTCCTCGAGATGGTTCAAAAAAGCTTTAATCAAAGAATCCCAGTCCACTGATAGCGTTCAACATGCGGTCCACATAGTCCCAGGTAGTGGGTGACCATTTGAAGCCCAGACGATAGAGCACTTGCGTGGTGTACGGGTTACTGACGACCACCTGTTTGACTTTCATGCCATGGGCCATATCTTGGTATGCAAGCATGCTGGAAAGCGTTTTGGCCTTCTGTGGGTCGTTGCCCGCACTCTCCATGGTGGCATTGTACTCCTCGTCCTCCACAAGTCGGATGTCTGTACCCAAATTGTTGAATCCGCTAAGAACATCTCCAAGGAACTGCGTATGGCTGTTATAGGCATGGAATACGCAGCACTCCTTGGGTGTGGAACTGAGCAGGATGATAGCGTGCGCTGTTTCATCGATGGGCGAGAATTCCACCTTGCTTTCGTACAGGGAATAGGGGAAGCAGCCTAACATGCTATAGACTTTGATGCGCCCCATGAAGGAGTTCGTAGTAAAGTTGATCTGGAACTCACCGTCGCTGGTACGCGCCGCCAAGTTACCGACACGGATCACCTTGGCCGACAATCCATCCTCTGCCATCGATTGCAACACAATGCGTTCTGCCATGAACTTGGAATGAACATACTGGTTTCCGAGATATTGTCCGTCATAAAGTCTCTGCTCGGTGAAGACATGGTCGGGAGCCATGGTATCGTTGACATTGAGACCGCTGGTGCTATACGTGGAGATGTGTACCAAACGTGCACCAGTCTTCAAACAAAGGTCAACACAGCGTTGTGCACCACCAATATTGACGTCTTCGATTTCAGTGCCTTCGCTGAAGTGTTTCAC
>JAGCSI010000040.1 GCA_017964255.1 Bacteroidales bacterium | reverse complement strand
GCTTTGCGTAAAGTGGCGGGTATGTACGCCTACGATAATATGGATAAGGAAAGCAACGAGATTACCTTGCGCAGCGGGGGTGAGGAAATCAACGAGCGTCTGGAAGAGGAACTCCGTAGCCGCTTGGATATTGCTGGTATCGAGGTGATTGAGGCTCGCATCAACTATTTGGCCTACGCTGCCGAGATTGCCAGCGTGATGCTGCGCCGTCAGCAGGCCGATGCCATTATCTCTGCCCGTGAGAAGATTGTGGAAGGTGCTGTTTCGATGGTGGATTTGGCCCTTAAGAAACTCAGTGCCGACCATATTGTGGAATTGGACGAGGAGAAGAAAGCTACGATGGTCAGCAATCTGCTGGTGGTACTGTGTGCCGATGAGAGCGCCAGTCCGGTAATCAATACGGGAACGCTGTATAATTAAAATTGGTAATAAAATTGTTCGTTATGAATCGTACAATTGTGTTTTTTGCTGTTACCATTATGTCGCTAATGCTGTTGTGCGGCTGTGGCGGTCGAGGCCATGAGGAGGAGGAGCATGGCGATGTACTGACGATGGAACAGGCCAGGCAACAGGAACCCCAGTTGATGACGACTGACGAGATAGTAGAACTGGTCAAAGGCGACACCACACACAAGAAGGTGGTATATTGGTTCGATATCTTATGCAAGCCCTGCCGCCAACATCTGCAAAACGAGATTGCAAGCTTCTATGCCAGGCATGATGCCAGCGAGTGGCGCATCTATCTGGTGGCAGGCTTTAACGGGCTGCATAGATATGGGCCCGATGCGGATGGCAATTTGGTAGAAGATACCAATTGTATCAGCTATTATTCCGCAGAATACCGTAAACTGCTGCCCTCATTGGGATTTGACATGAAGGATGTGTATATGCACTACGATCCGGTGTGGGAGAGTTCTGAGATGGTGAAAGAGGTATATCCTGATGGAATCTTTACCTGTTTAGCCAACAAGATGTTTTATTCTGATGTGCCGTTCCGTTTCGATTATGATGGAATGCCTAGGGTCTTTGTTTCTGACTGCGATAACCAGTTGCTGGTTGACTACTGTATCTTAACCAACAAAGACAAGGATACGCTGAACAGATTTTATACACCTCACGATTATTACAATTTCGAGATTAATGACTTCACTCACCACGACACAATTATCGTTACATATACAAACTAAGATATGAAGAAAAGTTTCGCTTTGAGAGTTGATGAGGAGGTGTATGATGCACTGGAGAAATGGGCTGCCAGTGAGTTTCGCAGCATCAACGGGCAGATAGAGTGGATATTGACCGATGCTCTTAAACGTGCCCGTCGCTATCCGAAACCCCCAAAGGGGAAAGGGCTGAAGCCACAGTATGGAGACGATTTGAAATAAGTAATTGAATACAAAATAACTAATTTAAACACTACATTTATTATGGTAATTTTAGAAAGACCTTTTGCGTCAGATTTAATGGTTGAGACACTGGAAAAAAACCGTATTCCTGTGCTGAAAAACGAAATGTCGGAAAAACGCGTTTCCAACGGCGTGGTGCTTTCGGATGCTGAATTTGCCGCTGAGTATAAAAAGACTGGTAAGTTATATACGGTGTCTGAAAACGCTTTGGGCTGGATTTATGAGCATATTGAGGATAAACGCTTTCTGGATAGCATTTCCATCGTGAAAGATAAAAATGCGTTCAGAAAAATTTGCCGTGACATCTATCCGGACTTCTTTTTTAAGGAATTGAATATTAATGAGATGGAACAGTTGGATACGGATAGTATCGTGTTCCCATGTGTTATCAAGCCGTCGGTGGGTTTCCTGAGCAAGGGTGTGTTTGTGGTGCATGATCCGAAGGAATATAAAGCGGCTGTTGCTTCGCTGTTGAGTGATTTTGCGAAAGCTGGCGCTGATTTTCCGGAATTTGTGGTTGGGAAAAGCCGCTTCCTGATTGAGGAATACATTCATGGTGAGGAATATGCGGTGGATGCTTATTATGATGAAAACGAGAACCCAGTGATACTGAATATCTTCCATCACAAATTTATGGATGAGTCCGACACTTCCGACCGCTTGTATATGACCAACAAAGGATTGTTCGACAAGTATGAGACTCCCTTTACCACTTTTCTTACGAACCTCAATGCGACATTGCATTTGAAAAATTTCCCTATGCATATTGAGTTCCGTTACGATGGAAAGAAGGCGGTGCCGATTGAGATTAATCCGTTGCGCTTCACCGGTTTCTGCCTGAATGAGTTGCAGGTGTTTATCAGCGGCCAGCATCCGATGCTCTCGTTCTTGAAGGGCCGGCGTGTTTCCAAAGAGGAGATGTGGAAGGATAAGGAAAATCTCACATACGCTTTTACCGTACTTGACCTGCCGTCGGGCTGTGAGGATAAGGCTTTTAATGCTGAGAAATTCAGCGCCGACTTCCATGATGTCATCGATGTGCGCTTGGTGCCCGACAAAACCTCTGGCGTGGCAGCTACCGTTTTCCTGAAGATTGAGACGGAAAATTTACAGGCTTTTGACCGTATCATGAGTTTGGATATGCGGGAGTATATGATTTAGTCAATTAAAATTAATGACTCAATAATCGCAGGAAATATTCTGGTTAATACGATAGTAATTATTTGTAGATTTCGTGGAGACAATATCTATCAGTAAAAACAAAAAGTTTTTTGGCACTTTATGCGGGATTGGTGCTGCGGTTTGCTACGGTACCAATCCTTTGGGTGCGCGCCTGTACGAAGAGGGCATGACCCCGAACAATGTGCTTTTGTGGCGCTTTGGTTTGGCATGGATCATCATTGCTTTGGTGATGCTGTTTCGGAAGGAGAAACTGGCTGTTAGCAAGAAGGAGTTTGCCACCTTAAGTGCTTTGGGTTTGCTATTCTGGGCCTCGTCAATCACGCTCTATGTCAGTTTCCAGTTGATGGCGGTCGGTGTGGCTTCCACTCTGCTTTTTGTGTATCCGGTGCTGACCGCGGTTATCATGGCCGTTTTCTTCAAAGAAAAGCTCACTTGGTCCACCGTGTTGGCGATTGTG
>JAGCSI010000039.1 GCA_017964255.1 Bacteroidales bacterium | reverse complement strand
TTGCCAAAGGTCTTTTCCAATTTTTCCAGGGTGGAATTCAGCACTTTAAGTTTTTCCTCATTCATTTTTTCTTTTTCCATAGGACAGTTTTTTTCAAGATTAAACAAACTACAAAAATACAAATAATTTTCCATTTCTCGTGCAATAGACGCGGAATATTTTTCTGCGCAGCCACATCTATCGAAGAGAATGAAATTTTATCGCTGCAAAAATATAAAATTATCCAATATAAAAGTAAAAATTACAAAAATATTTTTACATAATTTTAATTAGTAATTGATAAGGGAGCCAATAAAGAGATTTTCCATTAGACTAAAAGGTACATTTTCCTTCTATCTTTTCACCACTTTGTGGTAAGATTCTTTTCCGTCATTTATCAGTTTCAATATATATATTGAAGGACTTAAAGAAGAGATATTGAGTTGATAGAATTGATCTACAAATTTGGTTTCCAAGATTTTGCGGCCTGTAAGGTCAAAAATTTGCACTTGGGTAATATCGTCGCTTGATGTTTCGATATGGATGAGGTCAGTGGCAGGATTGGGATAACAATTTACTCTTGTCGTTTCCGCTTCGCGAATGCTGACGGGAATGCCAGGTCTGCCTTCGAAATAGGCGAATCCGCCGGCATAGTTGCCTATGATGAGTTCGGGATAATTGTCGTTGTTCAGTTCACCCAGGGCAACTCCCACCCGGATACCTTCTTGTATGGGTAGATGGCGAGTCCCGATTTGTTCGGGCAGCCATGTTGTTTGCAAAGAGAAACTTCCGCTGAGGTTGTTGTCTATATTGTTGTAAAAGAACAATTTGCCTTGCTCGTTGCCGCAAATCAACAGGGTTTCGTCATTTTGTCTGAAGAAGCAGGGAGTGGCAAAACCAAAATAGGAGAGGGTGTAATCCCGCACATCCACATCGCCCAAGGTACTGGATTCTAGTTGAAAACTGAGATTCCCATTGGTGGAAGTGTTTCTGTAATAGGCAATTTGTCCACGGCGGTTGCCGATAAGCAGGTCCAATTTGCCGTCCCGGTCAAGGTCGAACAGCTGGGGAGTGGCAAAGTAGCCCACTTCGATATTCAGGAAATTCTCCGTTATCTGGCCGTTTTTTATTCTTATCAAGCTGCCGTCGCTGCAGCCGCAGATCATTTCCGTTTGCCCATCACCGTCCAGGTCTCCGAAGGTGGGGTAGAGGGCTTGTTTATTGAGTTGGCGCAGATTGTCGAAATCAGAATTTATCAGTCGGAAGGCCGGTTCGGAGGCTGTGCCGATGTTCTCGAAATAGGCGATGGCGGCGGAGTAATACGAGTTGAGGAAGCCGTTGTTATAGGAGGAGCTGTCGTAGTAACCGTAGTTTCCGGCAAACAAGTCCAGCAGCCCGTCACCATTCCAGTCGTAGAGCACGGGATAGCAGCCGGAGCCTAAGTTCACCATTTCGTCTTGCAGATAATTCTGGGTAATCAGACTGTAACTTTGCAGCAGACTATCGTATTCATATAGCCATACACTGTTGATATTCTGTGATTTAGTTAAGGAGGGGTCGGCTGGGGAAACCAACAATTCATTGAGGCCATCGTTATTCAAGTCCAGCGAGGAAACTAATGGCATGGAATACATTGAGATAGGGTTGACAGCATTGGGGACGGCTGTGGTTTGCGCCACCATCAGGGCTTCGGACAAAGTTCCCCCGTTGGTCAGGAGCACGACTTGAGCATAGTCAATGTCACCCAAAATCAAGTCTTCCAAGCCGTCATGGTTGAAGTCGGTCAGGGTCATAGTGGAGCCGACATGGCGGGTAGGTTCTTCATTTTTGCTTTGGCAGTAGCTCAATAGGGTAATCTCGTTGTTGTCGGCCCCTTCGGAGAACTTGCCCCAGCATTCGTCTTCCAGACGGAAATCCAGCCAGCCGTTGGCGAGGTTGTTTTCTATCGCATAGTTACGTTGAAAATGTACATATTTTCCTAATACCCAAAAGTTTAGTATGTCCATATCCCCATCGTGATCCACATCGGCCACCACCAGGTTGTCATCGGGCGAGGCGTAGATATTACTGTAGTCGGTGTAATAGAAAGAGCTGAGTTGGTCGGTCACCAAACTGAAGGAAAGTTGCTCTTGAGAGCTGTTTCTGAAAACTCTGATTCCCGCAAGGCCATAAGTGAAAATGTCTTTTTTTCCGTCGTTGTCATAGTCTTTCAGGATAATCCAGTCGTGCAGTTCGGGGAAGCAGTGCCGGTATTCGGGGGCATATATCCATCGCTGACCTTGTCGCAAAAAGGGCAGTAGCCGGTTGCCGTGTTTTTCAAAAGCCAGCAGATCGTCTGTGCCATCGAGGTCAAGGTCGATGTTGAAAAACGCCACACCGCTCATGCCTCCTGCCCAAGCTATAGACAAGGCGTTGTTATCAGCAAAAACAGGGATATTCTGATTCCGTTGAAAACTGGGAATAAGGGTATTCTGGGCGAAAACAGAACCAATTGACAATTGACAGTTGACAGTTGACAGTTGAGAAAAAATAAAAAAATGCAAATTGAAAAGGAAAAGTAGAATGAATCTCAGATACAATCCCCGAAATAATAATCCACTTTTCAATTCAATAAAGTTTACTTTAAATAGTATTCTGCCCTTTACCCCACCTTTTAATTGT
Source organism: Bacteroidales bacterium (assembly GCA_017964255.1). Taxonomy (GTDB): domain Bacteria; phylum Bacteroidota; class Bacteroidia; order Bacteroidales; family WCHB1-69; genus RUG11690. The sequence goes on along the minus strand of JAGCSI010000039.1, from coordinate 21,832 downwards.
CAATTATCAACTGTCAACTATTTACCTCACTCTCAATCTTTGACCTTCACGGATAAAGTCACTCTTCAGACCGTTCAGTTTCTTGAGGGTGGACACGTAGGTGTGGTATTTTTTGGCGATGGAGCCCAAGGTTTCACCGCGGCGCACTTTGTGGTAAACGGCGCCTGTGGAGGTAGTTGTGGCCTTGGCATCGTTGGCGGTTTTTTCTGCAATCAGGGTTTTGGAGGTCACCTCGAAACCGCTGGTATAGAGGGTATCAACTTTCAATTTAAAATTGTCAAAATCGATGATTTTGGTGGGATTGAAGTCATAGCCGAGGTAGCGGGTTTCAAAATGGAGGTGCGGTCCGGTGGAGCGTCCGGTGCTGCCGCCTAAGGCGATAGTGTCACCGGCATGTACTATCTGTCCCGGGTTGACCAGTCGCTGGGAAAGGTGGCCATAGTAGGTTTCCAGTTTATTGTCGTGACGGATAACGATGAGTTGTCCGTAGCCGCCAGCATTTGCCTTGGAGATACGCACCATGCCGTCGAAGGCGGCCACCACGGGTGTGCCCATGGGATAGGCCAAATCTACGCCGCGGTGCATTCTGCGACGGCGCATACCGTATTTGGAATAGATTTTATACGGTGCTGGGTGACAATACTTTCCTAAAACCAAGGTGTCGGGGCGAGCGCTGGTATGATGACGGTAATGGACTGCTGCAATGTTGAAGTCCTCGTAAGTGCCATAGCCGGGCATCCATTTAAGGTACATGAACAAAACCGGTTCCACATTTTTGTCAATCTTGTCATAATAGCTCATTTCCACGCTGTCCATCATGATGCCGATGGTGTCGAACACCATTTCCTCATCCATGTAAGGAATGCCGTTGTAGGTATTGAAATTCAATGAATTATCATTCTGTGCATGAACCAAAGAGAAAAGGCACAGCAGGAAAGAGCAAAATATAAGTTGATGAAATTTTATTTTCATATAAACAATTGATAATTAATAAAATAAAAGATTACGGATTGTATCTTTTACGAGGTTTTTGTTTTTTGATGTAGTAGGTGGTAGAGGTGGAGGTGGAGGTGTTCCAGCGAGGTTGTTTCACTTTCACACGCTGGTATGTGGAACGTTTATGTTCTGTTTGTCCGTATTGTTTTGAAGAGGAGCAGGAAGATAATCCTACAGCCAATATTACCACAGCCAAGAGGAGGGTAAGCAGACTAAAGAACTTATGCTGAAATAATCCGTTATTTTTCATACCAAAGCCATTTTAAACCGCAAAGATACAAAAAAATATCCGAAATGAGACTGACTTTCGTAAATTTTTTGGAGGAAAAGGAAAGGAATTCTATTATAAACTACTGATTACTAACAGGATTGCAGACTTCTGTTTGGTAGGTGCCATTTTCATCATAAATGAAGATGCAAGTGAGCTCAGGATGAGCCTTTAAGAATGCTTTAGTATTGTCCATACCCATCACCATGAAAGCGGTGGCGTAGGCATCGGCTTCCACGCATTGGTCAGCTATCACGGTGACACTCAGCAGTTTGCTCTTTTCGGGTCTGCCAGTTTTCGGGTTGATAATATGCGCATAGCGTTGACCGTTTTCCTCAAAGTAGTTGCGGTAGTTGCCGGAGGTGGCCACGGCGCGGTCATGCAGGTGGAAGGTCTCTTCGGCACGCATTTCCCCGTCGCGGGTACGGGTGGGCGACTGCAGACCGATGTTCCACTCTTGGTCGTGGTATTTCTTGCCTTTCGCCACAATCTCGCCGCCGATATCGACCACGCAGTCCTTGTATCCGTTTCTCACTAAATAATCTGCCACTTTATCCACGGCATATCCTTTTGCTATTGCATTGAAATTCAATTGAATATCAGGATTATCTTTGATGATGGTATTGTTTTCCAGGCGAACTTTCCAATAACCGATGATGGTCAGCACAGAGTCAATTTCCGTTTGGGAAAGATTCTGTTTCCTTTCGTCTTTGCCAAAGCCCCAGAGGTTGACCAGCGGGCCGATAGTCATTTCCAAGGCACCGTCAGTTTCCTGGCCAATCCGCTGTGCGACAGTGAAGACTTCAATAAAATCTTCATTCAAAATAACTTCTTGATTATCATTTATTTTTGAAATTATAGAAGAAGGATTGAAGATGGAAAAAGTCTCGTTAATGGAGTTCAGAATGGAGTCCACCCCTTTCTGTAAAGAGGGATTTTCCGTCCCTTTGTAGGTGACGGCGTAGTAAGTACCCAAAGCACTGCCTTCAAATTTTTGGAATTGCATATTGCCGCACGAGCATATGAGGAGTATGCAAAGACCGAAGCCGCATATTTTCTGAAAAAAAACTGAATGTTTCATTTTTTGAGAGTTTGAAATGCAAACATACAAAAAAATATTTTTTTCAAGATGAATATTCCATAAAATTATGTATCTTTGCAAGATAATGAAAATAAAAACATCAAAATAAATATCTATATGAAGAATAAGAATTTAGCACTAGTGCTGACCCTCGCGGCATTGATTTTGGCGGGTTGCGGTCTGCAAAAAATGGTTAAGCGTTATCCGGAGGTGTCCATCACGTTGGACAATCCTGATTTGGAAAACAAAGGCGGTAAAGTGGATTACACCATCAAGGGTGAGGTTCCGCCGAAATACATGAAAAAGAAAGCAGTGGTGACGGTGGTTCCGACCGTTAAATCCGCCACTGGCGAGGTGCTGACAACACTGCCCCCCATCACGCTGGCCGGTGAGAAGGCTAATGTGAGCGGCGCAACTGTAATTCCTTACAAGACAGGTGGCAAGTTCACCAAGAGCGGTACCATCGATTACAATGACGAAATGTCAGACAGTGAAATCTATGCGGTGACCAATGCCGCATTGAAAAAGAAAAGCCAGAAGTTGGATCCCGACCGTCTGTTGGGCGATGGCGTTTCCAACTCTTCCGCATTGATGGACATCACCCCGACTTTATCGGATGATGCTGAAGGTGGCAAAGGCACTTATTTCTTGTTTGGACCTCACGGCTATAAGGCTGAGTATGAGAGTGAAACTGCCGACATCTATTTCGAGGTGAACAGCTCTTCTGTAAATTGGAACCTGCCGCTGAACAAGAGCAAGGAAGCCAAGCAGGCGGTGAAAGACCTGGTGGATTTCCTGTATCAGGGTGGTAATATCGAAAAGGTGGTGATTTCTGGCTGGGCTTCTCCCGAAGGTGAGGAATCTCACAACCAAGGCTTGTCAGAACGCCGTTTTGAGCAGGGCAAGAAATGGTTCAACGAGCAGTATGACAAGTATATCAAACAGTACTGCAAGGACAACAAAATCAATCCCAAGAATTTCCAGAAACCCGAGCTGAAATTTGAGAACAACGCCAAGGGCGAGGACTGGGATGGTTTTGAAACCGCTGTGGAGAAATCAAGCATTCCCGAAAGAAACAAGATTCTGAATGTGGTAAGATCTCAGCCCAGCAACGATTTGCGTGAGCAGAGAATCCGTGAAATGACGGACATTTATAATGAAATTGCCGATCAGATTCTGCCTCCTTTACGTCGTGCCGAAATTTCTTTGGTATACAACAAAAACCAGTATAACGATCAGGAAATCATGAAACTGGCTACTACCGATCCTGGCAAGCTGAGTCTGAACGAAAGACTGTATGCCGCATCTTTGGCTCAGAGCAATGCTACCAAGGCTGACATCTACACGGCTATCATGAAAGAAAGCAAATATGAAAACGACTGGAGAGCTTATAACAACCTGGCAGCTTTGAAACTGAATGATTATTATTCTACTGGAAATCCTGAATATCTGGATGAGGCCAATAACTTGCTGAACAAGGCTGCCGCTATTTCTCCTGACAATGGTATCATCCTGAATAACAAGGCTATTGCCGCTTTCTTCGCTGGCAATATGAACGAGGCCAAGCAGTTGTTCAAGGATTCACAGAAAGCCGCTGTCAATCCGGTGAACCAGAGCTATAACAATGGTATGTTCAAGATTTTGGAAGGTGACTTTGACGGTGCTGCCCAGGCATTGAGCAATACCACTTGTGACTACAATACCGCTTTGTCACAGATTCTGAAAAAGAACTATACTGCCGCCAAGGCTACGTTGGATTGTGTTACCAGCACCGATGCCAAGGTGTATTACCTGAAGGCTGTTTTGGCTGCCCGTACCGCCGACGAATACAATCTGTACAAGAATCTGGGTGCCGCTATCGACAAAGATTCCAAGTACAAGAGAAAAGCCAAACGCGATGCTGAATTCAAGAAATACAGAAAGACTACGGAATTCCAGAATTTGGTGAAGTAATCACGAATGATTGATGAAATAAAAAGCCTCCAAAATGATGGAGGCTTTTTTTATGCCTTTTGTTCTGCTATCAGTTTTTCAATCTCAATGATTTCGTCGCGGAGTTTGGCCGCCAGCATGAAATCCAGTTCTTTGGTAGCGTTTTCCAGCTGCTTGCGCAGTTTCTTGGCATTGGCCTGCAACTGCTCGATATTGTACATTTTGTAATCAATGCTTTTCTCGGCGGCGAGAGACGTTTCCTCGTTGGCGGGCTTGTACAGGATCGGGTCGGGAAGGTCGAAGCGCAGGTTCTGCAACTCTCTGGGGATGGCATCCGACTTGATAGCCGTTTTGGGAATGATATGATGTTTTTCGTTGTATGCCAATTGCTTAGCTCTTCTTCGAAGCGTTTCGTCAATGGTGGCCTGCATCGATTTGGTGACTTTGTCGGCATAGAAGATGACGCGGCCGTTCACATGGCGGGCGGCACGGCCTGCGGTTTGGGTGAGCGAGCGCTCGTTGCGCAGGAAGCCCTCTTTGTCGGCATCCATGATGGCTACCAGGGCCACTTCGGGCAGGTCGAGTCCCTCGCGCAGCAGGTTCACACCGACCAGCACATCGATGGCGCCGGCGCGCAAATCCTTGAGAATTTCCACTCTCTCCAGGGTTTCCACATCCGAATGGATGTACTTGGAGCGGATGCCAATGCGCAAAAGGTAACTGTTCAGCTCTTCCGCCATTTTCTTGGTCAACGTGGTCACCAAAACCCTTTGTTTCCGGCCAACGGTCAGCTCTATTTCGTCCAGCAGGTCATCCACCTGGTGCAGGGCAGGGCGCACCTCAATGGGTGGGTCGAGCAAGCCGGTGGGACGCACAATCTGCTCTATGATAACACCTTCGGATTTGTCCAGTTCGTACTGGGCGGGGGTGGCACTGACAAAGATAGTCTGTCCGATGAGTGACTCGAACTCGTGGAATTTCAGGGGACGGTTGTCCAAGGCGGCGGGCAAACGGAAACCGTAGTCCACCAGGTTAATCTTGCGGGAGCGGTCGCCACCGTACATGGCACCGATTTGGGGCACGGTGACATGGCTTTCGTCAATCACTAAGATAAAATCGTCAGGGAAGAAGTCCAGAATGCAGAAAGGCCGTTCCCCAGGTTTGCGGCGGTCGAAATAACGGGAGTAGTTCTCAATGCCTGAGCAGTAACCCAACTCCTTCATCATCTCGATATCATAATTCACACGGTCATCCAAACGCTTGGCTTCCAGGTGTTTGTCAATGGAATGAAGGTATTGGATTTGGGTTTCAAGGTCCAGTTTGATTTCCGCCAAAGCATTGTTCATCGAGTCCTGCGAGGTTACGAAAATGCTGGCGGGATAGATGGTGAGCACACTCAGTTTGTTGAGTTTGTCACCCGACACAGGGTCTATTTCAAAGATATCCTCAATTTCATCATCAAAAAAGATGATTCTGAATGCTGTGTCGTTATATGGTGGGAAAATGTCCACGGTATCTCCTTTGACCCGAAATTTGCCAGGCTCCAGGGCCAGTTCGGTGCGGGAGTATAATCCGGCAACAAAGGCATAGAGCAGCTGGTCGCGGTCCACCACCATCCCTTTGTGAATATTGATGACATTCTGGGCGAAATCATCAGGATTGCCAATTCCGTAAATGCATGATACTGAAGCAACTACTACAATGTCCCTTCTCCCTGAAAGCAGGGAGGAGGTGGTATGCATACGCAGTTTGTCAATTTCCTGATTGATGGCCAGATCCTTTTCAATATAAGTATTGGTGGTAGGGATGTAAGCCTCGGGCTGGTAGTAATCGTAGTAGGAGACGTAATACTCCACCGCGTTTTCCGGGAAAAACTGCTTGAACTCGCTGTACAGCTGGGCGGCCAAAGTTTTGTTGTGGCTGAGGATGAGGGCGGGGCGGTTCACCTCGTTGAGCACATTGGCGATGGTGAAGGTTTTGCCCGAACCAGTCACACCCAACAAGGTTTGGGCCTTGTCGCCACGGTTCAAGCCGTCCACCAGTTGTTTGATGGCATCGGGCTGGTCGCCGGAGGGTGCGAAGGGAGCGTGTAGTTTGAAGTTCATAAAAGTATATTTTGTGAGGGCGGACACAATGGCCCGCCCTTACGATTAGCTTTCATAGGGGCAAATGAGTATTTGCTCCATACGTTATAATGTCATTTTCACCCCTGTAATTGGAATTTCACCCCTAATAAGAGAATTTCGCCCCACAGGTGGTGAATTTCACCCCAACTATTTTTCGATGGGCAGGGGCTGGTCGATTTGTTCGTTCCAGGGCAGTCCGTAGCCGCCGATTTCCTTCATGAACGGATCGGGGTCGAATTGTTCCACATTGAACACACCCTGGCCTTTCCATTGTCCGGTGAGGATCATCTTGGCGCAGAGCATGGCGGGAACGCCGGTGGTGTAGGAAACAGCCTGGGCACCGATTTCCTTGTAGCAGGCGGCGTGGTCGCAGTTGTTCCAAACGTAATAGGTACGTTCCTTACCATCCTTGATACCTCTGATCTGGCAACCGATGGAGGTCTGTCCTTTGTAGCCTTCGCCCAGTGAGGACGGTTCGGGCAGCACAGCCTTCAGGAATTGCAGCGGTACAATCTCTTTGCCTTCGTAGTTGATGGGCTTGATGCTGGTAAGACCCACTTCCTGCAGCACGTTCAGCACGGTGAGGTATTTCTGGCCGAAAGTCATCCAGAAACGGGCACGCTTGATGCTCGGATAACTGCGCACCAAGGATTCCAATTCCTCGTGGTAAAGCAGGTAAGAGTCACGGGGACCGATGTTGGGATATTCCACGGATTTGTGGATGGACATCGGGTCGATTTCAATCCACTGGCCGTTTTCCCAGTATTTGCCGCGCTGGGTGATTTCGCGGATGTTGATTTCGGGGTTGAAGTTGGTGGCGAAAGCCTTGCCATGGTCACCGGCATTGCAGTCCACGATGTCCAGATAATGGATTTCATCGAAATGATGTTTGGCGGCGTATGCAGTATAGATGCTGGTCACACCGGGGTCGAAACCGCAACCGAGCAGAGCCATAATGCCGGCTTCTTTATAGCGGTCTTGGTATGCCCACTGCCAGCTGTATTCGAATTTGGCTTTGTCGCGGGGCTCATAGTTGGCAGTATCCATGTAGTTGGTCTTGGTCGCCAAACAAGCGTCCATCAATGGGAGATCCTGGTAGGGCAGTGCCACGTTGATGAGCAGGTCGGGCTTGTAGCTGTTCAGCAACTCAATGGTTTCCTGTACATTGTCGGCATCGACTTGGGCGGTCTGGATGCGGTTGCCACCGATTTCAGCGGCAATCTTGTCGCATTTGGCCTTGGTACGGCTGGCCAACATGATTTCGGTAAAAACTTCGGGAACGGAAGCACATTTGTGTGCCACTACTGCGCCAACACCTCCGGCGCCAATGATTAATACTCTTGCCATTTTTCTATTTTATTTTGATGAAGAAGCGGATGCCCGCTTTGCCATTATTTCCGATGCAAAAATACAAAAAATAATTAGCAAATTAGCAAATTAGTTAATGTGCTAATTATCAATGTGCTAATGTGCTAATGAAATTAGCAAATCAGTCAATTAGCAAATTAGTTAATTGAGTTAGGGGAGTCTCGCACTTCGTGCTCAAGGGGAGGGTTAAAATCTCTCCGTGATGACCTTTGCGGCATTGGCAGATGCTTTGCTATCAGCCAGAATCTGGTGCAGCTGCGCATAATCCTCTTTCATGCGGCTGATGTTGGCCTCGTCGAAGGTGATTTTCTCAAATTCCTCGGTCAAACGCTTGGCATTCATATCATATTGTATGAGTTCTGTCACCACCGGCTTGTCCAGGATGAGGTTGACCAGACTGATGTAATTGATGCCTTTGATAAGATGTTTGGCAATAACGTATGAAATAGCGCTACCACGGTAGCAAACCACCTGCGGAGTGCCTAAGAGCGCCGTTTCCAAAGTGGCGGTGCCTGAGGTCACCAAAGCCGACTTGGCATTCAGCAGCAAGGGATAGGTCTGATCGATGACAAGGGGGAAGTTGGTGTTTTTTAAATATTTGTCGTATAGTGACTTATCCTGCCATTTCACACCCGACACCACAAACTGAAACTGAGGATATTGTTGGGCCACTTCCACCATGACAGGTAGCATCTTGACAATTTCCTGCTTCCTGCTGCCGGGCAGGATGGCCACTATTTCTCTGTCATCCAGCTTGTTGATGGAGCGGAATTGCCGCACCGCCTCGCTGTCACGAATATCGCTGTCGATGGCATCCAGCAACGGATGGCCCACAAAATGAACAGGAACGTTGTGTTTCTCGTAGAATTCCTTTTCAAAAGGAAGAATCACAATCATCTCATCCACAAACTGTTGGATTTTCTTGATACGGTTTTTCTTCCAGGCCCACACCTGCGGTGAAATGTAATACACCACCTTGATGCCATTGTTGTGGGCGAACTCGGCCACCCGCAGGTTGAAACCGGGATAGTCGATGAGGATGAGCACATCGGGCTCGTACATCAGCAGGTCGATTTCACAAATTTTAATATTGTTGAGAATCTGCCTCAAATGCATAGCCACCTCGATAAAGCCCATAAAGGCCAAATCGCGGTAGTGTTTCACCAGCTCTCCGCCAGCAGCTTCCATCAGGTCGCCGCCCCAGCAGCGGAAGTCCGCCTCGGGGTCGCGTTGTTTGAGAGCTTTCATCAGGTTGGAGCCGTGCAAATCGCCCGATGCCTCACCGGCAACGATATAATATTTCATCTGTTGAAGTTAGGTGAAAAATTATGACAATAAGGATTTTACGATCTCAGAAATGGTTTTGTTATCGGCTTTGCCTGCCAATTGTTTGGAAGCCATGCCCATTGCTTTGCCCATTTCTTTGATGCTTGAAATATTGTTGTCGGCAATAATTTTCTGCACCACTTCCTTGATTTCGTCAGCGGAAAGCTGTTTGGGTAAATATTGTGCAATCACTTCATACTGAGCCATTTCCTCTTCGTACAAATCCTGACGATTTTGGGCTTTGTAAAGTTCTGCTGACTCCTTGCGCTGTTTCACTAATTTTTGCAGCAGAGCTAATTCTGCTTCAGGGGCAATTTCGTCGCTGCCACCTTTTTCAGTTTTCAGCAACAGAATAGCGGATTTGATAGCGCGCAGGGCGTTCAGTTTTTCTTTTTCCTTGGCCAGCATTGCGGCTTTGATGTCATCGTTGATTTTTTGTTCTAAAGACATAATATTCAATATTTTAAATAATACAAGATAAGTTTTTCATTCTTCTTTCACCCTTTTCCGAAAAAAAGAAGGCACAAAAATAAGCAATTAATTTTATTCATCAGTGGTTAATCTAAGAAATTTATGTAAATTTGCAGAGAAAAATTTGTAAGATATTTTGAGATAATCAGATACTATGGATGAGGTTAAAGTAATAGAAATCAAAAAGAGTGTGTTCGCAGATAATGACAAGGCTGCGGATGAGCTTCGCAATGAGCTGAAACAGAAGGGAGTATATCTGCTTAATGTGATGTCATCACCAGGTAGCGGTAAGACCACCACCCTCATTCAGACCATCAATCGTATCAAAGACAAGATCCGTGTGGCGGTAATGGAAGCCGACATTGACAGCGATGTGGATGCTGTGAAAATCAAAGAGGCAACGGGAATTCCGTCTATACAATTACATACGGGTGGTATGTGCCATTTGGATGCGGAGATGACCCGTCAGGGACTGGACAATGTGGGCTTGGAGGCTGTGGATTTGGTCATCCTCGAGAATGTCGGCAATCTGGTTTGTCCCGCCGAATTCGATACCGGCAGTTGCCGCAATGTGATGATACTCTCTGTGCCTGAGGGTGATGACAAAGCCCTGAAATATCCTTTGATGTTTTCGGTGTGCGATGTCGTGCTTGTCAATAAAACCGATGTTCTCCCGTATTTTGATTTCGATATGGAAAAATGTTCAAAAAATATTCATGAGCGCAATCCCCAGGCGAAAATCATTCCTATCTCCGCCAAAACTGGCGAGGGCGTGGATGCTTTCGCCGAATGGCTCTTCCGAGAGGTAATGAGATGGAAAGGAAGATAGAAGTAAATGTTAGAAGTGAATGTTGGTGAGTAAATGTTGTTAACACGCAGTCACCAACAGCGAGGCTCACCAACAGCGAGGTTCATCAACACGAAGTCACCAACATAATAAAATATAAGTTTGTATGCCTGAAATGTCCAACAAATTTGTTCCCAAACACAGAGGGGACAAGAATCCGAATCCAAAATTGATCAAATTTGTCCGTCATGTTACGGACCGAGTTCCCGGAAAGATTAAAATGACCACCGATGCTCCCGAGTACTGGGGCCTCGCATGCATTTTCGAAGATGAAATGGATGCTGTGACCCGCGAGGCTTCGTTGGATTTGCTGTTGGACATGCTTCCCGGCAATTTTTTCAAAGTGAGAGAGCATCACAGCTATGCCCAGCTCCATGAGTGGAACGCCAAAAAGCATTATACCCCGGATGACCAGTCCTTTGACGAATTGCTTGACAAGCTGGCTTATTTCGGCATGTTGGAATATGATTATGGCGACAAATATACCAAGGAAGGCCCTGTGCCTGGTACCTCTTTTGAGCGCAAGGACCGTATTTACTGGGTGCCGATGTTTGTTCCGGGTAGTGCTGAATATACGAACATGAATGTGGAGTTGATGGACAAGCATCCCGAGTTGGCGATGTTTTTTGAAAGAATGACGTTTCTGCCGCTGGAGAAAGTCACTCCGATGGTACCCATGGGCGGTTCAGGCATAGGCATGCATGTGATTCCTGTGGAAAAAGCCATCAGCATGGTGAACGAGACCGCCGATATCGAACATATCTCTTATTGGCTCAAACGCTATGAAGGCCACCTTGCCGTGGGTATCTGCTCGTGCCGTTACGGTCGCAAGAAACTCGAGGAAGGTTGCGCTGACGATTATCGTGACTGGTGTATCGGCGTAGGAGACATGGCCGAATATCTGGTGGAGACCAACCGTGGCCATTATATCACCTACGATGAGGCGATGGATATTCTGAAAAAAGCCGAGGATCATGGCTTCGTCCATCAGGTGACCAACATCGATGGTGAAGGCAAGATATTCGCTATCTGCAATTGTAATGTTAAGATTTGCAATGCTTTAAGAACATCTCAACTATTCAACACCCCGAATTTGTCGCGTAGTGCTTACGTGGCAAAAGTGGATTCTTCCAGTTGTGTGGCTTGTGGACGCTGCGTGGAATACTGTCCTGCCGGAGCCGTCAGACTGGGGCAAAAGCTGTGTACCAAACACGGCGAACAGACCTATCCCAAGCAGGAACTGCCTGATGCCAGCAAGTGGGGTCCCCACAAATGGGATGAGGATTATCGTGACAAGAACCGTATCAACTGCTACCCGACGGGCACTGCGCCATGCAAGACCGCTTGTCCCGCCCATATCGCTGTGCAGGGCTATCTGAAGAAAGCCGCCGAAGGCAAATATACCGAGGCTTTGGAATTGATCAAGCGAGAGAATCCGTTTCCGGCAGTATGCGGTCGCGTATGCAACCGTCGTTGCGAGGATGCCTGCACACGTGGTACCATTGACCAACCGATAGCCATTGATGCGGTAAAGAAGTTCATTGCGGAGCAGGATTTGAAGGCAGATACCCGCTTTGTGCCGGAGGTGAATATCTGTTCCAACGTGCAGGAGCATTGGGAAGAGAAAATCGCCATTATCGGTGGCGGTCCCGCTGGTTTGAGTTGTGCTTATTATCTGGCTACCATGGGCTATAAACCCACTGTGTTCGAGAAGAACGAGATTCCCGGCGGTATGCTGCAATACGGCATTCCTTCCTATAAATTGGACAAAGAGGTCATCAAGGCCGAAATTGACATCATGCGAGAGATAGGTGTGGAGATCCGCACGGGGGTGGAAGTAGGCAAAGACATAACCATCCAGCAATTGCGTGAACAAGGTTACAAGGGATTTTATGTGGCCATTGGCTGCCAGGGAGGCAAGTTGCCCGGCATTACTGGTGAGACGCTTTCAGGAACCACTACCGCTATTGATTTCCTGCACGACGCCAACTGCGGCAAGGTGAAGGTAGAAGGAAATGTTGTTGTGGTAGGTGGTGGCAATGTGGCAATCGATGCCGCCCGTGTGGCCAAACGCAGTGGGGCAACTTCGGTAACGATGCTCTCGTTGGAAACCGAAGACATTATGCCCGCTTCTTTGGAAGAGCGTCGCGAGGCCCGCGAGGACGGTGTGGTCATCAATCCTGGCTGGGGCCCGAAAGAGGTGCTTGGAACATCTGTTTGGGTTCATGAAGAAAATGAAAAGGAAGAAATTGAATATAGCACAATGGGGGTTCGAGGCATCGTTTTCAAAAAATGTACTTCTGTATATGATGCAGAACACAGATTCTCTCCACAATATGACGAGAATGAAACCATTACATTGGATGCAGACATGGTTATCTTCGCTATTGGTCAGACTGTCATTTTGAAAGACCTGCTGAAGGACAGCAAGGTAGAGTTTGTCAGGGGTGTCTATCCTATGGCTGACAAGTTGACCTACCAAACAGCGGAGGAAGACATTTTTGTGGGCGGTGACTTTTTCACAGGACCCAAGTTTGCCATTGATGCTATCGCTGCGGGAAAAGAGGCAGCCGAGAGTTTGCACCGTTATGTGCAACATGGACACATGACCATCGGCCGTAACCGCCGTGATTTTATTGAGCTGGATAAAGACGATATCGTGGTGGAAAGCTATGACAATTCTTCCCGTCAGGTGGAAGGCCATGAAGCCAAAGAGAGTCCGTTCAAGGAATACATGGTGACCCTCACCGAAGAGCAGGTTCGTACTGAAACCGCCCGTTGTTTGAGTTGTGGTGCTTCGGTGGTCGATGAGAACCGCTGTATCGGTTGTGGTATTTGCACCACCAAGTGCGGCTTCGATGCCATTCATCTCTTCCGCGACAACCCCGAGGCCAGTGTCATGCGCACTTCCGAGGACAAATTCAGCGGCATTCTCCCATACATGCTCAAACGCACCGGAAAAATCATCTTTAGGAGTAAATGTTAGTGAGTAAATGTTGATGAGTAAATGTTGGTGAGTAAATGTTGTAAACACGAAGTCACCAACAGCGCAGCTCAATAACACGAAGTAAAACCATGCACGAACTCGGAATAGTCTTTTACATCATCAAGGACGTCAAGCAAGTGGCGGAGGAGCACCATGTGGAGCATGTCTCTACCGTGGTGATGGACATCGGCGAGGTTTCCACGGTGGTGCCGCATCTGCTCACCGACTGCTGGCGATGGGCGGCTGACAAGGAAGACATGCTCAGGGGCTGTGAGATGAAAATCAACATCATTCCTGCGGTGACTTGGTGCGACAACTGCAAAAAAGAATATGAAACAGTAAGATTCGGCAAAACCTGCCCGCACTGCAAAAGCGGCAATACCTGGTTGCTCCGTGGCAACGAAGTCGAAATCAACAGCGTAGTGAGTGAATGTTATTGAGTAAATGTTAATAAGTAAATGTTGATGACTTCGTGTTAATGAGTAAATGTTATAAAGTAAATGTTATAAACACGTAGTCACTAACAGCGAAGCTCAAAAACAACGAAGCTCAAAAAGTAAACATTAAAACCTTAAAAATATGTGTTGTTTCTTAGTCCCATTAACCGAAGCGGTAGCGACAAGCGCCTATCGCAAAATCAATAAAGAATCTTTGGAAAAATCCGAATCCGCTCTCAAACGACATGTTCCCGCATTGGAGAAGATGCTGTGGGGTGGTTCGCTGATGCTCATGGTGGATCATGCCATCAATGGAGAGCTTAGCTTGAATTTTCCTTTTTTCACGGCATTGAGTGTGGAAGGAGGCTTTCAAATCATGCTCCGCGAGATGCTCACCGTGGGTGTTCCCATGGCTTTGGTGCTGACAGCGGCATGGGCCATCTATGCCCTTCTGAAAGAACGAAAGACATCCCCAACAGCGCAGCTGAATAACAACCTTTAAATTTATATATTATGTTTTTTCAAGTTTATGGCGCTAACGCGCTGGCCCAATGGGGAATGCTACTCGTCGTTCTCGTAGGCCTTATCCTGTTCAACGAGTTCGCTCGCCGTACCAAATTCGGCGGCATCATTACTTTTCTGGCCATTCCTTTGGTTCTTACTGTTTATTTCCTCGCCATCTGGATTGGTGTCAGGAATGGTGCACAGTGGGCACTGGAAAACCAGACTCACGTCTATATGCAAGGCTGGTTCCACTATGCCAAGCTTTATGCGGCTACAGCCGGATGTATCGGCTTCATGATGATCAAGTACAAATGGGGCATCGGTGCCAAACATTGGTTTAAGCCCTTCCCGTTTATTATCGTGGCCATCAACATTCTGATAGCATGCGTTTCCGACTTCGAGAGTGCCGTGATGGGATGGAACAAGTGGTGGCTCACCTCCGAAGGCGTATGGCAGTATGGTGGCTGGCACAACGTGATGAATGGCGTGGCCGGTTTACTCAACATTTTCTGTATGACCGCTTGGTGGAATGTGTATGCTTCCAAGGATAAGAAAGATATGATCTGGGCCGACATGACCTGGGTGTATATCGTCATCTATGATATTTGGAACTTCGCTTACACTTACAACTGCCTGCCGACTCACAGCTGGTATTGCGGTGTTGCCCTGTTGCTCGCTCCTACCGTAGCGGCTTTGTTATGGAACCGTGGTGGTTGGATTCAGAATCGCGCCAATACCTTGGCTATCTGGTGTATGTTCGCACAGGTATTCCCGCTTTTCCAGGAAACTTTCAAAGACGGTCAGCAGTGGTTCAGCTGGGCTACGCTTCCCGTTCTCTATCCCGAAGGTGTCGCTACCGTTGAGCAACTGTACGTTGCAGGCGGACAAGCTGCAGTTGACGGCATTGTGGGCACTACCGTAGATCCTTCTGTTGTGGCAGCTAATCCCACTATGATGATGGTGATTAGCGGACTTGCACTGGTAGTGAACATCATCGCTCTTGGCTACATCATCGCTGTCTCCAAGAAACGTCATATCAATCCTTACAAGGAAGACGTATTCGTCAACCAGAAATATTACAAGGATGCTATGGCACGTGCCGATGTGGAATAAAATCCGGATTTATCCGGCATGTAACAGGGGTGGAATTTTTTCTGCCCCTTTTTTTTTTTGCAGAGGACAGACGCACGACCGTGCGTCTCTACAGAATAAGGCTTATTTTTTCTTCTTTTCTACGGAAAAACCGAATTTGCCAAGGATTTTGCCCAAGGTATAATATTGCCCGTGGGAATAGGCCACGAGATTGGCGCGTTTGAGGTCCAGCGCACCCGTTTTTTTGTCCATATAGCGGGGGTCGGCATGCACAGCCACTACCTTGGCTATGAACATGTCATGTGTGCCTAGGGGCACAATTTCTGTCACTTCGCATTCCAGATTCACCGGAGACTCGTAAATCATGGGGGCTTTTACCACACTGCCTCGCACCGGTGTGAGGTTGGTCTCCAAGAATTTGTTGTATTTCTTGCCCGAACGCACACCGCACCAGTCCGTTACCGCCGCCAGTTGCTCATTTACCAGGTTGATGACAAATTGCTTCCGCTCTTTCAGAATCGGGTACGAATGTCTTTCAGGGCGCACAGAGATATAGCACATGGGCGGGTCGGAGCAAAGCGTGCCGGTCCAGGCCACCGTGATGATGTTGTACTCGTCGGGAGTTTCGCCACAGCTGACCATCACCACTGGGGTGGGGTTGAGCATGTTGCCGGGTTTCAGGCTGATTTTTTGGGTTGGGGTCATTATTAGGGGTTAGGTTTTAGGGATTAGGGGTTAGTAGGGACGCACTGCGTGCGTCCGCTGGAGAGCCTAGCACTTTATGAGAGTATACCGGCAATCAGGATGTTGAGCAGGGCCAGTGGGGCGATGTAGCGTACAATGAAATAGTAAACTCTGAAATAGCGGGCTTTGAGCTGGCCGCTGTTGGACAGTTCATCATACACATCCGCTTTGGGCAGGTACCAGCCGATGAAGAGAGTGAACAGCAGGGCTCCGATAGGCATCATATAGATGGCTGTAAGGTGGTCACAGAGTCCGAAGATGGTGAGTCCAAATATCGTGACGTGATTCAGTGGTCCGAACGAGAGGGCACAAAAAGCGCCTATGATAAAGACAGCCAATGAGATAAGAAGGGCGGCTTTGCGGCGACCCCAATGCAATTCCTCGACAGCCCAAAGGACAGGGACTTCCAATAGCGAGATGGTGGAGGTGAGGGCGGCGATGGTCAGCAGCACAAAAAAGCCGACGGCGAAAATGGTGCCTCCGGGCATGCTGTTGAACACGTTGGGAAGCACTTCGTACACCAAACTCGGACCAGAGGCAGGGCTTAAACCAAAGGCGAAAACGGCTGGGAAAATAGCTACTCCGGACAAGATGGCAATAAAGGTGTCGGCACCGGCTATCCATAAGCTGGTGGTGAAGAGGTTGTCTTGTTTCTGGATATAAGAGCCGTAAGTGATGAGTGCCCCCATGCCGATGCTGAGAGAGAATAGTGCTTGGCCCAAGGCTTCAAGTATCGAATTTCCAGTGATCTTGCTGAAATCGGGCTTAAATAGAAAATCAATACCCTGACGGGCTCCGTCCAGCGTCAATGAGCGGATGCACATCAATATCATCAATACCAACAGAATGGGCATCAGTATTTTGGTATATTTTTCAATGCCTTTCTGCACCCCTAAAATGATGATGCCGGCAGTTAAACACAAGAACACAAACTGGTAAAACAGTGGCCAGAAGGAGCCGTGGGTGAAGTCGGCAAACATCTGGCTGATTTCGGCGGGCATTTTGCCGATGAGCTGACCGCTGCTCGACAATACGATATAGTTGAGTGTCCAGCCGGCTACTACGCTGTAAAAAGAGTATATCACCAAGGCTGCCACAAGACTGAGCACCCCCATGCTTATCCATCCCTTGTGTTGGGGAGCCAGTGTTCTGAAGGCACCTATCACATTTTTCTGTGAGCGACGTCCAATGATAATCTCACTCATCATGACGGGAACTCCCAGCAGAAAGACAAAAGCGATATACAAGAGGATGAATGCTCCTCCTCCGTTTTCGCCCACCGTGTAAGGGAAACGCCAGATATTGCCTAAGCCGATGGCACCTCCTGTGGCAGCCAAAATGGCCCCCAGATTGGAGGAAAAACCGCGGTTGTTGTTTGTTGATTCCATATTTTTTGAATTATGTTTGCGTCACTACCCCGCCCTTCGGGCACCCCTTCTAATAGAAGGGGAATTTTTACTTTTGCTCATTCGTCAAGACGTTAAGACATGCATTTTGTGAATTCGTTAAGAAGGTATTCTTCTCCCCGAACAAGCGCAGCGAGTGTCTCCACGCCTCCACGTCTCCACGTCTTCACGCCTTCACGTCTCTACGTTATTTTACTTTGCGATGACCATATCCATCAATTTTCCGAGCTCCGCTTTACGTTTGTTCAGAACGTCGCATTTTCTGAGAAGGTTGTCAAGAATTTTTTCAGGTGGATCTTTCTTGATTTCGCTCATCAGAAAATCCAGAAACTGATCGATAAAACGATATTTGAACATCAGAACAGTCTTGTAAACCTCCTCGTTCAGTTTATAGCAGCTGTTGTTTACATGGTCGGTGCTGACCTCGAAGCGTCTTTGCCATTCGGGGCTGATTTCAATCTCCTCTTTCATCAGATGCTCCAAAGCAAACTGTTGTATTTCAGCATCTTCATGATTGACAAAGGCTTTTTTGATATCGTCCTGATTAGAAGATTTTTCCGCAATTACGGCGTATTCCTCAAAAATTTTCTGAAACAAAGGTTGTTGGAACGAAAGTCCCTCTTCTGTGAAGTCGTTGAAAATATACTGGTCCAGCCTGATTTTCTGACAGATGGTATTTCCTTCATCGTCAAGAAGTTCCGCATCAATTTCGTAGGCACCATAATGAAGCAGGAGCAGGATGATTTTCTCCTCGATACTCGCCAGCGAATCAGTGTCAGTTATGGTAGTATCGTTGGATGATACGTTCTCCTCGGGCTTGGTGTGGATGTTGATATCCTGGTCGCTTTCTTTTTTGGCGATATCCTTGATATTCTTGACGATATTCTTCCGCAGTTCAGCCGTCAGAAACTTTTCTTCAAGATTGAAGACTTTTGACAACTCTTTGATATAGAGTTGTTTGGTGATATCATCCTGAATCAGGGCGATAGACTGGATGATGTCTTTCACCATGGCGGCGCGCTTGGCGGGGTCGTTGCCGGCCTCCGCGGCCATCACCCTGGCCTTGAACAGGATAAAGCTGTCGGCATTGTCTTTCAGATAATCGGTAATTTCCGAGTCTCTGTGACCCTGGGCGAAAGAGTCGGGGTCCTCACCGTCGGGCAGCATCACCACGCTCACGTTGAAGCCGTTGCCCAAGAGGATGTTGATGTCCTTGAGGGCGGCGTTGATGCCGGCTTTGTCGCCGTCACGCAGCACGGTGACATTGTTGGTTTTGGACTTCAGCAGGCGGATTTGGCCGTCGGGGAAAGCGGTACCCGAGGTGGCCACCACATTCTCGATGCCGGCCTGCACCATCGACAGCACATCAGTATAGCCTTCCACCAGATAGACATTGTCCTGCGACTTGATAGCCCGCTGGGCCTGGTAGAAGCCGTACAATACATTACTTTTATGATAGATAGGGCTTTCCGGCGAATTGAAATACTTGGCGGTTTTCTCGTCTTTTTTCAGAATACGGCCACCAAAACCCACAGGCTTGCCCAATTTGTCGTAGATGGGAAAGATGACACGCCCGCGGTAAAAGTCAAAAATTTTGCCGCTTTCCGACTGTTTGGTCAGTCCCGTCATAATCAGGTGCTCCAGCTGGTAGCCATTCTTCAGGGCTTCCTGGGTGAATTTGTCCCAACCATCGGGGCAATAACCCAGTCTGAACTTCTCAATGGTTTGCTGCGTGAAGCCTCTTTCCTTGAAATACGACAATCCTATGGTCTGTCCTTCTTCGGTATTAAGTAGCT
Organism: Bacteroidales bacterium; assembly: GCA_017964255.1. Classification (GTDB taxonomy): domain Bacteria; phylum Bacteroidota; class Bacteroidia; order Bacteroidales; family WCHB1-69; genus RUG11690. The sequence goes on along the minus strand of JAGCSI010000039.1, from coordinate 2,452 downwards.
GATCAATAAAGTATTGTTCCGCGAACTTGTTCACCGCCAGCAAACTCTCTTTCAGTTTTTCCTCATCTGTCAGGTCTTCCGAGCGGGCATCCTCCACAATGTTGATGCCGTATTTTTTGGCCAGATAGCGCAGCGCTTCGGGATAGGAAATCTGTTCGTGTTTCATCACGAAATTGACTGCGTTGCCACCAGTATGGCACACGAAGCAGTTGAAGATACCCAAGCGGGGGCTGACATACATCGAAGGGTTTTTGTCATTGTGAAACGGACACACGCCCACCCAGTTCTGTCCGCGGCGTTTTAGCGGCACAAAATCGGCGACCACCTCTTCAATCTGGGCGGCGGCGTATATTTCATCAATGGTTTCCTTCGAGATCATCAGTCGTTGACTTTGAATTTCTTGAAGATTTTGTTGTCTTTCATGATGTCAACCGCTTGCAGGAAAGTATCGTCACTGGTCAGGAACACCTGGTAGGCCTCGCCGTAGCTGTAAAGGGTACGGGCGATTTCAAATTTCAAGTATTCCTTGATGTATTCGGGCGCCTTGTTGAGGTTTTTCAGGCGCATCGCCTCTTTCTGCTGCTTCTGGATATATTCGCTCAGCATCTGGTCGAACTCGGCTTTGTTGTCGAAGTTTTTGCTGTACATGGAGTCGAGTTTGCCCTTGTTTTCCTTGACAAAGCCTTGCAGATAGGAGGAGAACACAAATTTCAGGCTGTCGGTAACTCCTTCTTTTTTAGCATATTGAATAAATTCATCATACAATTTGTCATCGATGTTGAAATTCTGCTTATAGTCTTCGAAAGTGGGATATTTGGCCTTCATTTCTTCACGGTGGGTTTCCATGTAATCCATGGTAAAGCCTCCGAAAATGCCTTTACGGGCCAGTTCGTTGTAGAAGGTGGAGTATTTGGAAGTGTCGAGAGGAATGAAGATGTCGGGCATGATGCCGCCACCACCGTAAACCACACGGCCTCTTGGGGTGGTATATTTCAGTGAATCAGGGAATTTGATGCTGTCGGCGGTCAGGTATTCGCCATGTTTGCTGCGGTTGTTGAGGTCGTTCAGATAGCTTTCCACACCGTCGGAGTATGGTTTTTGAATGCAACGGCCGGTGGGGGTGTAGTAATGCGAGATGGTCAAACGCACCATGGACTGGTCGTTGAGGTATAAAGGTTTCTGGACCAAACCTTTACCAAAAGTACGGCGACCTACCACCAGACCGCGGTCCCAGTCCTGAATACAGCCGGACACAATTTCGGAGGCGGATGCGGAGCCCTCATCCACCAGCACTATCAGCCTGCCTTTCTGGAATTCGCCTTTGCCGTCAGACTTGAACTGCTGGCCGGTTTTTCTGAAGTTGTCGGTATAGACAATCATCTGGTCAGCACCGAGGAAGATGTTGGAAATCTTGAAAGCCACGTCCAGGTAGCCGCCGCCGTTGCCGCGCAAGTCAAGGATGAGGTTCTTCATGCCGCGGGCATTGAGCTTGGTCAGGGCGGTATGCACCTCGTTAGGCGAGGTCATGGCGAAGCGGTCGAGTTTGATATAGCCGGTTTTGTCGTCCACCATGAAAGAAACGTTCACGCTGTTCATGGGGATTTTGTCACGGGTGATGGTGAATTCGAGTATTTCGGGGTTGCGGCCACGTTTTACGCCGACCACAACCTTGGTGCCTTTCACACCGCGCAAGTGGCTCTGCACCCATTTGTTGTTGACGTGCTTGCCGCAGGCAATCGCAGTGTCTACCCTTACGATTTTGTCGCCGGCACGTAGTCCAACTTTATCCGATGGACCGTCAGGAATCACTTCCATCACGTTGATGGTATCTTTGATCAGCTGGAAAGTCACACCGATGCCGTCGAACTTGCCTTCCAGCGGCTCGTTGGTTTGTTGCACTTCCTTTTTGGGGATATAGACGGAGTGGGGATCCAGTTCTTTCAGCATCTCCACGATGCTCTTTTCCACCAGCGGTTCGAAGTTGACAGTATCGACATACATGTTGTTGATAGCCTGCAGCATCTGCATCATCTTGCTGCTATTCTGCTGGTAGCTCGGGTTCTGGGCGAAAGCCGATAAATTGCAAAATACTGATAAAGAAGCAATTAGTAAGCAAACAAATATTTTTTTCATATTAATATTTTTGAGTTCCAAAATTTTAAATGCAAACTGCAAAGATACAAAATAATTTAATGTGCTAATGAGACAATGTGCTAATTTAGGGAATAGGGGATAGGGAATAGGGGTTAGAGGGGGAGTTTCGCACTTCGTGCTCAAGGGGAGTGATGCTTTGCATCAAGGGAGTCTCGCTGCCCTCGAGGGGAGAAGTGTTGATTACAAGATTACAGGATGATGGATTGATATACGGGTTAATCCTGACCGACGACGCTGTAGCCGCCGTACTTCTTGCTGCCATTGTGCTTGATAAGTCCCTGTCTTTTGAGTTCTGACA
>JAGCSI010000038.1 GCA_017964255.1 Bacteroidales bacterium | reverse complement strand
GTCTTGAAGGTTTTCTGCTCGCCGTAGCTGGTGCCGGCGCTGTTGGTGGCGTACGCGCGCACATAGTAGGTGGTGTTTGGAGTCAAACCTGTGATGTTGCTGGTGAACGAGCCCGTTCCGCTGCCGTTGGTGGTGTGCGAACCGCTGACGGTCGGGTTCTGTGATGTGCTCCAGCACACGCCGCGGGCGGTGACTGTGGATCCTCCATCGGAAATCACATCACCACCGCCAATAGCACTGTTTGTTGTGATATTGCTCAACTCACTTGTCGTTACGATGAGTTCTGCCTGGGTGTCATTTCGCAGACAACGAACAGCGGATACGTTGAACTTTTCGGATCTGATGGGACCTATATGTTCATTTCGACAATACATCCACATCGGAGTATAGAAAATGTGAGATATCGTGCCGTTGTTTAATATAAGGTAACTGTCAGTGTCGCATTCTGTAGCACATCCCAAAACAGCGTCATCTCCATCTGTGGGAATGACAGTGAATCCGGTGGCGTTGTTGCTGCTTTGGTCATTACCAGGTGTGCATGGATCTACGTACGAAGTGCACCATCCGGAAACATCAGCTAGAGCTTTCGCAGTAAACTCTTCCACTCCATTGCATAGATATTGAGGCATGCTTTTCACATAGGTTATAAGCTGTTCCCATTCGGAGGCATTGGGTACGTGCCAGCCTGTTGGACAAATACCCCGTATTTGCTCATCCGTGGTCGGATTTCCATCCATCATGGCCCACCAGTTGTATCCTATACCGAGTCCATTCGTTAAACATGAAGGATCGTCATTAAAGTAAAATGCTTTTGGCGTGAGATGTAAATTGCCATCATTCGGGTATAGCAGTAACTGCTGTCCCGTAGTAGGACTGGTGAGACATCTCATATTCTCTTTAGTCCAACATTGCGAGCCTATTTGTACCGTATTATATACATTGCCTTCGTGGTCAGTGACGGTCGGCACTCCTGCACAGCGTACTCCTGCGAGCGGAGTGGTGAAACTAACCACATCTCCGTAAGATATACCCATATTGTTAACAGCATAGGCTCTGTAATAATATGTTGTATTTTCTTTTAGACCTGTTAGTGTGGTGTTAAAAGTTCCGGTAGCATATATAATGATGTTGTTGTCATTTATGGTGGGGTTTGGAGAAGTGCTCCAGCAAATGCCTGCTCTACAAGAGTATCCCGCATTACATGAGGTGAAAAGCCCGTTGCAAGTAGCGGAATAGGAGGAAAGATTTGTTACTCCTAATGTACTAACTATGGGTAAGCCGCAATCGACCGCCACCCAGATACCGGCGGTGGCAGAACATCCATTTCCATTGTCCCCTGTCACAGTATAGAAGGTTGTGACTGAGGGGTGAACTGTTATGCTAGCGGATGTAGAACCATTTTCCCACACGAATGAATTTGCTCCATAAGCGGTCAGCGTGGTGGATTCACCTGATGAAATGATGTTGTTGCCTGTTATGACTACATTGGGCCGAGGTTGTACAGTCAAGTGCAGGGTTATCACGGAATCTGTGCCGTTATCCGAAGTAATAGTGGTCTCATACACTCCGCTTTCCCAAAGCAGTTGTCCGTAGAAATCATACATTCCGCCTGAACAAATTTCCTGGTTTAATGATACATACACTCGATTCTCATTGGGGAGTTCGTTACGTACACATCGGACGGATAAGGCAATACATGATTCGTTACGAGAGGATATAATATCATCACCGAAAACGCTCATGAATAAACACTTGTATCTGCCACTTTGTTGTTTGGTAGCGGTCCAAAAATACGCCTGGTACTCACGACCAGAGAAAGATCCATTATAATATCCCGCTGGCAATGCGGAAAAACCGGATGTGTTGTTTTGAGACATATTGTTGCCCGGACCGCAATGGGCGTTGTAATTATACCATCCTGTAAAAGCTGCTAGTGCTTTGGCGATTCCAAAATCCCCATCGCAACGATATTCGGGCTGACTTGACAAATATTGAATCATTCCATTCCATTCCGCATTGCTAGGTATATGCCATCCGGAGGGACATATACCCCGAACACCACAGGGGTTCGAATTGCTACTGCTTGCGCCATCCATGACAGCAGCCCAGTTATATAGTAATCCATAGCCATTCGCGGTATTGGCGGCATTGTTTCCATAAGCATACGCCATGGGAATATCATATGTCAATGTGCCATTTGCATTTTGCAATATGGTATTCCCTGTGCTGGGACTGGTCGTGCAACGCATATTTTCCTTTGTCCAGCATTGTTGGTTGATTAACACTGTATGGTATTCGTTTCCTTCGTGGTCTGACACTGTTGAAGTGCCACAGGAAAATGCTTGAATAGCAGTTGTGGTCAGTTGATGTTCTTCGCCATACGCAACACCTTCACTGTTTACAGCGTAAGCGCGAACATAATATGTGGTATTAGGAGAAAGACCATATATAAAACTGGAGAAAGAGCCTCTGCCTGTCCCGTCTGACGAATGATTTCCATTCAGAGTGGGATTGTGTAAGGTGCTCCAACATACACCACGATCTGTTATAAAATCATTTCCGTCAAAAATGACATTTCCTCCGCAAATGGCAGAAATCGCGCCTATGTCGCTGACTGATGATGTGGTTACCATTGGAAGTTGGGGTGTGCCTACGCCGCAAAGAGTGTCACATATACAGCGTACAGACATTTCAGAACTCTTGTCATATGTGTCAAATTCTGTAAAGCTATTGTCCGTATAGAGTGCAAAACCACTGGCTTTCCATATCCGGTTGCCTTGGGTCGAACACCAGAAGTATGCGGATTCTTCATCGCCCCAAAAATTATATTCATACATTCCTGCGGGCATTGCGGAAAATCCTGTCGAATTGTTAGTGTATGATTGATATCCCACCATACAATTGTTAGACTCCTCTTCCCATCCAGTTGTGGAGGCCAAAGATTTAGCTATACGTTCCCGATCTCCTTCGCAACCATAAGTAGGGTCGTCTGTCAGATTTTCAATTAGACGATTCCATTCAAATTCGCTGGGTATATGCCATCCTTGTGGACATATTCCTCTCCGTTGATTATTAGTAACTATATTTACAGAATAGTCCCTGTCGTTATCCATGTCGCATTCCCCAAAGCCATATTCAGCATTGAAGGTGTCCATAGCGGCATTCCAGTTGTACAATAATCCGTAATTCATAGGAGCGTACGAGGTGGAATCGTTATCATACCAGCTGGCCACTTTTCCTGCATAGGAGATTTCTTCTGAATGGTGGCTGGTCACTAGATATGTGCCTGTTGTGGGAGATGTCGTAGTTCGGAGATTCTCGCGCAGCCAACATTGGTTACCAATAAGTACTGTGTTATATACATTACCCTCATGGTCTGTTACAGTAAAGGTCCCACAAGGCGAGCCTTGTCTAGTATTGGGGAAATTATTTTGGCTTGTGTACTTGCTGTTTGAGGAATATAAATTAGTATATTGGCTGGCTAATCGTTTGGCGTTTGTCGAGTCAACGGGTTCTGCCTTTACTTCTGCAAAAATTAATAAAGAGACGAATACAAGTAAAAAGTGAATCTTCTTCATATTGTTATATTATTACTTATTCTATATAAAACTGCAAAATTAAGCAATATCTTTTAATCAACAATGAATTGTTGATAAATATTGCTAAAAATAAGTAACAATGGATTTTTGTGTTCTGAAAATCCTCTTAGATGTGTGTAATCAATTCCAGAATCAGGCGGTCTTCTTTGATGTCTAAATTGTCGTGGAAGAAGTTTTTCTCGTAGTTGATTCGGATGCCGGCACGGCAGGGTTTCTCGATGAATATCATGGTGAACCCAGCCGTGATTCTTTGCCGGTAGGGCTCTATGACGTATTCGCCCATCTCGTTCAGCTTGCCGTTGCAGTTGGGCGAAATAGCATCGTAACGCAAGGCTATGGCCACATTGTCCAGCCATGACTTGTTGATGGCAAAGGCATAATAGGCAAAGCATTGCAAGGCGTGGGTGGGCTTCAGCTCATTGTCATACCATTTATATATATACTCGGCATCGAGATGTAAGCCCATAATATCGTAGGCCAGGCCTGCGTCAAAATGGTGCATGCGCAGCTCTTCCGGTTTCACGGCGGCGTAGTTCAGCGACAGCTGGAAACCTTTGAAAAAGTTGAATGTGCCGCGAGCCACATAATTCATGGTTTTCTGGAACTGCATCTGCTTGCTGAAACCGGCACTGTTGAACACACCGGCTTTGATTTCAAAGGGCACTACTTTGTCCCACTGGTAGGCCACTACACCGCCTACATCGCTCCAGGCCGTAATCTTCTGTGTCAGAAAGGATTTGTCTGAAAAATAGTATTGATAAGGCGATAGCAAATTTTCGTTGCTGAAAGGCATTTTGTCGTAGCCAATCTGGAAAGAAAGTCCTTTCACCGGCATGAACTTGGCGAAAATGGCCACGGGAGAGAATTTGCCTCCATAAGTTAAATCGACCAGCGCCAGGTAGGAGAACATGCGGTGGGGCGAGCCGTACATACCGATACGGGTGTGCCGCAGCTCAAAATGGCTAGTGTAGAGTTCGGTGTTGAATTCGTAACGGGCTAGAACCGTGGCGGTGAATTTTGGTATAAGGCTCTTTTTGTCGAATTTCGGTTTCGAAATGCTGTCTTGTGCTGTTTTTTTCGATAAGGCAAGGCTGTCTTTCTGCTGGGCGTTAATCGTTGATACACAGCATAAAAGGCATCCTATCAGGAAGATAAAATTTTTCATACGCATCAAAGGGAATTGAAAGGACAAAGATAAGAAATTCTTACGACGTGGGCAAAAAAAAGACCCGTCTGCGACAGGCGGGCCTTCTGGGTTTTAAAACAAGTAGAGACGCAAGGTCTTGCGTCTCTACAAATATCGTTGGATTCGAAATTATTCGAAAGAAAGGATAGCTTTCTTGATGATTTCGATAGCTTCGCGCAGTTCTTCCTCGCTGATAACCAATGGGGGAGCGAAGCGGATGATATGCTGGTGAGTCGGTTTGGCCAGCACGCCCATCTCTTTCATCTTCACGCACACATCCCAAGCTTCTTTGCCGTTGGTCGGGCGGATGATGATGGCGTTCAACAGACCTTTACCGCGAACCTGCTGGATCATCGGGCTGTTCACCTTGCTCATTTCGTCACGGAAAATCTTGCCGAGGTATTCAGCGCGTTCAGCCAGTTTTTCTTCTTTCACCACTTCCAGAGCAGCGATACCCACGCGGCAGGCAACGGGGTTGCCACCGAAGGTTGAGCCGTGCTCACCGGGCTTGATGTTCAGCATGATGTCGTCATCAGCCAAAACTGCTGACACCGGCATAGTACCGCCAGACAGAGCCTTACCCAAGATCAGGATGTCGGGACGCACGCCTTCGTGGTCGCAGCACAGCATCTTACCTGTACGAGCGATACCGGTCTGTACTTCGTCAGCGATGAACAATACGTTGTGAGCCTTGCAGAGGTCATAGCATTTCTTCAGATAACCTTCGTCCGGTACATAAACACCAGCTTCGCCCTGGATAGGTTCAACGAGGAAACCGCAAACCATAGGATCTTCCAGAGCCTTGGCTAAAGCGTCAACATCGTTGTAAGGGATTTTGATGAAGCCAGGGGTGAAGGGGCCGAATCCTTTGTAGGCATCGGGGTCGATGGACAAGGAAACGATGGTGATGGTACGACCGTGGAAGTTACCTTCGCAAACGATGATCTTGGCCTGGTTTTCGGGCAGACCTTTCTTGTCGTAACCCCAACGGCGGCAAAGCTTCAGAGCGGTTTCGTCAGCTTCGGCACCAGAGTTCATGGGCAGCACTTTGTCGTAGCCGAAAGTCTCGGTGACATATTTTTCATACGGTCCGAGGCAGTCATTGTAGAATGCGCGTGAGGTCAGGGTCACTTTCTGAGCCTGGTCGATCATGGCTTCGATAATCTTCGGGTGGCAGTGACCTTGGTTCACTGCGGAATAAGCGGACAGGAAATCGAAATATTTCTTGCCTTCCACATCCCATACGAAGGGACCTTTACCGCGGGCGATAACGACGCCAAGCGGATGATAGTTATGGGCACCATATCTGGCTTCCATGTCCATAGCCTGCTGGCTAGAGGTGATTTTTGCTACTTCCATAGTTGGTTTAATTTGATTATTAATTATGTTTGTGTAGTTCGTCAAAAAAATTAGCTTGCAAAGTTACGTAAAAATATGGTACGTTATTCAGCCTGGTGTAACTTTTTTTGAAAGAAGGAAAGTGTTGTTTAAACTATGAACTAAGAATTAAGAGTTAAGAATTGAATTCTGAATTTGCTAATTAGTATTTGGTGCAATGATTCTATTCTAAATCCTTGGCTTGTTTGGTGAATCAGATTACGGCCTCGAAGAGGTCGAATTTCAGTAACCCCGCACGTAAGTGTGGGGTTGCAGTGAACTCATTCCAAGTACCGAAGGTACGACATCTCAGTAACCCCGCACGTAAGTGTGGGGTTTGGAGTGCTCTGCCTACTCTCCTTGCGGCACGTGTCGTGCTTGCCCTGATGATATGCTGTGCTTGCCGCGAAAGTGAGGGGTACGGTTACGGAGCCATATAATCTTGACAGACAGTGACACGCTTGTGTCTGTCAATGTGTCGCCTCTTCGAGGCTTGGAGAAGAGGAGGGCTTATCCATCACCCCAGACTCACGTCTGGGGTTACTAAGATGATGCCTCTTCGAGGCATGAGTTCATTATTGTTTCTCTTCCTTCTTGTAATACTCACAAATCCCCGTCAGTCCACACTCCGCGCATTTGGGTTTGCGGGCGAGGCAGACGTAGCGGCCGTGCAGGATGAGCCAATGGTGTGCTTTGGGGATGACCTCGTCGGGGAAGGCTTCGGTAAGTTGCTGTTCCACCTTCAGCGGGGTGTCGGCATTCTCCACAATACCCATACGGTTGGCCACCCGGAACACGTGCGTGTCAACGGCAAAGGCGGGTTGGTCGAAGATGACCGCCAAGATGACATTGGCGGTTTTGCGGCCCACTCCCGGCAGGGTCTGCAGCTCCTCCATGTTGTCGGGCACCACACCGTTGAAACGTTCCACCAAAGCTTCTGCCAGCCCTTTCAGATGCTTGGCCTTGCTATTGGGATAAGAGATCGATTTGATATGTTCGTAAATGTCTTCCACTGAAGCATTTGCCAGCTCAAACGGGGTGGGGTAGTCACGGAAAAGGGCTGGGGTGACCATGTTGACCCGCTTGTCGGTGCATTGGGCGGAGAGCACTACTGCCACCAGCAATTCATAGCTGTTGGTGTATTGTAATTCGGGTTCCGCCACGGGCATGTGCTCTTCAAAATATGAAATCAGAAAATCAAATTTTTGCTGTATCTTTTTCTTCATAATCAAATGTATGATGATTTCAATTTTTTTTGATGCAAATGTACAAAAAAATGCGTTTGACTCTTGCCAATAAAATAAATAGTTGTAACTTTGCAAGCTAAAACCTTATTTTGATTAAAAATGGAAAAAGAACCAGTTAAGCAAGACAATACATCCCATAATAAAAGTAAACTCAAAGTCGGCATTTTTTGCATTGTGGCCGTGGTGATTTTCTATCTCGGAGCCTGTTTCTTCAAAGGCGTTTCGGCTTTTGGCAAAAAGACCTATTACTATGCGGTCTTCGAAAATACCGGCGGCTTGCAGGAGAGTAACGCCGTGATGCTCAATGGCTACAAAATCGGCCAGGTGACCAAGGTGTCAATTTTGTCAGATAATCCTGTGCGTCTGTGTGCCGAGCTGATGATTACCGAGCCGGTGAACATCCCCAAGGATTCGAAAGTGCAGGTGGCTCCCAAGGACTTGCTGGGAGGTACGGTGGTGAATATTCTCTTTGGAACTGAAACAGCCTTTTTGCAGCCTAAAGATACCATGGCAACCTATGTGGTGCCGCAGTTGACCGACGGTATTGATGATCTTAAAGCGCAGTTGGCCAGTATTTTGACCTCGGTTGACACCATTGCTTTGTCGCTGAAGGATGTGCTGGCTCCCGATGCTGGCGGTGGCGACCTGAAAGGTACCTTGGCCAATCTGGAACAGACAACCTCTAACCTGAATGACATCCTGTCGGGCAACAAAGCCAAGGTAAACAAATTGGTGACTAATTTGGAAACCTTCAGTACTACACTGCAGAATGCCAGTCCGCAACTGGAAGAGATTGTGGCTAATCTGGATAAGATTTCCGACTCGGTGGCCAAAGCCAATGTAACCCAGCTGATTAATGATGCCCAGAAAGCCATTAGCGATGTTCAGTTGGTGGTGGATAAGGTTCAAAGGGGAGAAGGTACTGTCGGTCAGTTGGTTACTAACGATACTTTATATACCAATCTGGAGAATTCTCTGCATAGCTTGGATGAATTGCTGAAAGACCTGAAAGCCAATCCGAAGAAATATATTAATGTAACCGTCTTCGGAAAAAGAGAAAAGAAAGTCGAAAAAAAATTAGCAAATTAGTTAATTAGTAAATTAGCAAATGTATAACTCCCCCGGCCTTCGGCCACCCCTTCTAAAAGAAGGGGAATTTAAAATTCCCTTCTAACCTTCTAACCTCCTAACCTCCTCACCTCTAACCCCTAACCTTCTAACCTATAACCTCTAACCTCTAACCTTCCTAACCACTAAACCTTAAACACAACACACAAAACTCTAACCCCTGCAACCTGTAACCTGAAATCTATAACCTAAAAATACAATTATGAAAAAAACTATGATTATCATTGCCACCTGCGTAATCGGCTTGTCAGTGGTGGTTTCTTCATGTAAATCTAAAAAAACAGAAGAAAAAACGGAAACCAAAAGCGAAATCCAGTTGAAAGTGGAGGAATTTGCTCCTGTTGATCTGACCGCGGACTTGTCGGGTTTGACTGAGAACGAGAAACAGATTGTCCAGATTTTTATTGAAATCGCCGATATTATGGACGATTTGTTCTGGAAACAGACTTTCGGCGACAAGACCATCCTCGACACCATTCAGGATCCATGGGTCCGTGATTTTGTGGCCATCAACTACGGTCCATGGGAAAGACTGAACAGCAACCAGAGTTTCGTGCCTGGCTACGGCGAGAAACCGCTGGGCTGCCAGTATTATCCTGAAGACATGACCTTGGAAGAGTTTGACGCACTGGAAGATCCTGCTAAAAACAGCCTTTATACCGTTCTCCGCAGAGATGAAAACGGTGCCTTGAAGGTGGTATGGTACAAGGATGAATATAAGGAAGAACTGACCAAGGTGTGTGAGTTGCTGGACAAAGCCATTGCTTTGGCTGAGGATGAAGGTTTGAAGAATTATCTGATTGAACGTAAGAAAGCTTTCGAAACAGATGATTATTTCAATAGTGACATGGTGTGGATGGATATGAAAAACAGCAAGTTGGACTTTGTGGTTGGACCTATCGAGAATTATGACGATGTGTTGCGCGAAGGCAAGGCTTCTTACGAGGCTTTCGTGTTGATCAAGGATGATCAGAAGAGCAATGACCTGGCCAAATTCGTGACAATGTTGCCTGAACTGCAGAAGCAACTTCCAGGTGATGACAAATACAAAACTTTCGTGCCGGGTACTTCTTCCGATATGAATGTATATAATGTAGTGTATTATGCGGGCGACTGCAATTCTGGTAGCAAGACCATTGCTATTAACCTTCCAAATGATGACCGCGTTCAGGCCCAGAAGGGTGCCCGTCGTTTGCAGCTGGCCAACGCACAGCATGCCAAATTTGACAAAATCATGATGCCTATCGGTGAACTGATTATGGAACCGGCTCAGCAGCAGTATCTTAAATTTGACGCATTCTTCTGGAATGTCACTTTCCACGAAGTGGCTCACGGTTTGGGTATCAAGCAGACCATCAATGGCAAGGGCAGCGTGGACGAGGCTATGAAGAATGAGAAATCCACTTGGGAAGAGGCTAAAGCCGACATCCTGGGTTTGTTCTTGGTTAACACTTTGATTGAGAAGGGCGAAATCACCAATATCACTCCTGAAGACGCTATCACTACCTATATCGTAGGTATCTTGCGTTCCGTTCGTTTCGGTGCCGGTGAGGCTCACGGCAAGGCTAACATGATGTGTTACAACTTCTTCGAAGATGAAGGTGCTTTCACTCGTAATGCCGACGGTACTTATCATATTGATTTCGAGAAGGCTAAATCAGCTATTTACAACTGGGGTGCTTTGATTTTGAAGACTCAGGGCGAAGGCGATTACGAATTTGCCAGCAAATACACAGCCGAGCATGCCTCTGTTTCTGATGAGTTGCAGAAAGATCTGGACAGAATCAATAACTCAGGTATTCCGAGAGACATTATCTACAATCAGGGTTGGGACGTTTTAAACCGTTAAGATGAAACTGTTTCTGGTACCGACACCGATAGGAAATATGGAAGACATCACCCTCAGGGCGTTAAGAGTCCTGAGGGAGGTGGATTTCGTGCTCTGTGAGGACACGCGTACCACCAAAAATCTGCTGAAACATTATGAGATAGAACAGCGATGCATGGCCTACCATATCCATAATGAACATCAGCAGCTGAAGCAGATTATCGCCCAAATCAAGACCTCGCAGAGTGTGGCTTTGGTCTCCGATGCCGGCACGCCAGGTATTTCGGACCCGGGTTTTTTGCTGCTTCGCGAGTGCATTGCCGAGGGAATTGAGGTGGAATGCCTGCCTGGTGCCACAGCGGTGATTCCTGCGGTGGTCAACTCTGGACTGCCTTGCGACAGTTTTTATTTCAACGGTTTCCTGCCCCATAAGAAAGGCAAAGAGAGTACGTTGCGAAGATTGGCGGAGATGAAGGAGACGGTGGTCTTTTACGAGTCGCCTCACCGACTGGCCAAAACGCTGGTGATGATGCAGGTTTTTTTTGCCGAGGATACACCTATATCGATTTCCCGCGAGCTGACCAAAATCCACGAGGAGAACTTCCGCGGCACCCTGGCCGACGCCATTGCCCATTTCCCGGTGGACAAAGAGGTGAAGGGGGAGATCGTGGTCGTCGTAGGAGGAAGGAGTTGACAGTTAACAGTTGACAATTAACAGTTGACAATTAATTCCCCTTCTTTTAGATTCGACGAAGGAGCGAGTGCAGAGCCAAGTTTGCTTGATCTTTGCCGAGCGAGGAGGAGAAAGGAGGCGCAGCCTCCAACGAGTGCCCGAAGGGCGGGGTAGTTACGCAAGTATTATATTGTAATTTAATCAAACAAAATGGATACCAACGCACTAAATAAATTAACTTACGGGGTGTATGTCATCGCCTCGGGAAACGAAAAAGAGAAGAATGCCTTTATCGCTACCGTGGCGGTGCAGGTGACCTCTCAGCCTGTGCAGCTGGCAATCGCTTGCAATAAGAACAATTATACCGCTGAGTTTATTGAGAAATTCGGAAATTTTTCGGTATCCGTGGTGAAACGTGAGTATGTTCCGGCTTTGCTGGGCAATTTTGGTTTCCAAAGCGGCAGGAATATTGACAAATTTGCCAAATATGACTGTATTTATGGCAAGAATACGGGTGTGCCGATTGTGACGGAGGACTGTTTGGCTTGGTTTGAGTGCAAACTGACCCAGAAAATGGATGTTGGCAGTCATATTTTGTACATTGGCGAAGTGCTGGACGCCAAAACATTGAGCTTGAATGAATCGCCCTTAACCTATGCTTATTATCATGAGGTGAAGCGCGGCGTAGCTCCCGCCAATGCGCCTCACGGTGCTTCTAAATCTATTGAAACAACTGAAAATCAGAATAATCAACCCAATCAAATTAATAATAATCAAAATTCAACAACTATGAAAAAATATGTTTGCTCTGTATGCGGTTATGTGTACGATCCTGAAAAAGGCGATCCCGATAGCGGTATTGCTCCCGGCACTGCTTTCGAAGATATTCCAGACGATTGGACTTGCCCCCTCTGTGGCGTAGGTAAATCTGACTTTGAACCCGCTGAATAAACTGAGAATTAGCAAATTAGTTAATTAGCAAATTAGTAAATTAGCAAATGTGCTAATTAATGAAGTTGAAAACTGAAAGTTAGAATTTGAATTTTGAATTTTGAATTCTGAATTTTGAAATCTAATACTTGCAACCTTCTCATCTTCTCATCTTCTCACCTTCTCACCTCTAAACACTAAACTCTAACCCCTAACCCCTATAACCTAAAAAAATGTACAACAAAAGAGAAATCGCAAAAGACATATACTACGTCGGTGTGAATGACCGGCAAAAGGAACTTTTCGAAAACTATATTCCCATTCCCAATGGGGTGGCGTATAACTCGTATCTGATAATTGATGAAAAAGTTACGCTGATTGATACCGTGGATGTTTCAATGGCAGGCTTGTTTATCAGCAAGTTGGAGGCCGTCCTGCAGGGCCGTAAGATTGACTACTTGGTGGTGAATCATATGGAGCCTGACCATGCCGGTTCCATCGGTTTGCTGAAACAGCTGTATCCTGAATTGTGCATTATTGGCAATGCCAAGACCTTCGGCATGTTGAAGGGTTATTATCCGCAGTTGGCTGATTGCCAGCAGCTTGTTGTCAAAGAAGGCGACACTGTTTCTTTGGGAAAACGCAAGCTGACCTTCTACATGGCGCCGATGGTGCATTGGCCGGAGGTGATGGTAGCCTACGAGGATAGCGATAAGATTCTGTTCTCTGCCGATGCTTTCGGTACTTTCGGCACATTGGATGGCGACTATCTGGATGAAAATATCAATACAGACAAGTACTGGGATGACATGCGTCGCTACTATACCTGCATTGTGGGCAAGTTCGGTACGGCTACCCAGGCGGCCATCAAGAAATTGAGTGGCTTGGAAATCCGTTTGATATGTTCCACCCATGGTCCTGTGCTGAAGCAAAATATCGCCAAGGTTGTGGGTTTGTTCGACAAATGGAGCCGCTATGAGGCCGAGGAAAAGGGACTGGTGATTGCCTACGCTTCCATGTATGGCAATACCCAGCAGTTGGCTGAGGCCGCTGCCGAAGGCGCAGTAGCCGCGGGACTGAAGAATGTGGTGGTATATAATGTGTCGAAAACCGATGCCTCTTACATTCTGGCGGATATTTTCAGATACAATGGCGTGATTCTGGCCGCCCCGACCTATATGAACGAGATTTATCCGTTGATGGACAGTCTGATGCACAAAATTGAGCAGCGAGGCATCCTCAACCGTTCTTTGGGCCTGATGGGCAGTTGTACCTGGGCTGGCGGCGCACTGAAGAAGCTGACTGCCTTCGCCGAGGCGGTGAAATGGGAAATTGTTTCCAATCCCGTGGACAACAAACAAGGCGTTTCCGCTGACGATTATCAGCAGGCATTTGACCTGGGCAAGGCCATGGCACAGAAATTGTTGCAATAAAACCAATGTAGAGACGTTTTCTGAAATGTCTCTACCGAAAAAACAACATGAACACCGTCACATTATCATTGGGCAGCAATCTCGGTGACCGCGACTTTTATCTCGCGGCGGCACGGAATATGCTGGAGCAAAGGGTAGGGGAGTTCACCCGCATGTCTGAGGTGATGGAGACGAAGTCGTGGGGCTATGATTCTCACGATTACCTGAACCAGGTGGTGGAATGCACCACGGAATTGGAGCCAATGGAGTTGTTGCGGGTGTTGAAGGAAATTGAGGTGGCATTAGGACGGCCGGCAGAAAGCAAAACCAAACCAGGTACGCTGGATTATCATGACCGTACCATTGACATTGACATTTTGTATTACGAAGATATTGAAATGAACACTCCCGAACTGACCATCCCGCATCCAAGGATTCAGGAACGACCGTTCATCCAAGAACTACTTGAGAAGTTGAAATAATGTATCAATATATCGTCATCGAAGGTTGTATAGGGGCGGGGAAAACCACCCTTACGGAGATGCTGGCAGAGGATCTCAACGCTGAGATTGTGCTGGAACGCTTTGCCGACAATAGCTTCCTGCCCAAGTTCTACAAGGATCCGCTACACTACGCTTTTCCGGTGGAGATGACTTTCTTGACCGATCGCTACCAGCAACTGAAACAGCTGCTATCGCAGCGCGATATGTTCAAGGATCTGGTTATCAGCGACTACTTTATTGATAAATGTATCATTTTCTCCAAGAATAATTTGCAGCCTGACGAGTACAATCTCTATACCAAGGTGTACGATATCATTTCCACCTATCTACCTAAGCCCGATTTGCTGATTTACCTGTACAATAATGCCGACAGACTGTTGCAGAACATTGCCAAGCGCGGGCGAAGCTATGAGCAGGAGATTACGGCGGATTATCTGAATAATATTCAGGATAGCTACATGACTTATCTGAAGCAGCATCCCAACTTCCCGATACTGATTGTGGAGGCCAGGGACTTGGATTTTGTGAAGAATCCTGCTGATTATCAGAAAATAAAAAACCTGCTGAATCACGAGTACCCAGCAGGTTTGACAAGAATCACGTTTTAATTTCAGTATTCGAAATGCGGTATCGGCAAGAGCTTGAACAAGTTCTTGCGGTGCTTGTCGTCGATACGCGCTTTGGTGGCGGGGTCGTCGCATTCGCCCGTCCGGATGTAGCGGTCGAGAACCGCGTAAGTGAAGCCGAGATTGTCCTCGTCGCTCTTGCCACAAAGGCCGTCTGAGGGCGTTTTCTCCACCAGTTCGATAGGCAGACCGAGTTCTTTGCCAATGGCTTTCACTTCCTGCACGGTGAGACCTCCTAGTGGCGAGAAGTCGCCGGCGGCATCGCCGTAGCGGGTGCTGTATCCCACCCAGTCCTCAGAGAGGTTGCAGGTGTTGGCCACGCGGCCGTTCATGGATTGTGACACAGCATAGAGGGTGGTCATACGGAGGCGCGGTGGCAGGTTCTGGATAGTCTGTGTGCTGATTTCCTGGCCGAGGGTTTTCAACTGCTCGGATACGGCAGCCTCAATGGCATTGAATGTATCACCGATGTTGACGCAGCAGTGGCGGATACCCAAGTGGTTGATGAGCTTCATGCTGTCGTCGATATCGGGCTGCACCTTGTTGGGCATGGTCACGCCAATCACGCGGTCGGTGCCCAGGGCTTCGGCGCACAAAGCGGCCACCACGCTGCTGTCTTTGCCGCCAGATATACCGATGACAGCATTGCAGCCAGGACCGTTTTCCTCAAACCAGTCCCTGATCCACTGGACCACTTGGTTTTTAACTTTTTTGGCGTTGAAAGTCTGCATGTTGTGTGACTCGGAATTAGTCAATGGTATAGTTTTTCAGTGTGTTGGTAGCGTCTTGCAGTTGCTTGTTCAAATCATTGTGCTTTTCATTGGCTTTGGACATTTTATCCTGCAGTTTCTTGATTTCTTTGTCGTTCTTTGCCTTTTCCTTATTAGAGCTTTCGATTTGTTTTTTCAAATCTTCGATTTTCTGTTTCAGCATATATTTTTCAACTGCGCTGGGGAACTTTGACACGAGGGTCTTGATATTGTTGGCAGCATAATTGTCGTTGGAAGAGGAAATGGTATTCAGATTACCTAAGCTGCATACAAAGATAATATCTGAAGAAACGTCCTTTTTTTTGCCTTTTTGAACTGCTTTGAAATAAATGTCATAGGTGCCGTCACCAATAGAGGCTAACTTTTGTGCTTTGTATGACGTGTATTTGTCTTCGGTTTTGGGTTTAACCAGCCCATTTTCTGCCAAGTATTCTGAAATAGCTGTGGTGGCGCTTTTGCTGTCAGCTTTGGGAATGTTGATGGTGAATCCGTTGACCTGGGTTTTGAGAAGTGTCACGGGACCTTCGCTAACATATTGGGCAAATGCGAAGGAAATGCTTGCCACTAATGCAAGTGTTAAAGTGAATAATTTTTTCATGATGTAAAAATTTTTAAGGTTATTCAATATATAGTCAAAATCCGTAATTCCAAACTGCAAAGATACGAAAAAAGTTTGTATTTTTGCACGCTTTTTTAGAAACTTATTATTATACTGAATTGAATACTACTTATCTTATATTTTTTGCCGCCAACTTGACGTATATAGTCACCCATCTCTACGGGTGGTTGCTCAAGTGGTTTTACCGTCCCGAGGCATACGGTGAGCACTTCCGGGAGCTTTTTCCGGCGCAGCGGATTGTGGGGATGACCTACCTGCTGCAGCTTTTC
>JAGCSI010000037.1 GCA_017964255.1 Bacteroidales bacterium | reverse complement strand
CCTTGAGACGTTCCACCTCTTCATTGGCCAAACGTACACGAGTATCAGCTTCAGTTTTAACTGCCTGTAGCTTGTTCTCATATTCGTTCTGCAGGCTTTTTTCGCGAAGCTCGGCCTCTGACGCGGCTATCTTGGCCCGTGAACGAAGTTCGGCTATTTCTTTGTCTTTGACTTGAACGGCCTCACTAGCCTGTTGGCGTTCCTTTAGTACAGCTATCTGCAATGCTTGGGCATCTTGGCCGATAGTTGCTTTTAGGTCGGCAATCTGTTTGTCTTTTTCTGACACGGCAGTTTCTACAGCCAGCTTTTGACGATCATTCATGGCGGAGAGTTGCTCTTTTAGTCTTGCAATCTCTCCGTCCTTTTCACTGATAGTCTGGTCTTTTTTGGAGAGTTCGCTCTGATGAACCTGCTCTTTCGTGGCGGCACGAGCTTGCTCCTCAGCTTTCTGTTGGCGGTGAAAGTCTTCAATGCGTTTTTCGATTTCGGCATCAAACTCGGTAGTTCTGACTTGGTTAACGATAAAAGCATAATCAGCCTCATCCACTTGGAATACATTCCCACAATTGGGACATTTCAACTCTTTCATGTTGTGTCGTTTTCGTTTGACGTTATCGTTTTGATACTGGCTTCAACGCCTTTAAGTTGGGCATATCCACATATTTTGATAGGTACAAAAATAGTGAATGTTTTCTAATATAGCCGCATTGATAATCGTATTTTTATCAGTCATTATTGGGAAAAGTGCATAAAAAACCCACCCACAAGCCTTTCAACTCTCTTATCCATGTGATACTCCTTTAAATAATAAGGCAGATCCCTTTGCCGTTTGGAACAATTTTTGCTACTTTTGTGGCCAGAAAGTCAAACCATTAAACAATTAGAAAGATGAAAGCATTAAGAGTTTTAATCATGGCCATAGCCATCATGATGGCATCGGGCGCGATGGCGCAGACGGTCTATAACAGCAGCGGGTCGAGCTGCGGATCAATCAGCTCTGACGGTACCGTGTACAGCAAAGGCGGCTCCAGCATTGGTAGGATCTACAGCGACGGCACCGTGTACGACAAGAGCGGTTCCAGCATGGGAAAGATTGACCGCGACGGTACCTTCTGGAACAAAAGCGGTTCCCGAATCGGTAAGCTCGACAGCGACGGTACGGTACGCAACGCCTCTGGTTCCAGCATCGGCAAGGTGGAGAGCGACGGCACGGTGCGCAACGGATCAGGTTCCAGCATCGGCAGGGTGCAGAACGTTCCACGTGAATGGGTGGCGGCCTACTTCTTCTTTTTCTTCGATTAGCTTCACCTTTAAACTCACATAACCATGAAAATATTACGCGTATTAATTCTGGCTGCCAGCCTCGTGATGGCATCGGGTGCAATGGCGCAGACCGTATACAACAGCAGTGGTTCGAGCTGTGGAAAGATTGAGAGCAACGGCACCATCCGCAACAGCAGCGGCTCTAGTGTCGGTCGTTTCGATAGCGATGGCACCATCCGCAACAGCAGCGGTTCCAGCATCGGCAAGATCGACAGGGACGGCACCATCCGCAATAGCTCTGGCTCCAGCATCGGCCGACTTGACAGTGATGGCACGGTGCGCAACAGCAGCGGCGCAAGCATTGGCAAGGTCGAGAACGATGGCACGGTGCGCAACAGCTCGGGTTCATACTCGGGCAAGGCCCCAGGCATCCCACGAGAATGGGTGGCCGCCTATTTCTTCTTCTTCCCGTTCTACTAGGGAGGTAAGATTAGACAATAAAATGCTCGTCACAGATGTGACGGGCATTTTTGGTATTGTCCTCTCATTTCCGTGGATGGTGAATCCGTTGGAAGGGAGTTTCGATTATTGATTGAAATAGATGGCTTTACGAGCATTTCCCAAAATGATACCTCTTCTCCCGAAGTACTGGGTATCCCTAAGCCAGTCAGGCAGAACAGCGATCCTTTGGATATTGGTGTTGCTGCAAACCAAAGTAAACTGACCCGAATAAGGGTCACCGCTAGGCAAAGTCCTTTCAAGTAACCAATACTCCTCTTCTCCTCTTTGATAATTGAACAACGTCACATAGATGTTGAGACTACGGCAGACATTCTTCCATCGTGCAAGGACTGAAAAATCGTTAGTCGGATGACCAATTTCCATGAGGTACTTGACGGGGTCAATTTGTTGGAGGTTGTAAATGGTGTAAAAAGTGTAATTATCAGCACTCCTAGTGAGATCACTTAAATTTTTAGGAACCCAAAATAAACCTATTTCCATAATGTGTGATTTTTACGCGTTAAATAGTTTAGGGTGCAAATATACGGTTTTTCTATATAGCAAGTAGATTTTCTGGATTATGTTGAAGTAATTTCTATCCAAACAACTCCGCCCCCAACTCATACACCGAAGCCACAGGCACAATCTGAATCTTAAACCGCTTAGTATCCAAGCCCTTGGCATTGTATTTCGAGACGAAAATCTTCTCAAAGCCCAATTTGTCTGCCTCGGCGATGCGGGCCTCAATGCGTGTGACGGCACGGATTTCGCCCGAGAGACCCACTTCTGCGGCAAAGGCATAACGTGAAGGAATAGGAATGTCAGCATTCGATGAAAGTACCGCTGCGATGACGGCCAAGTCGATGGCTGGGTCGTCCACGTGGAGACCGCCTGCAATATTTAGGAACACATCTTTCACGGAGAGGCGGAAACCTGCACGCTTTTCCAAGACTGCCAACAACATGTTCATCCT
>JAGCSI010000036.1 GCA_017964255.1 Bacteroidales bacterium | reverse complement strand
TCCTGTAAGACCTGTGATGGTGGCGGTGGTTTCGCTGATGGTCACAGCAGGAGTTGTGGTCCCATCAAGTTCGTTGTCACCATTCTTTATAATATATGTATTACCATCACCGTTGGGGTCTGTCCAAGTGAGGGTAACACCAGTAGCGGTAAGGCTGCTGTACTGGAGGTTTGTCACAGCCTGGCAGTTGGCCAAGGTGGTGAAAGTTACGGGAAGGGTGTCCACATGTTCAGCGGTGTTGGCGCAATTAGTGGCTACCTTGAAGGTGTACTGTGTGTTCTCCGTCAGACCTGTGAGGGTAGCGGTATTTTCATAGTAAGTGATGTTGTTGGTCACCTCATTGTTATCTACATCAAGTATAATGTAGGTATCACCATCGGCATTGCGAGTGTCGCGTGTCCAGCTGATGGTGGCACCTTCAGTGGTGATGTTAGTGGCTTCGGCAGCCGTGGGCTTGTAGCAGGTGGGAGCTGGCTCAATTGTGATGTCGTCGATGTATACACCGTTGGTTGTACGGCTCGAGTTGGCTGCCTCAATCATGATGGCCACATAGCTCTCGGTAGCGGTAGTGGGGACATCGAAGGTGTATTCCTGATAGTTGGTGATCATGTCTGCAGGGTTGCCGTCGTTGGTGATTTCCACGAAGGTGCTGGCATCTGTCGGGTCAGTCATACGGCCAATCTTGAAGGTGCTGGTGGCATTGTAACCACGGGCCCACAGTTTGATGCGCATGCCAGCTAGGCCTGTCATCTCAGGAAGGATGGCATACTG
Organism: Bacteroidales bacterium; assembly: GCA_017964255.1. GTDB lineage: Bacteria > Bacteroidota > Bacteroidia > Bacteroidales > WCHB1-69 > RUG11690. Next base: position 7,603 of record JAGCSI010000036.1, on the reverse strand, counting down.
CGGTTGCGGGTCGTAGTCAGTCCATGAAGCATATTGGGAATAAAGGTACAAATCGTTCGAAGGGCTGTTGGAATAGGAGTTGTATACTTTAGGCCAAGTCTTGTAGCTGCTAGTGGTTGTGTTGATATATTTCCAGCAGACAGGAAGCACATTGTTGCCAGCGGCCTCATCGTCGAAGTTCTCGCTCCAGCCTTCGGCGGCGACAGCCTCGCACTCGGTGGTGAATGTCTTCTCGTTGCTCCATGCACTCTCTCCATCATCGAAATCACCATTCTGGCCGCAAACAGCTTTCACCTTGACAGTGTAAACTTTTCCATGTGTGAGGGTGCCGTCTGCGAAGGTGAAGGGACTGCTGGTGGCCTCGACCTCGGAGAATTCGGCTTCGTTAGATGCTTTGTATGCTACCGTGAAAGAATTGGCCGTAGAGCCGGTCCAAGTCAACGTGGCAGTGGTGGTGGTGATGTCAGAAGGATTGGCCAACACTGGTGCCGGGCAGGCGATAGTGGTGGTGAAGGAGCGGATATCGCTCTCATCGCTTACCTGGTCGTTGTCGCAGTTGCCCACAACCTTGACCTCGTAGGTGGTCTCAGCAGTAAGGCCAGTGAGCTGTGTGCTTTCTGTGGTGGGATTGGGCGAGACAGTCTGCCATTCGCCAGCGGGTTCAACATTACCGATAACGATGTCATCAATGTAAAGGTAATAGTTACATCCTGTGGTAGTGTACTGAATAGAGATATACTTGGTGCCAGCAGGAATCGACTCATGGAACGGTTGCCAACTTTGGGTTGCCTCGTGGTTTTCACCAAAGGTAAAACTGGCCACATCATTGTCGGTACTAGAATAACCCACCTTGAACGATTCTGCGTCTGTATTTGATTTCTTATAGTAGAACTCAATCACGCCATCGGTGAGGCTGAGTTCGTTAGTGTTGATAAGGTGTTCTTCGTAGGTGTTAGAACTGGAATATGAAGAGAATCTGAAGCCATAAGTATCAGTATGGGCGGCATTGGTTACGCGACCAATTTTGCTACTGTTGGCAGAACTATAATTCACAACATTCCAATTGTTATTGAATGATGTTTGGTCTTCAAAGTTTTCAGACAACACAGGAACAGTTCTTGTAGCCTTTCTATAGTTGACGACATAGCTGTCGTTCTGAGGGAAGCCTGTCCAGGCCACGTTGGCGTTGTGGCCGGTGATGCCAGTGATGCCAGTGCTCTCGAACACGGGAGTGGGGCAGGAAGCGGCGGTGGTGAAGTTGTCGAAGCTGAGCCATTCGCTCTGGCCGTCTTCGCTGCCGCAGTTGGCGAGGACCACCACGGTGTAGGCGGTCGAAGGTTCGAGGTTTTTGAGGGTGTAGGTGACGGTAGTGCCGTCGACTGTGGCATAATTATCATTTTCATTGACATTAACACCTTCGGTTACAGTGATGAGGTGGTCCATGTCGCCGTTGACGCGGAGCTGCCAAGCGGTCTCGGTACCGGTTTTAGTCCAGGTCAGCTCCACCTGGTTGGGGCCAGGAGTACCCACAGTGGGGTTGGTGGGTGCCGGGCAGGCGACAGCGGTGTGGATGTTGATGGTGTTGCTCCATTGGCTGGGGCCTTCGTTGCCGCAGTTGGAACGGACCTTCAAGGAGTAGTCTTGGTCGGGGGTGAGGCCAGTGAGAGTGTAGGAAACATGCCATTCGGCATCGTGTGTCGCTCCTGTTACGGAAACAAGATTCTCCTCGTCGCCGTTGAGGCATATCTGCCAATTAGTGTTGGCCCAGTTCTCGTTCCAAGTCAGTGCCACCTGGCGAGCCTCGGCATCACCCACCTTTGCAAGAGAAGTTGGAGCGTGACATGCCACGTTGGTGGTGAAGCTGACAGCTTCGCTCCAGCTGCTCACTTCTTCTTCGCAAACGCTTTGTACCTGAGCAAGGTAGCGAGTTTCGGGATCCAAATTGGAGATGGAATAGTTGGTGTTGATAGTGTTTTCAGTAGTCCAGTTGTTGTTGGGGATAGTGATGTCAATATCGTCGATATAGAGATAATATGCATTATGATAAATATATTTGATAGCAATACGTTTGGTACCGGCAGGGAATGTGTTCTCATACGGCAGCCAGGAAGATGTATTAGTTACGCTGATTTCGTCGCCATACGTGAACACATCAGATCCGTCAGTGTTGTAACCAACTTTGAATCCCTCAACATAACTATCAGAGTATCTTCTGTAGTAGAAACTGAAGTTTACACCATTCTCTGTGCCACTGAGCACTGGGGATACCAGCGTTGCTCCGTCTTCTGAAAAATAGAAACTGAAAGCGTATGAGTTGTCTCGGCCAATACCGCTACTAATTCCAGAGTAATCGGATGATGTGTTGGCCGTCCAGCCATCGGGGAGGCTACCACTTTCGAAGTCTACAGTGATACTGTTGCTCACTTGGTATCTAACATTGTAACTTGAGCTACCCAAGTCGTTCCATTCGATGGTGGCACCGTGTGCCCCAACGCTATTTTCGGTCAACGAAGCAGTAGGTGCCGGGCAGGAAGCCAAAGTGGTGAAGGTGCAAATGGTACTCCAGTCACTTTCGTCATTGTTTCCGCAGTCGGTTTTCACTCGGGCGTAGTATGTGGTTCCAGGGTCGAGGTTGCTAAGATTGATTGTGACTGAGTCATTCCACGAGAATGAGGTAAAGGGGCCAGATTGCTGATATGCAGAGGAGAAATCATCGTTAATGTCATATTCAAACTCCCAAATATCGTAAGAGTCGTTGTGCTCAAACCAGCTCAGTATAGCTTCGTGGGCTGTGATTTCAGAGGCAGTCAAGCCAGTGGGCTTGGCGCATGTGATAGGAGCGCAGTTCGGGGTGAAAGTGGCTATTGTGCCTGCAGTAGCAGCATCAGAAGAATTGCCGCCAGTATGTTCTGCGATAGGGTCATCATTATTGTCTGTAATAGACCATCCATTTTCATATTGATAGTTGCCACTGGCGACATACACAAAGTTAATATCTCGCCCAGTGCAGACATTGAGATGGAAAGTTTCGCTATAACCTGAAGCAAGTGTAAATTCGCCAAGAACATTGCTTGTGTTGACATCAACAACCTGCAATTTATTGCCGTTCCAACCGTCACCGTAGCTGTCGGTGAGTTCGAAGGTGATTTCGCACAGGTCGGTGGCTTCGCAGAGTTCTGTGGTGAAAGAAGTGGTACGTTGATTCGACACGTCGTTGCCGCAGATGGCTTCGATGGCGACATTGTAAGTTGTACCAGCGGTCAGGCCATTAAAGGTGCAGGATGGAGTAGTGTTGACAACGAGAGGGTTATATCCCTCCATGGGCGAACCACCCTGCGTGAGGTAGACATTCCAAGAAGTCTCTTCGCCACCAGTAGTCCAGCTGATGGGGAATTCAGTGGCACCGGCAGTGCCTAATATGATAGCGCCAGGCTTAGCACAGTCACTAGTAGCGGCGGGTGTGTAAGAGAAAGTGACCTTCGGAAGGAAATTTTGTTGGTTGCCATAACAGTACGAAGCACCAGTGGCTGTAACGCCAGAGAAATAATATCGATGATACGCAGAACTGCTTGTAACTGGGTTGTAGAAATTAATCAACAGGTTGCCGCCATTGTAAGTGTATGGTTCATCGAAGACAATAGTCATCGTGGTGGCTCCCGACGATGCGCCAAATGTCATAGGGCCACTATACACTTGTGTCAGAGTAGTGGAGTTGTCAATTCCTGAGAGTGTTGTTGCTGATGTTTCTCCGATGGATACAACCCAGTTACATAGGGTGTTAGATCCGGACTGAGAAGAAACGTAGAAGACCATCTGCGTGATTAAGCCGCCATCCATGTCGGAAAGTTCGGAGGCGGGATAAATCATCTGATTTTGCTGGACTTCATCGCCATACCATCCATAGAATGGCACATACTCATTTGTGCTCGTTGCACCTTCGTATAAGGGCAGTGTTTCTTGTGCTTTCACCGCCCCTCCCCATGCAAGGCTGAGAGCCATGAGCGTCATCAAAAAGAATAAAAGTTTTTTCATAGTGAGTAATTTTTATGATTTATATTTTGATTTTTCTGTTTATTTCGTAGAAAATCTTGTCGAAAAAGGAATAAAATCCGTAAAAATCCGCAAAAGTAGTGGACGGGAGTAAGGGCTTGATAAGGTATGTTCCTTCATTTCAGTGATTTTGTAAAATTCCATTCCCTCTAAGGTGTATGAGGTTTTTGAGTGGTTCGGAGTGGCAATAGGATACGTTATTTGTATATATTACACCTTATAATACAATAGCCTGCAATAATAGGGATATTTTTTTAAAAAACAAAATTTTTTTACGTGACTTGTCTCTTGTTAAAAAAAAGTTACCAAAAAAATCAAACCAACTTTTTTCTTCATTCTTTCCAGGAATGGAAAATATGCAAAGATCCTTTCCGACGGTAAGTGCAACCGCTCAGGCCCGTACGCCCCAACCGTCGGCGTGGCCCACGCACGCGTCATCAGGGCATCTTGCAGTCCGTCAGGACTGCAGGGCTTGGTAGAAAAGGGATTTCAGTTCTGTAATTCCAGCGAGCTAAGCCTCGGAGAGGCATCACGCACGCAGTGCAATTAACCCCTGACAAGGCCGTAGGCCGCAGTCTGGGGTGGGCATGATAGCACCATCATACCTTGCGGCACAGGAATCACCTGCCATGATGATGGTATGAGCCTGCCGCGAAAGTGGGTGCCGTGCACTGCAAACAAAATTTACCATTGACCGTTAACCATTTCGGAACATACTAATTAACAAAATATCACTCTGATCTTAAAAATATAATTCTGAAATATTTGCAATTTATATTGAAATTAATTGTATATTTGCAGCGAAAAAAATAATTGATCAAAAGGCAAAGACTGAGGGTAAGAAAAAAAATGAAAAAACAAATGATAATGAATTATGAAAACGACCATTAAAACGAGAAAAAAAGAATTCCTTCTTGGGACGAGCTGAGAGAAATGTTCAAGGAGACTGATAAGAAATTCCAAGAGACTGACAAGAAATTCCAGGAGACTGACAGGCAGTTCAAGGAAACAGACAAGAAATTCCGAGAAACTGAAAAGGAAATTCAAGAGACTAAAGAGATAGTCAAAGAGACTAGCAGAAAGGTTGAGGAAACTAGTCGGAATATTGATAAAATGCGGGAAGAGATACGGGAGTCGGATAAAAAGTACCGAGAACTTGCCGATCAATTCACTTCTACTATAGGTCATATCGCTGAAGGCCTCATGGAACCGGAAGCTGTGAGAATATTCCAAGAAGCTGGATTCGACATTGATCGTTATCACCGCAACATGAAAAAGAAAAACAAGCAGAATCAGAATGAAATGGAGGTGGATCTGGTGATGCTGAATTGCACTTTGGCCATTGTAGTGGAAATAAAGACCGACTGCAGGAGGAAAGACATCGACCATTTTCTGCGCCAAATGCCCAAGTTCAGGAATTTGTTTCCGGAATTCCGTGACAAAGAGATACTTGCCGCTGTGGCAGCCCTCTCCTATGACCGGGATGCCGCCAATTATGCCCACGAGCAGGGCTTACTTGTCATCAGTACAACCGATGGGGACAATTTCACTCTTGAACCCTCCGATCGTAAATCGCTAAAACGGTTTTAAGGGAACACTGAGACGCTTGCTTTTCTATCATAGGAAATTTGTGGACAAAAAAAGTTGAGAAAACCCTCTTGCAAATTTCAAAAAATAGTTGTATTTTTGCTGGTTTGAAATATATATTGTAAAACTTTGGTCCTGAATTCCAAACTAAGTAAATTAAAAGAATGAAGAAAAGTAAATTAGGTCTTGATTTTGAGAAGGTTGCGTCAGCAAAAAATCTGGCGAAGAGCATTGCCGACGACGTGCAGAAGTTTGTGGACATCTATACTACCGTGACGGTAGAGCGTACTTGTTGCCGTCTGATAGGTATCGACGGTATCGACAGCAATGAGGTTCCGCTTCCCAATGTCGTGGTGAATTCTATTCACGAGAAGGGCTTGCTGAACCAAGGCGCACTGTATTATATTGGCAACGCCATCATCGAGACAGGTCTTACCCCGCAGCAGATAGCCGAGAAAATGGCTGTCAACGAATTGGATATCACTTCGCTGAAACTGAATCCTCTCGACAAAATCAAAGCCGCAGTCGACCCCTACGTGCAGCAGTGCATTACCCGCATCAAAGGCAATGTGGCCAAACGTAACGAGTATTTGAACACTATCGGTGAGGGTCCCAAGCCATACATTTATGTGATTGTGGCTACCGGTAACATTTACGAGGATGTGGTGCAGGCTCAAGCTGCTGCCCGCCAAGGTGCCGACATCATCGCTGTAATCCGTACTACGGGTCAGAGCTTGCTCGACTACGTGCCTTACGGCGCCACCACCGAGGGCTTCGGCGGTACTTTCGCTACCCAGGAGAACTTCCGCATCATGCGTAAGGCTCTTGACGAAGTGGGCGAGGAAGTGGGTCGCTACATCCGTCTGTGCAACTATTGCTCAGGTCTGTGTATGCCCGAAATCGCCGCTATGGGTGCTCTCGAGCGTCTGGATGTGATGCTGAACGACGCTTTGTACGGCATCTTGTTCCGCGATATCAACCCGCAGCGTACTTTGGTCGACCAGTACTTCTCTCGTGTTATCAATGGTTTTGCTGGAGTTATTATCAATACCGGTGAGGATAACTACCTGACCACTGCCGACGCATATGAGCAGGCTCATACGGTGCTGGCTTCCGACCTCATTAACGAGCAGCTGGCATTGCTGGCAGGTATGCCCGAGGAGCAGATGGGCTTAGGCCATGCCTTTGAGATGAACCCCGACCTGGAAAACGGTTATCTTTACGAGTTGGCACAGGCACAGATGTTGCGTGAAATCTTCCCGAATGCCCCGTTGAAATATATGCCCCCCACCAAGTTCATGACCGGCAATATCTTCAAGGGTGAGATTCAGGATGCCCTGTTCAACTCTATCGCTATATGGACCGGTCAGGGTTTGCAGCTGCTGGGTATGATTACCGAGGCTATCCATACGCCTTTCATGAGCGACCGTTACCTGGCTATTGAGAATGCCCGCTATATCTTCAACAATATGAAGAACATTGGCGATGAGGTGGAATTCAAGGAAGGCGGTATTATTCGCCAGCGTGCGGCCAAGGTGCTCGACGATGCCCACAAGCTGTTGGAAGACATGGTGAACGAGGGTCTGTTCGAGGCTCTGGAGAAGGGTATCTTCGCCGACATCAAGCGTAGCAAGACCGGTGGTAAAGGTCTGGCTGGCGTGGTGACCAAAGGCGAGAATTACTTCAACCCGTTTATTGCGCTGATGAAACAGCGATGAGCAATGAGCGATGAGCAATTTAACGAATAGCTCACAGCCCAAAGCCCATAGCCCACAGCTCAATGCAAAATTAAACAAACAACAATTAAACAAATCAACAACTCAACATATATAAGACATGAGCGGAGGATTATATTCAATGGAGGAAAAGGATTTTGACAAAACCCTTGACCTCACCAAAGTTAAACCGTACGGCGATACGATGAACGACGGCAAGACACAGATCAGTTTCACCTTGCCGGTGCCCT
>JAGCSI010000035.1 GCA_017964255.1 Bacteroidales bacterium | reverse complement strand
AAGACGTGAAGACACTCACTTCGTTCGTTCGTCAAGACACTCGCTTCGCTCGCTCGGGGAGACGGGAAGGAGAATTCCGTCTTCACGAATGCACGCAGTGCATGTCTTAACGCCTTGACGAATGAGCGCAGCGAATGACTTGACGTCTTATCGTATAAACAAAATCAATTGGTACATTAACTAATTTGCTAATTTGCTCATTATTTTTGCTATTTTTGCACATCATTTCTTTTCAATATGACCAAACAGGAAAAAGACCAAATTATCGAGTTAATCAAGCAGGAAGTGATTCCTGCCACTGGCTGTACCGAACCCGTTGCCGTCGCCTTGGCCGTCGCCAAAGCCAAAGAAACCTTAGGAGCGGTTCCCAAACAAATTCAGGTGCTTTTGAGTGCCAATATTCTGAAAAACGCCATGGGCGTGGGCATCCCCGGAACCGGTATGTTCGGTCTGCCCATCGCCATTGCCTTGGGAGCCTTGATCGGCAAGTCGGATTACGAACTGAATGTGCTCAAAGACACCACTCCTGAAACTGTTGAGCAAGCCAAACAATATATCCAGGAGCAGCGTATTCAGATTGAACAAAAAAAAGACACTGAAGAGAAATTATACATCGAAGTGCGTGTTCACAATGGCGACGACAATGCCAAAGTGGTAATTGCCCACGAACACACCCATTTCGCCCTGATTGTGAAGAATGGCCAGGTATTACTGGACCAAAGCAAGAAAACCGTAACCGAGAAAAGTGATAACCAAGTAAAACTCAATTTGCGGAAAGTATATGAGTTTGCCACCACCACCCCAAGTTTGGAACTGAGTTTTATCTTGAAAGCGGTGGAACTGAACAGCAAAGCCGCTGAGGTGGGGTTAAAGAAAAACTCCGGCCATTCGTTAGGAAACACTATTCTGCACCAGCCTAAAAAGAAATTCTTCGGTAAACACAGTCTTTATGCGAAGATCCTGTCCGCCACTTCCGCCGCTTGCGACGCCCGTATGGCGGGAGAAATGATACCCGTAATGAGCAATTCCGGCAGTGGCAACCAAGGTATTGCCGCCACCATGCCGGTGCTGATTTACGCCAAGGAAAGAAGAAAAACCAAAGAGGAATTAGTCAGAGCACTGATTTTAAGTCACTTGACCGTTATCTACATCAAACAAAGCTTCGGACGTCTATCACCTTTATGCGGCTGTGTGGTGGCCGCTACCGGCTCGGCCTGCGGCTTGACCTATCTGATGGACGGCAACTACGAACAGATTGCCTACGCCGTGAAAAACATGATTGCCAACATTACTGGCATGATTTGCGACGGCGCCAAACCCAGCTGTTCGCTGAAAGTGGCCACCGGAGCCTCCACCGCCATCTTATCATCGATGCTGGCCATTGAGAACAAGACCGTCAGCGCTGTTGAGGGCATTATCACCGACGATGTGGACCAGTGCATCCTCAACATGAACGCCATAGGCACAAAAGGAATGTCCCGCACCGATGAACTGGTGTTGGACATGATGACGCATAAGAATTAGATTTCAGAATATTCCTGATTATTTGATGCCTAATTTCTGCTTTACCTTGGCGGAGATATCCTCGCCTTGTTCATAATAGGTAAGCATGGAAGTGTCGAAAATATAGGTAAAGTTAAATTCTTTGCCCACTTCTTTGATGGCCTCCAGAATCTTTTCCTGGAAAGGTTTCAGCAATTCCAATTGCTTAGCCTGCAAATCTTGTTCGGCTGATTGGGAAAAGTCCTGGATACGCTGGTACATATTGGTCAGCTCATCCTCTTTGATTTTCAAAACCGCGGGGGAAGAAGTGCCTTTACTGACCATTTGCTGGTATTCTTCGTTTTTCTTCTGGAATTCCTTGGCCATTTCCTCACCTGTGGCCTGCAATTCGGCTTGCATGTCGGCCACCACTTTCTGCACCGTGTCAATTCCTGGCATCACCTTGATAATTTCGCCATAGTCAAGATGACCGAATTTGACTTTCTGCTGGGCGAAAGAGGCAAAGGGGCATAACAATGCCGCCAAAACTATGATAATGAATACTTTTTTCATCTTTCGCTCTTATTTTTTGATTCCCAATTTCGCTTTGACCAACGGAGTTACATCTGTTCCGTTATCGTAGAACAAAAGTATCTGCGTGTCGAAAATATAGGCAAAGCCGTTTTCCTTGGCTACCTGGCTGATGGCCTCCTGAATCTTGTCCTGGAAAGGTTTGGCCAGCTCATATTGTTTTTCCTCCAAGTCGTCCTGTACTCCATACTGGAATTCCTGGATACGGGTCTGCAAATCCACCAACTCTTTCTCTCTGATTTGTCTTACAGAAGAACTCATGGTACCGGCTTCTCTGTCAAATTTGTCCTTCTTTAACTGAAATTCTTCCACCATACCGCTGTACAGCTCTTCCAATTCTGTTTTGAAAGCGGCCAATTTGATTTGAAGAGAATCGATGCCAGGCATAGCCTGCAGAATCTCGCCAGAGTTGACATGTCCGTATTTTCCCTGTGACTGGGCTTGAAGTGAGCACACTGATACCGCCATAATAACGGCCAATGACAATAAAATCTTTTTCATCTTTTGAAAGTAAAACTATTGATTAATACTATTATTCCTCATCGTTATCATGATTGGGCGAAATACCCAACTTCTGCATAATCTGATCGTTGATATCCCATTTCGGGTCGGCATAAACAATGGTCATGTCACCAGCCACGTCAAAAACAAAGGCAAAACCACGATCCTTGGCATATTCCTGAATAGCTGTGAACACTCTGTCCTGGATAGGTTTCACCAACTCTTCTCTTTTCTTGAATAAATCGCCATCGGTACCGAAACGTTTTTTCTGCAAGTTTTTGGCAGCCTGCTCAGCAGCGATGATGGCATCCTCGCGGTTTTTCTTCATCTTTTCCGGCAGAGTAATGGCTTCTACTTGATATTTTTTGTACATAGAATCGATGCTCTTGAATTGCTTCTCGATTTCATTCTGCCATTCCACGGCCAAACGGTCCAACTCGGCCTGGGCTTCCACATAATCAGGCATATTGGACAGAATATATTCAGAATCGATATAAGCATATTTTTGACTGAACAATGGCAGAGCCATCAAAGACATCAAAACAACGGTTAGAAAGAACTTTTTCATGATATTTATTTTTTATGGTTATTAACGCTGTGAAGAAAAATATATTGTTTAGACTATTAATCAATAGATTGGTTTATTGAAATGTGGAATCTGCCCTTGTTAGCGTTCGGCATACCGGGCACTTCATCGAAGCCATAACCCCAGTCAAATCCCAGCAAACCGAACATTGGCAAGTAAATTCTCACACCTAAACCGGCAGATTTGTACATGTTGAACGGACTGTATTGGCGTTTATCAAGCCATGCTTTACCCGCCTCTGCAAAGGCCAGCAAATAGATGGTTGCGCTGGGGTTCAAGGTGATAGGATAACGGATTTCCGCCGTGAACTTGTTGTAAATGGTACCACCTATCTCGTTACCATCCACGTATGGAGAAAGCGAATAATCGTCATAACCGCGCATACCGATTACCTCACGGGCGTCCATCATAGTATAGGTGGACAAACCGTCGCCACCCAAATAGAAACGCTCGAACGGAGAAGGACCGATTTCCTTGTTATAACATCCCATGAAGCCCATCTTCATGCGCACAAAGAACACCAGGTTCTCCACAATACGCGTGTACCAAGAAACATTTAACTTCCATTTGTGGAACTCCAGCCATCTGTACTTCTCCTGATTGGAGAGTGTGGAATAATCCACCCCTTTTTTGAACAAAGAATACGGAGGTGTAAGCTGCACAGAGAACATGATTTCGGAACCCTCGCGCGGATAAATAGGCGCGCTGATTGAATTTCTCGCAATGGTGAAGATATAACTCAAGCTATTGGCATAACCGGTATTGAAAATGAAATAGCTATAATTCTGCACCTGATAACGCTGATAGGACAAGGTATGCGAAATCTGGAAATAATCATCCGGCCATTTCACTTTTCTGGCAATAGACAAAGAAGCACCTATTGTTCTGATTTCCACGTGGTTGGCAGTATTTCGTTTGGTACCGTCAGTTTGAATCTGATAGTACAATCCCGCCGTAAGGGAAATAGGTTTCTTACCACCTAACCACGGTTCTGTAAATGATACGCTATAGTTTTGATAATACTTGGCGTTGGTAGAAATATTGAAAGCCAAACGCTGACCGTCGCCACCCGGGATAGGAGTCCACGCCTCTTTCTTGAAAAACTTCCTGAAAGAGAAATTATTGAAAGCTATACCCGCGCTGATGACAAAGGTACCGGCACCATAACCCGCAGACAACGAGAGCTGGTCAGAAGAAGATTCTTCCACCACATATTCAATATCGACTGTTCCGTCGGCCTCATTGGGTTTGGGAATCACATTCATGCTTTCCTGATTGAAATAGCCCAACGACAACAACACCTGTTGTGTTCTGATAATGTCGGCACGATTGAACAGCTGTCCCGGAATCGTGGTGATTTCTCGCATAATCACATTGTCATTGGTTTTGGTGTTTCCCGTCACATACACTTTGTTGTACCGGGCTTGTTTGCCCTCGCGAATACGGATTTCAATATCAATAGAGTCATTTTCAATCATCACCTCAACGGGGGTAGCGGTAAAGAACAAATAACCGTCGTTCATGTACAACGAGCTGACATCGTTGCCCAAGTCATTCTGCATAGGATTGTTCAGGTTGTTCATCAACTGGGTCTGATTATAAACATCGCCTTTGTTGATGTTCAACAATCTTTTCAATGTCGAGGACGGATATTTTGTATTGCCCACGAAAGAGATATCCCGGAAGTAATACTTATGACCTTCATTGACGTAAATGTCAATGTAAATATTGTTTCCCTTGATATACACCGAGTCCTTGGTAATGTATGCGTCGCGGTAGCCCAACTCATTGTATTTGTTGATCATGGCCACTTTATTGCTCTCGTAGGATTCCTCAATGAACTTGGAAGCCTTGAAAATACGGAGTTTCACACGATCAGAGAAATAGTCCTCCATGTGCTCCAGAATATCCTTGGACTGGTAGTAGCCTTTGTGTTTGAAACAATAAGCGATGGCGGTATCGAGTTTGACAAAAGGCTGGAATTTGAACTTTTCCTTGGTTTCCTTCATGGGTTTCAGCAGTTTCGCTTTCGAAACCTCCTTGTTGCCGATGATATTGATACTGGCAATTTTGACCTTTTTGTTCTTTTTGATATTGAAAAGCAGGCGGACACCCCTTGACACTTTAGGATCCTGCTGTTCTTCCACCTGGACCTCACAATTGTAAAAGCCCTTTTCAACGTAATACTTTTTGATAATGTTCACACAGGTCTGTTTCATATTGTCATTGACAATATTGCCTTGTGTGAGCTTGATTTTTTCGCGGATTTCATTCTCCTCGTTTTTGGTGGTTCCCTTGAAACCGAAAGCCACCAAACGGGCGCGCTCTTCCAGATAGACATTCAGGAAGACCTTGTTGTCAATCACATTGGTAATGGTGATGTCAATATTTTCGTAGTAACCTGAATTCCACAGTCGCTTGATGGATTTAGAAATGTCATCACCCGGAATTTCGATGACACTGCCCACCCCGAAATTGAGCATTCGCTGGTCGAAGTTGGCGTTGCCCGTAGAAGTGATACCGCCGATTTCATATTTTTTTGGGGACAAATAGTCAATGTCAATCGGGGGCACCCCGTCTTGCGAGGAGACCACGATTTGAGCATAACTTCTTAATCCACAAATAGATATAAAAAGCACAGCTATCCAAACAAGCCAACTTTTTGGTTTCATCCTATTTTAAAAATTAGCCTGCAAAGATAGCAAAATTTTTTGGTATTTTCAAGGGCTTTGCGGAATAGTGTTCGCACTTACTTTGCCTGGATCTGTTCACCGGTTTTTCCGAAGCGGCGTTCACGGCTTTGGAAGTCCAGAATCACCTGCCACAAATCCTCTTTCTTGAACTCAGGCCACATGATAGGAAGGAAGAAAAACTCCGAATAAGCCAGCTGCCACAACAGAAAATTGCTGATACGGTATTCTCCACCTGTTCTGATAAGGATATCAGGATCAGGTATTTCGCTGTCATATAAGTGTTTGCTTACAATTTCAGGGGTGATATCCTCGGGGTTCAGTTGACCATTTTTCACCTCCATGGCCATCTTCCGGGCAGCGTGGGTCAGCTCGCTTCTGCCACTGTAGCTCAGGGCCAGAATCACTGTCAAACCCGTGTCGTTGGCAGTTTCCTCCACCAGATGCTGAAACTCGTTATAACATTCTACAGGCAAGGATTCCAAATCGCCGATAGCCTTCATTCTCACTTGGTTTTTCTTCAGGCTTTCCATTTCATTACGGACTGCTGAAACCAGAAGGGACATTAAAGCGTCCACTTCTTCTTTCGGGCGATTCCAGTTTTCGGTTGAGAAAGTATAGAGGGTTAGGTATTTCACGCCCACTTCCGCAGCGGCTTTAATGGCTGTACGTACCGCCTCAACCCCTTGCTGATGGCCGAAGAACCTCTCTTTTTCATGTTGTTTCGCCCAGCGTCCGTTGCCATCCATGATAATGGCCACATGTTCCGGCACATGCGATTTGTCTATTTTGCTGATAATGTCGTTCATCAGAATATGTGATTTTTATCTTTTTCTGCCTAATTTGTGGCGCACACTGACTTTGTGTTTGAGATCACAAACATGATCTTCGTTTCCAATCTTGAACGTGATGGTACCCCCACAGAACGAATAGAAGTCTGTCGTGTTGAAATTTCCACGCTGGGTGCCATTTTTATGCAAGTCACAACCGATTTCCGGGGAACGGTCGGCCAGATCCGCCATAATATCCCCACGTTCCAAACGCAAAGACTCATTATCATAATAAGTTCCGCTCACATCATCCAGGTAATCCGTGCAAGTAAAACGAACACCCCACTCTGCGCCCAAGGACACATAACGGCCGATATTCACCTTCAGTCCTATACCAAAGGGGATAGCAAAACTACATAAAGCGTATTCTTTTTTTCCTGGCACCAAACCTTGGCCTTCCGTGCCAAAAGGCTGTAAATCATATGTTTTCCCATTGAGTTCCGCCTGCGGATTAAAAGAAAAGACCGCCACTCCAGCAAATACATAAGGAGAAAAACGATTATAGCCTTTTTTGTTATATAACTTCAGAAAATTCACCTCCGCCTGAACTGACAATTCGGTAATCGGAGACTTGAAACTCAAGTTACGCTCATAAGAACCGTTGCTCACAGCATCGCTGGCATGGACTTTGGCGAACATGATATTGGCCTTCAACGCCCAACGAGGGGAGAAATTGTAACGATACACCACACCTCCCGCAATACCGCATTCCGAGAAAATAGTGGAGTGACTCAAGTCGCCAATATAAAAAGAGGTACCCACAAACGCCCCTATTTCAGACCTTTGGGCGAAACCGGCCCCAAGACTGAAAAATATCAAACTTACTATAAGAAATATCCTTTTCATTTTTTATTCTGAATAACCTGCAAAATTACACATTTTTCTTGAATGTCTTGCGAATCTGTGTTTTTTTGTTTGTAGAGACGTTTCGTGAAACGTCTCTACCTTTGTTAAACCCCACATTCCATTATGAAAACGTACCTTGCCGCGTCTCTACATGGAGATGCAGAATCTCAATTTAAACGCAAAATTCTCAAATTGATTGTCCCGGGCGTATGGTCCATAGCGATAAAAAACACCAGCCCCGAAAGAAAGGCATTTCAACAATACCAGCAAATCCTCCACCACAATACCTGACTCAAAATAGCCTTTTTCCATAGTTTTAAAATTCACACCATAATGATCTTCAGGATGTTTTAACCATCCGTAGCCGATATTCTGGCACAAGACAATTTTAGGATTGTATCGGCTGTTTCTATTCAGTTTCCCGAAACAATGTCTGAAAAAAACGGAGACAAACGAGCTGGAAAGAAATTCGTTGGCTTCCATAGCCGCGAACTGGTCTTTCCCGTCAAAACCAAAATTAAGATGGCTTTTCCCCCAGTTAACATTACCACCGGCATGAGGAACATACAACAAAGAATAGGGCACATCCCCTATAACTGTACCCGCAGCGAAACAAATTTCAGAGTATCCAAAGCGTTTATAAACTTGTTTATGCGTAATGCTGATATTCAACTTTTTGTAATTGAATTCGCTCCCCAGGACATGCTTGATACCCCGAAAAAAATTGACAGTGACCACTGGATACGGGGAATTTCCCACAAAAGTGAAACTTTCTGATTTCAGCTTTCTCTCCTTGAATGCTAAACGTAAACTTAACTGCAACTCAAAATTTGTGTATTGATACGATGATTCCAAATCGGGATTCAACGGGGCCTTGTAGTTATAGTCAAAACAAGTTTGATTCCGGCTATACCGAACAGCCGCATGGAGCGACAATGGCTTGATTATATTGATTTGGAAGTCGGCGGCGGCAATCTTAGACCGGTCAAACTTGGTGATCAGCCAGCGGCGGTAAAACTGACCGTCGAACAGCATGTATTTTCTGTTAAAAATCTTGGTTCCAGCGCTTTCGAATACATCATCGGCATAAGTGATCCGCAAGGTGCTGTTGGCTTTTTCAGAAAGCAGGATCTCCATATTGCCACCCCATTTCCATTTCTCATCTTTCAAACCATAGGCAAAATATCCGCCAAAACTGATTTCTTTCGCAAACTTCTCATTGGTGGCAAGTCTCATTCCCAGGCGAAAACCCTCCTGATTATTGAAATCCACCAGGCTGGTGACATCAACATTGACGAATCCCACAGCAAAATGGCCGGAAACCAAAGTCTGCAAGAAGAAAAGCTTACGGTCAATCTTAACTTTTTTCTGAATCTGTGCCCCAATTTCATACGTTCTCTGTTCCACAGGCGTGATGGTTCCGTTACGGAAATTTTCAAGGGTTTTCTCTTCATTTTCAGACCCTTCTTTCACCACCACCACATCCTCCATATTGAAGATTTTGTTATCAATCTCGATATCCGTTTGTATTTCTTTTGTCGTAATCAAAGACTGGACTATCAAAGGGCTGCTGGCATAAAGTTTTTTGTCATAAATAATTTGAGCCTGTAATTCTGAAGAGAACCAAGTACCTGTCAATGAATCTTTCTTGTATTTCTGAATGATTTTCACGGGAAATGATTCAAAATCCTTGGCAGACTTGGCAAAAACCTCTGTCATGGCATAAGTTCCCGAATGGATGTACAATAAGCCCTGCAGAGCATTAAACACAAGCTTGGGCTTCGAGGCGAAAGCAATCACAAAAACGGTGTCTTGTCCGGAAACAAGTGTATCCTGCAATTGGAAATTATATAATTTGTGAGTTCCTCTAGCGATAGGATTCACATATTTTACGCCTATAATTTCCACATAATCACTGCGATAAAAACTAAAAGTCTGACTCAATGTAAGCAATACCGACAATATGGGATTACGTGCCACAGAAGTTTTGGAGGCGATGATCTTCTGATGTTCCCTCAAGGGTCTTTTGTAATACAATTCGTTGACACTCTCGTTAAGCAGATAATAAGGTTTCAGCTGCATGCTATCGGGGTGATAGCGAGTGACATAAAATTTGTGGTATTGGGTGACTTTGAACGAGGAATTGGAATAAGGGCTGTTCAGTTCCCTGTATTTGATGACACTGTCAATAATCTTATCGGCTGGATTGATACCGGCACTCACCTCCACTTCCTGCAGAGATACCCATAAACTATCTTCCTGTTCCTGACCCCGAGCTATCAAGGTCAAAAACAGGAAGATAAGAACCAGCCTATAAGCTTTCATCCAATATTATTTGTCGAGACGGCAAACCAAATTTCTGTCTCCGTAAGCATCGTCAATCTTGCTCACAGTGGGCCAGTATTTGTCATCGTGAGGAATCGGGAAGGCAGCCTGCTGACGGGTGTATGGTCTGTCCCAAGTGTCAGCGCAAACCACGCTCATGGTATGCGGAGCTCTCTTGATGACATTGTTCACACGGTCTGCCTTGCCGCTTTCAATGTCAGCGATTTCCTGACGGATAGCAATCATGGCGTCGCAGAAACGGTCTAACTCGCTCAGCGGCTCGCTTTCGGTGGGTTCCACCATCAAAGTGCCATGTACCGGGAAAGCCACGGTAGGTGCGTGAAAACCGTAGTCCATCAGACGTTTGGCGATATCGCCCACCTGAACGCCGGCATTTCTGTCGAATTCGTTGCAATCGAGAATCATCTCATGAGCGCACATGCCATTGGTTCCGGTGTACAGAATCTTGTAGTGACCCTGCAGACGGGCTTTGATATAGTTAGCATTCAGGATAGCGTATTTGGTTGCTTCAGTCAAGCCCTTGCCACCACACATTTTGAGGTAGGCGTAAGTGATGGGCAGAAGGTAAGCGCTACCGTAAGGAGCGGAAGCCACCTGGCTGCCATGCTGACCACCTGTTTCGATAATGGCATGGTTGGGCAGGAAGTCCACCAGCTTTTCGCACACTGCGATAGGTCCTACACCAGGGCCGCCACCGCCGTGAGGCATGGCAAAGGTTTTGTGCAGGTTGAGGTGGCACACATCGGCACCCATGGTTCCCGGAGAGGTCAGACCTACCTGGGCATTCATGTTGGCACCGTCCATATACACCAAACCGCCATTGTCGTGAACAATCTTGATGATGTCGAGGATAGCCTCTTCGAACACACCGTGGGTGGAAGGATAGGTCACCATGAGGCAAGACAGTCTGTCTTTGTATTCCTCAGCTTTGGCGCGCAGGTCTTCCACATCAATTTCGCCGTGTTCGGTTGATTTCACCACCACAATCTGGTTGCCAGCCTTAGCGGAAGAAGCCGGGTTGGTACCATGAGCGGAAGCGGGAATCAAGCAAACATTACGATGGCCTTCGCCACGGGAGATATGGTAATTTCTGATGACGGTCATACCGGCATATTCGCCAGCGGCACCAGAGTTAGGTTGCAGTGAAACAGCTTTGAAACCGGTGATAACGGCCAGCCACTGACTTACCTCAGCAATCATTTCCAGATAACCCTCAGCCTGATCGGCGGGAGCAAACGGATGGATGTTGCATACATTGGCCCAGCTCAACGGCAGCATTTCGGCAGCGGCGTTCAGCTTCATGGTGCAAGATCCCAGCGGAATCATAGCTCTGTTCAGTGACAAATCCATGATTTCCAGTTTCTTCATATAACGCATCATTTCTGTTTCTGAATGATACTTGTTGAAGATTTCGTGCTGCATGAAAGCGGATTTACGCTGCAAGCTTTCCGGAATATTCAATGCCGGATTAGCGCACTGTTGGCAAACATATTCGTGGAATTCCTTGTGAGCGGCCTCGGCCAGCACTTTCAGAATTTCGTTCACATCCTCTAATTGAACGGTTTCGTCCAAAGCGATGGTGAAGCAGCATTCGCACCAGTAATGGAAGTTGATTTTATGCTCCAGAGCCACCTTCTCCACATCCGGAATAGTTACGCCTTCGGGCACTTCAAAGCAAAGTGTGTCAAAATACACCTTGTTGTACTGCTTGAAACCATATTTGGCAGCTTCACGTTCCAGCACACCAGCCAAAACGTTAATCTTGGTGGCTTTGCTCTTCAATCCTTCAGCACCGTGCCACATGCCATAGAAACCGGCCATGATGGCGGTCAGTGCGCTGGCGGTACAGATGTTGGAAGTTGCTTTTTCGCGTTTGATGTGCTGCTCACGGGTTTGCAGAGCCATACGCACAGCGCGTTTGCCTTCGGCATCCACGGTGATACCGATGATACGGCCCGGCATCTGGCGTTTGAACACTTCCTGGCAAGCGAAGAAACCGGCGGCGGGACTGCCGAAGCCCATCGGCTGGCCGAAACGCTGGGTAGAACCCATCACACAGTCGGCACCCCATTCTCCCGGAGGAGTCAGCAGGGTCAGTGCCAGCAAGTCGGTAGCCACACCCACGAAAATGTTGTGAGCCTTGGCTTTCTTCACAAATTCAGTATAGTCGTGGATAGCACCATGCTGGTTCGGATACTGCACCATAGCGCCAAAATAAGTGTCGTCCAATTCAATCTGGTCGGCCTTGCCAATCACCAGTTCGATGCCATGAGGAGCGGCGTTGGTCTTCATCACACCTAAAGAATGCATGAAAACATCCTCTGAAACGAAATATTTCTTTACCTCGTTCTTCACCTGCTCGCGAGTACGGCTGTGATAGAACATCAGCATCATCTCACCGGCAGCGGTAGCCTCGTCCAGCAGAGAAGCGTTGGCCA
Organism: Bacteroidales bacterium; assembly: GCA_017964255.1. GTDB lineage: Bacteria > Bacteroidota > Bacteroidia > Bacteroidales > WCHB1-69 > RUG11690. The sequence goes on along the minus strand of JAGCSI010000035.1, from coordinate 6,604 downwards.
AAGGCATGGCGGTCAGGTCGGAAATCATGGTCTGGAAGTTCAACAGCGCCTCGATACGGCCCTGTGAAATTTCAGCCTGATAGGGAGTGTAAGCGGTGTACCAGCCCGGATTCTCAAAGATATTACGCAAAATCACGGAAGGAACACAGGTATTGTAATAACCCATACCGATGTAAGATTTGTACACCTTGTTCTTGGCCATCAGGGCGTTGACTTCCTTCAGGTATTCGTATTCTGTCAAACCATCGGGCAGAGCCAGGGGTTCTTTCAGGCGGATAGCGGCGGGAACCGTTTTCTCGATAAGTTCGTCCATGGATTTCACACCAATGGTTTCCAACATCTTGGCGGTCTCTGCTTCGCTCGGACCGTTGTGTCTTTTAATAAATTCGTCTTTTATCATGCTGATTATTATTTGTTTGTGTTTAACTTTATTTGATTTTTGGAATTCCTAGCTGTTTGCATATTTCTTCTGCAAGTCTATTGCCTATTTCTGTATGTCTCGGTACCGATGAAATGCCATTTCCTCTGTTATTAATGAACACAGTATGATTACTTCCTTCTTTGAACAGGGAACAACCATTCTCAACTAAGTACTTCACAAGTGCCGAACGTTTCATTAAAGAACTGCGATTTTGCGACGTAGAATACGACGTCCTGTAAACTGTTTGCGAGTGAGTTCCTTTTTTGCTGCCAAAACCAATTCTATTGCTTCTTTGATATTTTCTTTAGCCTCTTCGATAGTTTCTCCCTGAGTAACCGCTTCTGGAATTTGCTCACACTGGCAAAACCACCAGCCATTGTCCATTTTTTCTAAAATTACAGTATATTCCATTTCTATTTTTTTCAATTTGCAAAGGTACAACATTTTTCTATAATAGATATGAATTTTCACCTCTTGTCTCCGAAAAAATTTTATTTTTTTTATTTATTCTTCATTTTGTTAATTTTCAAAAAATGACAGATTCTGAGGGATAAAAATACAATTTTTGAAATAAAATATGCATAATTCAAATAGTTAAAAATCAATATATTACGTATTGAAATTTAAATCAATCACTTGTATTTTTGTACGATTAAATTTAGTACATCATGTTTTTCCAGAACTACCCGATACTGCGTTTGCTGATACCCTTCGCCTTGGGTGTGGGGATGGCATATTGGACGCCGCTTGAACTATCAAGGCTGGCAACTTTGTCGCTGATGAGTGCTTGCTGGCTTGTTGCTTTGTTGCTTCAGCATAGAAAGACCCTTACCACCACACTTTTGTCCGGTGTTTTTCTGCAAATAATGTTCATTCTAGCCGGCTTTTGCCTTACCTGTATCCGCTTTCGGAACGACAATGTGGTATCTTTCAAGAAAATTTTTGAAGAAAAACCGACTTTTGTGGCCAAAATCATCGACCACCCCGTACCCAAAGCCAAAAGTTTCAAAGTCCTGGCGAATATAACACAAAGCACTGATGGACAAGCTATTAATCAAAAGGCGGTATTATATTTTGCCAAGGACAGTCTGCACCCGCCCGACTACGGCGATGTGGTAATCATTCGCTCCAAAATAGCAGAAATTGAAAATTTCAAAGATCCGCACGCTTTTGACTACAAAAAATACATGCAGCGGAAGGGGATTTTCTTTTCCGGCTATGTGCCCAAAAACAAATGGCGGAAAATCGGTCGCTTCGAAGTAAACCCTGTCCGGAATCAAGCCTACCGAATACAGCATTATTTCTCGCGGATTTTTGCCGATGCCGGCATGAGTGGCGATGAGTACAGCGTTATTACCGCCATCCTGTTAGGCAACAACGAAACCATGGAAGCGGAACTGAAAGCCAGCTATGCTTCCGCTGGTGTGAGCCATATTCTATGCGTTTCGGGCATGCATGTCGGGGTGATTTTCATGATTTTGAACTTCCTGTTGCAGCCGCTGGAATATTCCAAAGCTTTGCGACTGCTGAAAGCTATACTCTTAATGCTTTTTATTTGGGTATATGCCTGTATCACAGGACTTTCACCCTCGGTGACCCGTGCCGCCACCATGTTCTCCTTTGTCACCATCGGAGGAATGCTACGACGCAACACCAACATTTTCCACAGTTTGTTCGCCTCATTATTTATACTATTGATTATCAATCCATTATTGATTTTTGAAACAGGCTTTCAATTGAGTTATACGGCAGTATTCGGCATTGTCATTTTTCAGCAAAAATTTGTAGAATTATGGGAACCCAAAAGCAAAATTGTCAACTATTTCTGGAACCTCATCACCGTATCGGTGGCAGCGCAACTGGCCACTTTTCCTCTTTCAGTTTATACCTTCGGGCAGTTTCCCAACTATTTTCTCCTGGCCAATTTGTCTGTCATCACATTATCGTTTGTGGTGGTGGTCAGCGGAGTATGCCTGCTGGCGGTATCATTTATTCCTGTGGTTTCCAACTTCCTAGCCTGGCTATTGACCCATGAAATCAAATTGATGAATTTTCTGATTCAATCCATCGAAAAGCTGCCGGGATCAGTCACGGAAAACATCCATATCTCGTGGGTACAGATGTTGCTGATTTATCTGTGTATCATTTTCTTCTATCTTCTTTTTCAGAAAAAAAAGAAAATCTACTATTGGTTGGGACTGGCTTCTTTAAGCGGTATTGTTCTCCTTTTTGACCTCAGCAAAATCCTTTTTTAAAAATGTTACCCGCTATTCAAGAATTTTTTGTATCTTTGTCGGTTAATTAGGATATTCACAAAAACTGAAAATTATGAAAAATATTGTAGTGGGAATTGACTTTTCCAAAAACTCGTATAACGCCATGAAGCATGCCGTGGCTATTTCGTTGAGAAACAAGGCCAAACTGCACTTGGCGTGGGTGAAAACCGCTGCTATGAAAACAGATCTGGCGGTGAGCACCACAACCGACAATTACATGAAAACTGTACGGGATAAACTGAACCAGTGGGTGGAAGAATGCAAGACTGAAGCTCCCGAAAGTTCGGTGACCTCCATTGTTCTGGAAGGCAAACCTGCAATAGAATTGTGCAAATACGCCTCCAATCTTAACAAAGCCATGATTGTGATGGGTACCCACGGTGTGTCAGGATTCGAAGAATTCTTTGTAGGCAGCAACGCCTTTAGAACCATCAACCTGACCACAGTGCCCGTGCTGATTTTGCGTGAAGGCATCGAAATCAACCGTGACCTGACAGAGATTCTGGTTCCCATCGACACCAGCTTCGAAACCTTGCAGAAGATGAAAATCGCCATTGAATTCGCCAAAGATTTCAATGCCAAGATTTGTCTCTTAGGTGTCATCAACCCTGTCACCAATGACATCAAGCATGTGATTAACGTGCAGCTGAACCATGCCGCTTCCATGTGCAAGAAAGCCAATGTGAGATATGATGTTCAAACACTGGATGTTCCTGGAGATTCTATTTCCGCATTGTTGAATACGGCCAAGAAAATGGATGTGAACCTGATGGTGATCATGCGTGAGGAAGAGAATGATCTTTCGAGTGTATGGATGGGCAGCAACACCCGCCAGGTGGTCAACAACTCACCTATGCCCTTGCTGATTGTACCTAACGTGAATCAATTTTTACTTAACAAATAAGTTTCATCCGATATGAAAAAAGTTTTCGTTATCATCGCGGCCCTGCTGTTCATGGCCGGTTTTCAGGCTATGGCCTGCACCAACTTCATCATCACCAAAGGTGCCAGCAAAGACGGCTCCGTCATGGTTTCCTACGCCGCCGACTCACACTCCCTGTACGGTGAGCTGTATTATCGTCCCGCTGCCGACTATCCGCTTGGCTCTTTGATGGACGTAGTTGAATGGGACACTGGCAAACTGCTGGGACAAATCCCTCAGGTGACCCATACTTATTCTGTGGTCGGCAACATGAATGAGCACCAGTTGTGCATCGGTGAAACCACCTATGGCGGTCGTGAGGAATTATGGCACACCCCCGGTATGATTGATTATGGCTCACTGATTTATATCACTTTGCAACGTGCCAAGAATGCCCGCGAGGCTATCAAGGTGCTGAATTTCCTGATTGAGTCTTACGGTTATTGCAGCGAAGGTGAGTCTTTCTCTATCATCGACCCCAACGAAGCCTGGATTTTCGAAATCATCGGCAAGGGTCCTGAAATGAGAGATGCCAAGGGCAAGCTGGTCAAAGGCTGGTCCAATGGTGCTGTTTGGGTAGCCCGTCGTATTCCCGACGGCTATATCAGCGGCCATGCCAACCAAGCCCGTATCACCACTTTCCCCTTGAGAGACGGCAAAACTTCTATCACCAACAAGGACATCGACAAGATGATTTTTAATCCTGAAATTGAAACGGTATATGCTGCCGATGTTATTTCCTTCGCCAAGCTGAAAGGTTACTATGACCCCAAAGCTCCCGATGCTGAATTCAGCTTCTGCGACGCCTACGCACCCATTGACTTTGAGGCTGCCCGCTTCTGCGAATCCCGTGTATGGGCCGCTTTCTACCGTTGCAATCCCGAACTGATGGCCCAATATGAAGACTATGCCCGTGGTGACAATTTGAGCCATCGTTTCCCCTTGTGGATCAAGCCCGCCCAAAAAGTTGACGTGACCGATGTGATGCAGCTGATGCGCGACCATTTTGAAGGCACTTCCATGGACATGACCCAGGATATCGGTGCTGGTCCATTCGCTTGCCCCTACCGTTGGCGTCCCATGACCTGGAAATACAATGGCAAAGAATATATCCACGAACGTGCCACTGCCACCCAGCAGACTGGCTTCTCCTTTGTGGCCCAGGCCCGCAGTTGGCTGCCCGACAAGTTCGGTGGCATATTCTGGTTCGGCGTTGACGATGCCGCCAGCAGCTGCTATATCCCCATGTTCTGCGGTATCACCGAAATTCCGGAGGCTGTTCGCGAAGGCAACGGCTCTATGGTAGATTACTCTCCTACCGCCGCCTACTGGATTTTCACCAAGGTGAGCCAGCTGGTTTATACCCGCTACAGCGACATGATCAAACATGTGAACGAGCAACAGAACAAATATGAGAACGGTGCTGTCAAGAACATCCGCGAGATGGAAAAAGACATGGTGGAACTCTTCAAAAATGATCCCGCCAAAGCCCAGAAACGCATCAACGACATTTCCAACCGCTGCACTCAGGAAGTTTGCAACGCCTGGAATCATCTGTTCGAATATCTCTTAGTGAAATACAACGATGGTAATGTCAAAGTGGAGAAGAACGGCAAATTCGTCAAAACTGACACCCAAGTGCCTCAGTGTGAATCTCCCGAACATCCCAATTATCCTGATAAATGGTACAAAATCATCGTTGACGATTGTGGAAAAAACATTCAACATAAATAATCTGCTACTGACCTGAAAAAAATGGAAGAAAAAAAGGGTGATAAACCCAAAACACGCCAATTTGGAGCCAAAAGAGGCACCAGAAGCACTGCCAAAACGGAAAAACCAGCGACAAGAACCCGCCGGAAAGTATCCGATAAAGATTTCGAAGAAGAAAAGAGTGTGAAGCGCTCTTTCCGCAAAACGACCAGCACCACTGAAAAAGCTCCCCGTACCAAAAGGAGCTTCTCCAAACCCAAAGATGAGGGAGGAGAACGTCAGTTTACCGGTACACGGAAATTCGGTGCCAAGCGGACTGAGAGGCCTGCTTTCAAAGGCAAAGACATAGAAGCCGCTCCCCGCAAGAAACGCAGAGATGTGACCGCCGAGTCCGAGATTCTCAGCGAAATTGTGGCCCGCAGACAACGCGAAGGCCGCACCTCGCCACAGAAACAAAAGGTGCTGTCGCTCACGGACAATGAGAACCAGGGTCTGGTGCGTTTGAACAAGTATATCGCCAACGCCGGCATCTGTTCCCGCCGCGAGGCCGATGTGCTCATCACTACCGGCGCTATCAGTGTGAACGACGAAATCGTGACCGAGTTGGGCTATAAAGTCCGCCCCACCGATGTGGTTCGCTATGGTGACCATATCCTTCAGAACGAAAAACCCGTGTATCTGCTGCTGAACAAGCCCAAAGACTATATCACCACCACCGACGACGAAAGAGGTCGCAAAAATGTGATGGACTTGGTGCGCGGAGCCTGCAAGGAACGCATTTATCCTGTCGGCAGATTGGACAAAAACACCACGGGTTTGCTGCTATTCACCAATGACGGCGACATGACCAAGAAGCTGACCCATCCCAAACACGGCATCGAAAAAACCTATTCCGCGGAGCTGAACAAGAAATTCGCCAACATCGACATGTGCGCCCTTCGTGAAGGTATCGAGCTGGAAGACGGCGTCATTACTCCCGATGAGGTGGAATATGTGGATGAAAGCAAAAAAGTTATCGGCATCACCATTCACTCCGGAAAAAACAGAATCGTCAGAAGAATATTCGAATTCCTCGGTTATGAGGTGGTGAAACTCGACCGTGTGGTTTTCGCCGGTCTGACCAAAAAAGATCTGCCTCGTGGAAAATGGAGATTCCTGACCCAGGCTGAAATCAATATCTTGAAAATGACTGTAAAATAACTTGCATTTTTCTTTATTTCGTTATGAATAAAACACTTAACGCTCGACTGTTCGTCGAAAAAAAAGCTGGTT